>NZ_JADPUN010000181.1 GCF_015690345.1 Plantactinospora alkalitolerans | reverse complement strand
GCGCTCCAGCGGGTACGCGGCGATGTGGCGGCCCACCGGTCGACTGGCCGAGCGGACGCTGGCCGTACGGGTGCTGCACGAGCAGGTGGTGAACGGCGAGACCCGCCGGTCGGTGGTCAGCCACTTCAACAAGGCGACGAAGGGCCGGCTGGTCCGGGACCTGATGCTGGCCGGGGCGGCACCACGCTCCCCCGGCAAGCTGGTCGAGGCGTTGCGTGACCTGAAGTACACCGTCGAGGAGCAGCCGCCCGTCGCCGGCCGGCCGCGTCAACTCGACCTGGTGGTCGCCGAACTCTAGTCGGCCCGCCCACCGGGGTCGGGAACGAGCGGCGGCAGCAGCCCGGCCGGATATTCCAGCCCGTCGTGGGTGCAGGCGGCGGCGGCCACCCGGGCCGCGTACCCGGCCGCCTCGGCCGGCGGCGTTCCGGGCGACCGGGCCGCCGCGACGTACCCGGCCACGAAGGCGTCGCCGGCACCCGTGCTGTCCCGCACCGGGGCCGGCGGCCCGGCGGCCGGTACCCGTACCAGCGGGCCGTCCGCGCCGACCAGCAGCGCGCCCCGGGCTCCAAGGGTGACCACGGCGGTCCGGGGCCGACCGTCCGTGATCAGTTCGCGGGCCATCCGCTCGGCACGGTCCCCGAGTGCCGCGCCGCTGACGAAGACCAGATCGGCGGCGGCGGCGAACGGGCGGTGGTAGTCGTTCCGGCCGTCCCAGTCGTGCAGGTCGGTCGAGACCGGTGGGCTCGTCGCCGGTCCGGCCGGCAGGCCCGGCAGCAGCCCGAGTGCCCAATCCATGATCGACAGGTGTACGTGCGCGGCGGCGCCGACCAGCTCCGTCAACTCCTCCGGCGCGAACGGCGGCGGTCCGGTCCACGGCCCTCGGGGATCGTGCAGGGAGGTCCGGCCGCCGGCCGGGTCGAGCAGCAGCACCGACCGCCGGGTGCCCCGGGGATCGGTGCGCAGCACGTGGTGGATGGTGGTGCGGGCGAGCGCCGCCCGCACCACCTCGCCGGAAGCGTCCTCGCCGATCACGTCGACCAGGGCCACCCGCAGCCCGAGTGCCTCGGCGGCGAGCGCCACCCCGGCGCCGGTGTTGCCGATTCTCGGCTCGAACGGCGGCACGATGATCGAGTCGGCCGCCGGCAGCGGAAGTTCCGGCACCCGGACCGGGATGTCCACGCCCAGCCCGCCGACGACAAGAAGGTCGAACATGGTGGGCACGGTAGCGGAGGCCCGGACGGCCTCAGCGTGCCAGGGCCTTCTCCAGTTGGGCCTTGCTCATGGTCGAGCGGCCCTTGATGTTCCGGCTCTTGGCCTCGTTGTAGAGCTGCGCCTTGGTGCGGCCCTGCGCACCGGTGTGGGACCGCTTGCCGCCCCGGTGGCCGGACGAGACGTCCTTGACGGACAACCTGCTGGCGGTCTTCGCCTCGCCGGAGCGGGCGCGTTCCTTGTTCACGGTACGCGCGGCGATCTCCTCGGCGCGCTTCGTGGACTCGCCGCGCTGCTTCGCGCTGGCCTTGATGTGCTTGTACTGCCGTTCCCTCTTCGGGCTGGACCCTGCCGGCATGACCGGCTCCTTTCTCTTCAGAGGATGGGCTTGCCGCCGGTCACCGGGATCACCGCTCCCGAGATGTAGCTGGCCTCGTCGGAGGCGAGCAGGACGTACGCGGGTGCGACCTCTTTCGGCTGCCCGGGGCGGCCCAGCGGAGTGTTCTTGCCGAACTCCTCGACGTGCTCGGGCGGCATGGTCGACGGGATCAGCGGAGTCCAGATCGGACCTGGCGCGACGCTGTTGACCCGGATGCCACGGTCGCCGAGCAGTTGGGCGAGACCGCCGGTGAAGTTCGCGATCGCGCCCTTGGTGGTCGCGTACGGCAACAGCGTCGGGCGGGGCATGTCGGAGTTGATGGAGCTGGTGTTGATGATCGACGCCCCGGGGCCGAGATGGGGCAGTGCCGCCTGCACGAGCCGGAACATCGCCGTGATGTTGACGTCGAAGGTGCGCTGCCACTCCTCGTCGGTGATCTCTTCGACGGTCTCGTGCGTCATCTGGTACGCGGCGTTGTTCACGAGTACGTCGATGCCTCCGAGTTCCTCGACCGCCCGGTCGACGATCGTCCGGCACATCGCCGCGTCGCCGACGTCCCCCGGCACGAGGACGGCCCGCCGGCCCGCCTCCTCGACGAACTTGGCGGTTTCCCGGGCGTCGTCGTGCTCACTCAGATAGGAGATCAACACGTCGGCACCCTCGCGGGCGAACGAGATCGCGACCGCCCGGCCGATACCGCTGTCACCACCGGTGATGACGGCTCTCTTGCCCGCGAGGCGGCCGGATCCCCGGTACGAGTCCTCGCCGTGATCGGGCTTGCGCCGCATCGCGTCCAGGGTGCCGGGTGGTTGCTGGCTCGGTTCGGACTGCTGGGCCTGCGACATCAGGCTGCTCCTTTCCCGTCGGGCGCCGCGCCTCGCGTGAGGTCCCTCGCGATCCTGCGGTCGGGCCGGCGAGCACGAGCACCCGAAGTATCTCCACCTTGGCCGCAGAGCGGCCCGGTACCGGGCAAACTGCCCCAGGCCGGTGGCTACTAAACCCGATCTCCGGCCGCCGGGGGGCCGCGTGGGTCCGGGTCAGGGAACGCGCTGCTCGGCGGGGGGATCCAGGACGTCCTGCACCGCGATGCAGGGATCCGTGCCGGGTGCGGCGGCGTGGATCGCCTCCGCGGCGCGCCCGGCAGCGTCCCGGAACATGCTCCGCTGGTCCTCCGGAAGCCCGGCGAGCACGTGCTGCTCGGCGAGCGAGACCCGGCGTTCGGCGTCCGCCAGCGCCTCGCGCCCCCGCCCGGTGGCGACGATCCGCCGGGCCCGCCGGTCGCGGGGATCCAACTGCCGTTCGAGCAGACCGGCCGATTCCAGGTCGTCGATCAGGTACGTCAGGACGCTCCGGTCGATCGCCAGCCGGGTCGCGAGGGCGCCCTGGGTCGGCACCTCGTCGTGTACGACCACGGTGAGGATGTGGTAGCCCCGGCTGCCGTGCGGCAGGTCCCGGAGTTCCTCCTCGACGCGTTCGTGCCAGCGGCGCAGCACCATCCCGAGCGACCAGCCGAGGTTCGTGGCCGATCGGCGGGCAACCGGTCGGGCGTCGTCGTCTCCGTCGGCGGACATGGTCCGAGCCTAGCAGCGATCTGTTGGCCACAAGATAAGTTGGCCGACAAAATATTTGCTGGATAGACTTCTTGCCGCATCAACTATCGCTTCGAGCAAGGAGAGGGCAATGCCCGATTACGGCCATGAACTCCTGTTCGGCACGTTCCTCACGCCGACCGCCAACGATCCGGAACGGGTCGTGGCGCTGGCCGAGCTGACCGAGTCGGCCGGGCTGGACCTGGCCACCTTCCAGGACCACCCCTACAACCCCGACCTCCTCGACACCTGGACCCTGCTGAGCTGGGTCGCCGCCCGCACCGAGCGGCTACGCGTCTCGGCGAACGTGCTGAACCTGCCGCTACGGCCACCGGCCGTGCTGGCCCGGGCCGCCGCAAGCCTGGATCTGCTCTCCGGCGGACGGTTCGAACTCGGCCTCGGCGCCGGAGCGTTCTGGGATGCCATCGAGGGCATGGGCGGTGGCCGGCTCTCCCCCGCCGACAGCGTGGCCGCGTTGAGCGAGGCGATCGACATCCTGCGCGGCGCCTGGGACACCTCGACCCGAGGACCGCTGCGGCTGCGGGGCGAGCACCATCCGGTGCCGGGCATGCGTCGTGGCCCGACGCCGGCACACGACATCGACATCTGGCTGGGTGCGTACAAGCCGCGGATGCTGGCGCTGACCGGCAGCAAGGCCGACGGCTGGCTACCGACCCTGGAGTACCTGAAGTCCCCGGACCGGGTCACCGCGAACCGTCTTCTCGACGAGGCGGCGACAGCGGCGGGACGGGACCCACGGCAGATCCGGCGACTGCTCAACCTCTTCCAGATCGACTTCTCCGCCACCGACGGCGGGTTCCTGCGGGGCACGCCCGAGCAGTGGGTCGACCAGCTACTTCCGCTCGTCCTCGACGAGGGGTTCAGCGCGTTCATCGTCGGCCGGGACGACCCGCGCATCATCTCCACCTTCGGCCACGAGGTCGCCCCCGCGCTGCGCGAGGCCGTGGCGAGGGAGCGTACGAAGGCCACCGCCCCGACCGGGCCGACCCGGTCGACGGTCACCCTGACCCGGCGCCAACCCGGGACCGACCACGCCGCACTTCCCACCTCGCTGGCCGCCGGTGCGGTGCAGCCGGGCGACCCCGAGTACGAGCGGGTCCGACACACCTACAGCCGCCAGGGCTCACCAGCGATCGTGCTCCGTCCCCGCGACGCCGCCGAGGTGGTCGACGCGGTGACGTACACCCGCGCCCGGGACGTACCCCTCTCGGTACGCAGCGGCGGCCACGGCATCAGCGGCCGGTCGACCAACGACGGTGGGATCGTGCTCGACCTGTCGAGGATGAACAGGGTCGAGGTGCTCGACCGGGCGACCCGACGGATCCGTCTCGAACCCGGCGCCCGCTGGGGCGAGGTCGCCCAGGCGCTCGCCCCGGCCGGGCTGGCGATGAGTTCCGGAGACTACGGCGACGTCGGCGTCGGCGGACTCGCCACCACCGGCGGAATCGGATACCTGGCCCGCAGGTTCGGCCTGACCATCGACCACGTCGTGGCCGCCGAGATCGTGCTCGCCGACGGCACCCTGGTACGCGCCGACGCGGAGCACCACCCCGACCTGTTCTGGGCGATCCGGGGCGCCGGCGGCAACTTCGGTGTCGTGACCGCGCTGGAACTGGAGGCGTACGAGGTCGGCAACGTCGTCCACGCCCAGCTCGCCGTCGACGCGACCCGGGCCGCCGAACTGCTGCACCGCTGGGGACGGCTGGCCGAGGACGCGCCCCGGGAACTGACCAGCTTCCTCTCGCTCTTTCCGGCCCGTCGGCAGAACCCGCCGGTGGCCCGGGTCACCCTGGTCTACGCCGGAGACGACATCGAGGCGGCGGAGCGCGCGCTGACCCCGTTCCTGGAGATCGGCCCGATCCTCGACCAGCAGGCGCAACTGGTGCCGTACCCGGCGATCGTCGCCCCGTCCCGCAACCGGCACCACGGACAGGGCCTGGACGACGTCCACAGCGGCCTGCTCCGGCACATCACCCCGGAGGTCGCGGCCTCCGTCGAGACGATGATCCGCTCCGGCGACGTACTGATCGTGCAGCTCCGCTCGGTCGGCGGCGCCGTCAACGACGTACACCGGGACGCGACCGCCTACCCGCACCGGCGGCAGAACTTCTCCCTGCTCGCCGCCACGGTGCCGGACCGCCGGGCCCGGCTCGACAAGCTCTGGTCCGACCTCTACGAACACCTCGACGGGATGTACCTGAGCTTCGAGAGCGACACCGACCCGCAGCGACTCCTCGACGCGTTCCCCGAGCCCACCCTCGGTCGGCTCCGCCGGCTCAAGGCCAGGTACGACCCCGACAACGTCTTCAACCGCAACTTCCCCATCCCACCGGCGACTGGCGGCACCGGATCGTCCTAGCTGGTGAGCTTGCCCGCAGGTGCGGGCTTCACGTCGGATATCGGCCGACGATGCGAGCCGGACAGCTCGTTATGCCTCGCAGTTGCGACGTACTAGGGTGGCTGTCGTGACGGTGTTTCGGATCGGCGAGGCCGCAGAACTCCTCGGGGTCAGCGCGGACACCATGCGACGGTGGATCGACGCCGGACGCCTCCCCGCGTTCCGGGACGAGTACGGGCACCGGGTGATCGACGGGGTCGCCCTCGCCGCGTTCGTCCGGGCCCAGGCCGCCGAGCCGGCGGATCGCGCGGACGAGTCCTCGGCACGCAACCGGCTTCGGGGCATCGTCACCGCCGTGGTCAAGGACACCGTGATGGCGCAGGTCGACATCCAGGCCGGACCGTTCCGGCTGGTGTCGCTGATGAGCCGCGAAGCCGTCGACGAACTCGGCCTGGCGGTCGGCTCACTCGCCGTTGCGGTGATCAAGTCGACCACGGTGGTGGTCGAACGGCCCACGTCGAACGCCGGCAGCAGGGCACGGAGCACGTCGTGAGAACACGACCCTTCCGTACCGCCCTGGTCGCGGTCGCCGCACTCGCGGTGCTGGCGGTCACGGCCTGCGGCGACAGCGACAGCGGCGGCGCTCCGGCGGACGGCGGCGACCCGGGGATCACCGGCACGGTGACGGTGTTCGCGGCCGCGTCGCTGACCGAGTCGTTCACGACCATCGGCAGGAACTTCGAGGCGGCGAACCCCGGCGTGAAGGTCACGTTCAGCTTCGCCGGCAGTTCGGCACTGGCGAACCAGATCAACCAGGGTGCCCCGGCGGACGTGTTCGCCTCCGCCGCACCCGCGAACATGAAGACCGTCACCGGCGCCGGCAACGGCGACGGTACGCCGACGACGTTCGTGAAGAACCAGCTCGTCATCGCCGTACCGAAGGGGAACCCGGACGGGGTGACCGGGCTGGTGGATCTGACCGGACCCGACGCGAAGGTCGCGCTCTGCGCCGAACAGGTGCCGTGCGGGGCGGCAGCCCGAAAGGCCCTCGACGCCGCCGGAGTGGAACTCACCCCGGTCACCCTGGAGCAGGACGTCAAGGCGGCGCTGGCGAAGGTCAGGCTCGGCGAGGTGGACGCCGCGCTGGTCTACCGCACCGACGCGAAGGCCGGGGCGGCCGAGGTCGACGGGATCGAGTTCCCCGAGTCGGCCGGAGCGGTCAACGACTATCCGATCATCGTGCTGAAGGACGCGGCCAATCCGGCGGCGGCGCGGGCGTTCGTCAGCCACGTGCTCTCCGACGCCGGCCGGGGCGTACTGACCGCCGCCGGATTCCAGGCCCCGTAACCGATGTCCCTTCTCGACCACGCCGACACGGCGACCCGGCCAGCGGTGGGCCGATCGCCGCGACGGCGTCGGCGTACCGGCCGGATCCCGGTCGCGCTGCTGGTCCCGGCCACCCTCGGCCTGCTGTTCCTGGTGCTGCCGCTCGCCGGGCTCCTGGCCCGTACGCCGTGGACGACACTGCCCACACGACTCGCCGAACCGGGCGTACTTACCGCGCTGCGGCTGTCGCTGCTGACCGCCACCCTCGCCACGCTGCTCTGCCTGGCCCTCGGCGTACCGCTGGCGTGGCTGCTCGCCCGGGTCCGGTTTCCCGGCCGACGCGTCGTACGCGCGCTCGTCACCGTTCCACTCGTCCTGCCACCCGTCGTCGGGGGCGTCGCCCTGCTGCTGGTGTTCGGCCGCCGGGGACTGCTCGGCGGCTGGCTCGACTCCACCTTCGGGATCACGCTGCCGTTCACCACCGCCGGTGTGGTGCTCGCCGAGGCGTTCGTGGCGATGCCCTTCCTGATCATCGCCGTCGAGGGGGCGCTCCGGGGTGCCGACACCCGCTACGAGGAGGCCGCCGCCACCCTCGGCGCCGGCCGCTGGACCACGTTCACCCACGTCACGTTGCCGCTGATCGGGCCCGGCATCGCCGCCGGGGCGGTGCTGTGCTGGGCCCGCGCACTCGGCGAGTTCGGCGCCACCATCACGTTCGCGGGCAACTTTCCCGGTCGTACCCAGACGATGCCGCTCGCCGTCTACCTCGCGCTGGAGACCGATCTGGAGGCCGCGATCGTGCTCAGCCTTCTCCTGTTGACCGTCTCCGTGGTCATCCTCGCCAGTCTCCGGGACCGATGGATCACCAGCCCGTGACCGCCGGGACCGGCGAAGCCGCGACGCCCGATACCGGTACGACCGATGCTGGTACGCCCGAGCTAGGTACGACCGATGCCGCCACGCCCGATGCTGCCACGACCGATGCCGGTACGCCGATGCTCGACGCGCACCTGGTCGTCGAGGTCGGCCGGTTCCACCTCGACCTGCCGCTGCGGATCGGTGCCGGCGAGGTCGTGGCGCTGCTCGGCCCGAACGGCGCTGGCAAGACGACCGCGCTGCGTACCCTCGCCGGCCTGGCACCGCTGTCCGGCGGACACATCACCCTGGCGGGCCAGGACCTCGACCGGCCCGACACGCGCCGGTGGATCCCCACCGAGCGGCGCCGGATCGGGATGGTCTTCCAGGACTATCTGCTGTTCCCGCACCTGACCGCGCTGGACAACGTGGCGTTCGGGCCCCGCCGGCACGGCGCCGACCGGCGCGGCGCCCGGCAGCAGGCGGCCGGCTGGCTCGCCCGGGTCGGGCTGGCCGAGCAGGCCCGCCGCAAACCCCGGCAACTCTCCGGTGGGCAGGCCCAGCGGGTGGCGCTGGCCCGTGCCCTCGCGGTGGATCCGGCGCTGCTGCTCCTCGACGAGCCACTCGCCGCCCTCGACGCCCGTACCCGCCTCGACATGCGCGCCCAACTGCAACACCACCTCGCCCGGCATCCGGGGGCCTCACTACTGGTCACCCACGATCCACTCGACGCCCTCGTCCTGGCCGACCGGCTCGTCATCCTGGAGCAGGGTCGGGTCGTACAGGAGGGCGACGCGGCCACCATCACCGCCCAACCCCGGACCGAGTACGTCGCCCGGCTCGTCGGACTCAACCTCTACCGGGGCCGGGCGAGCGGAAACACGGTCGTGCTCGAGGACGGGTTCCGGCTCACCGCCGCCGACCAGCACGACGGTGACGCCTTCGTCGCGTTCCGGCCCTCCGCCGTCGCGCTGCACCCGCACCGCCCCGACGGCAGTCCCCGGAACACCTGGCCAGCCACCATCACCGGGATCCAGCGGCACGGTGACAACCTCCGGATCCAGCTCACCGGGCCGATCGAGGTGGCCGCCGACATCACCCCGGTCGCCGCCGCACGGCTGGACCTCGTACCCGGCCACACCGTCTGGGCGGCCGTCAAGGCCGCCGAGACCCATGCCTATCCCGCCGGCCCCGCCTGCTGAGACCGTCATCGGCGAGGGCCCTTGAATGGCCGGTCCCGCAGATCGCACCTGGGAAGAAGCCCTGACCCTGTCGAGTCGGCGGAGGTGGTTGCCGGCCGTTGCGACGTCGCCCTGGCCACGGGCATTGACAGCGAACCCTACGATCCCCGCGTGTCGCGTCCCCGATCTTCGCTGACCCTTGAGGAGCCGTTGGATGTCGTACGGAGACGCGCCTGCCAGCCAGGAGCGACACAGGCCACGGGCGCTAAAGATCGGCGCGGGCCTGCTCGCGATCGTCGGCCTGCTCGGCGTCGGCCGGGTCGCGTACGGCGTGCTGGTGAACCTGGCTCAGGATGACTGGAGTTCCGGCGCCCGCGCGGTGTTCCTGGTGCTCAACGCGATCGTGCTGGTCTTCGCGCTGCTTGTCCTGGTGCTCGCCCATCAGGTGTGGCACGGCCGGTTGTGGGCCTGGATCGGAAGTCTCGTGATGCTGCCGTTCACGATCCTGTTCGGCGGTCTGCTCCTGCTCATCACCGTGCTGCACGGCGGGGTTCCCCTTGCCGGTGCCGGTGTCGTGGCGGCGTCCGTTGCCGCGCTGCTGGCCCTGACCGGGCCACGGATGGCCCGCGGTTATTTCCTGCGCAAACCGGCCCCGGCGACATCGACGCGACCGGAAGTCGTGGTGGTTGAATGGCCGCCTCTGACCGCGCCACCCGTTGGGGAGAAGCCGTGACCTTGACGAGTCGTCTCGCCCGCCGGGCGGACCTGCCCGTCCTGCTGCCGCTGATCGCGGCGGCGATAGCGGAGTTGCAGAAGGGGTTCCTCGACGACGCGCAGATCGAGTCGAGCCGCTCGATCATGGGCATCGACACCCAGCTCATCGACGACGGGACCTACTTCGTGGTCGAGTCGGACGGGCAGATCGTGGGCTGCGGCGGCTGGAGCCGCCGGGCCACCCTCTACGGCGGCGACCACTCCCAGGGCCGCGACCCGGCGCTGCTGGATCCCGCCCGTGACCCCGCCAAGGTCCGGGCGATGTACACGGATCCCCGGTTCGCCCGGCGGGGCGTCGGCCGGCTGATCCTCTCGCTCTGCGAGGCCGCCGCCGCTGCCGAGGGGTTCGACGTCCTCGAACTCATGGCCACGCTGTCGGGTCGACCGCTGTACGAGGCCGCCGGGTTCGTACCCGTCGAGCAGGTCGAGGATCCGGCCGGCGGCACCCCCGTACGGCTGGTCCGGATGCGTAAGTCGATCTCCGCCTCGGTCGCCTGATCCAGCCCGACGGGCGGGCGGGTCGGCGGACCGCCGCCGACGCGAGTCGGATCGCCTCGGTGCGGAAGGTGCGGCGGGAGGTGGCAGATCCGGGATCTAGGATGCGGCGATGCAGATCTCGATGTGGGTCGCCTACGACGAAAAGCGGCTGCGGCGCACAATCCAGTTCATCCTCCGCCCGCAGATGAGGCTCGTCCGCATCCTGGGCGGCGTGCTGTTCGTCCTCGGCCTCGGCCTGGTGGCACTGGAACCCACGGCCTCGGTGGCCTATGTGGCTGTGGCCCTCGGGCTGGTGTTCGTCGTCGCGATCGCGCCGATCACGGTGGCCCGATCGATGCGCATGCAGTCCAACGTCATCAAGGACGGCTTTCACATGACGCTGGACGACGAGTGGGTCACGATGACCTACCCGCTCGCCGAGTCGCGGTTCCGGTGGGCCGGCCTCGACCGCATCGTCGACACCCCCGAGGCCTGGTACGTCATGTTCGGCAAAATCCAGGCGATCACGATCCCGAAGCACCCGATGACCGAGGAGCAGCGGACCCAGTTCGTCGCGTTCGTCGCCGGGCTGCACCCGGCCGGCAAATGACGGGCCTGGTGCCCATTCGGCTGTGACGCTACGGCGTTGTCGGCCGTCAATCGGCGACGGCGGCAAGCAACTGCCGACAGGTTCCCGACAACGCGGTCAACGCCTGCCGGGTTGCCGCGAGTCGCTGCCACCGGCAGTCGCCCTGCACGGGCGCGAGGCCGTCGATCAGCTCCCGCAACGGCGCCAACTGGCGAAGGAAGCGGTCCTCGGCCAGGCGTTCGGTGAAATCGGCGAGGGTCAGACAGGTCGGACCGTCCACGCCGTCGACAAACATCAGCTCACCGATGGCCCGCTGCTGCAACCGGAAGACCTGCGCGTCCCGTCCCCCGGATGACCAGGGCGCCGGATACGACGCCAACGTCGACGCCACCGCGTCAAGCCCGTGGAAGAGCAGGTTCTTGTCCTCCTGCGAGCGAAACAGCTCGAAGTTGAGTGAGCGGCGCAGCAACTCGACGTAGCTGAAGTATGCGGAGAACAGATACAGCGTCGAACTGTAGAGGTAGCCGTGTGACATCGACCAAGCCTCGGGCCTGCGCCAGTTGGCGTCGAGTGCCGGATACGCGCCGCCCTCAAGAAGGTTGCCCAGCCGACTGTTCAACTCGTCGGTGGACATCAGGATCGGGGTCGTCCACTTCAGGGTCTCCCGGCGAACCGTTTCCCGCCGGCTACGGGCCTCGGCCTGCGTCGCCAGTTCGGTGTCACGCGTCAACTCGTGCCGCATGGTCTCGGCCAGCTCACGCTTCCGAACGAACTCGAAGGTCAGCCAGGCCGTCAGCGGACTGAGGGCCACCGCCAACAGCGGCAGCCCGAGCGTGATCAGCGGCGTGGTCTGGGATTCCTCCGCGGCCAGCAGCTCCGACCCCACCCGGACGAGATCGACAGCACTCAACAAGCCCAACCATCCCCACATTGCGAAGGAAATTCGGAACGGAACGGTGTTACGGCCAAAGTTCGACCGCCCCGCGAGGCCTCGATGAACGGCCGACCATCGGTAGCGGAGGCAGACTACCTAGCAATGTGGACTGACGGGGACCGATCGCTGGTCAGGTAGCCACCAAACCGAGAGCAACCAGTGCGCCAGTCAGGTCGGCGGCGGTAGCCATGTGGCGAACGTTCCCCTGCTCACGCAGGTCGATCCGGCAGCCCGTCGCGTCGAAGCGGACGGTCAGCCACTTTCCGGGATGACGCGCGCCGATCCGAAGCAGTAATGGTTCCAGGTCGGCGACCGCGACCGACATCGACGCCTGCGGCGCCCCGATCGGCTGACCGGGATCGTCCGGTACCGCCTCGGCCAGCACGCTTCCCAGGTAGTCGAGGGCGTAGGCGATCGCCCCGGCCAGGGTCGGCCGGCCCGACGGCGACGACAGTGGCCGAGGCGACCTCTCGGTGTCCACGTTGGCCACCGTCAGCACGAGCTGCGCCCGCCGCTGGCCGCGTTGTCCGCACCGCTCGCGACCGGGCCGATGCCGTGACAGACCCGACATTCCTGGTACGGCTGCAGAGGCGCCGGATCGTCGGTGACCAGCATCCGATTGCCGTACCCGACACAGAGGCAGGCGCCGACCGTGAGGGTCAGCCCGTCGCAGCTCGGGCAGGTGACGACCACGGGCCGGCCGGTCATCGGCCCGTCCACCGCTGCGCGGACCGGCGCGAGCCGTCGGTTCGCCGATCGCGACCGGTTCGGTGGTGGGGGATGGAAGAAATACGACACAGATTTGCGCGCACGGCGGCATCATCCTTAGCCGAGGATTGTTGATCAGCGCGGTGACCCAGTCGAAAACTGTTTGGACAGCCGCCGAATTGAGTGCGTCATCTGGAAATACCGGGAATCTGTGCCAGTGTGCGGTGGCTCAGGCAAAGGATCGAGTTCGTCGGTGGTGGCCGGTACGCTGCGGCGGAACCGTCGGGAGGGCTCTTGATACTGGGTTCGGAGTCGGAAGCGATAGCAGCAGCGGGTGCGGGGAGCCGGGTGTATCAGGCGGAAAGGGTCACCTACGCCATCGGCCCGGATGCCATGGTGGTAGTCGTCGACGCGGGTGACCGTCCGGGAAGCAGCGGCGTCCAGGGCCGCCACGAATTGACGCTGGTCTCCCCATTTCCCTTCCTGGAGACGGACTGGCCGACGACGTGCCAACGCTGGCTTTCGCCCGGCTGCCCGCCGGGTGCGTACCACTCGGACGGATCAAACCACCGCTCGAGAAAACCGATATATGGGCCGATTACGCCCACCTTAGCCGCGGCCCCGGTGAACGTGGCGTCAAGCGCCCCGACGGTACAAAGATTCACACCTGGCGGCTCGTCGAACAGTTGCCGTTCGACGCGCTGGACGCGGTACGCGGCACCCAGCCCCACCCCGGGTATGCCGCCGCCTGGAGAGATCTGAGCTGGCTCGACCTGGTACCACACGATCGGGTCGCCGCGCTGCGCCAATTTCTCGCCACCTGGTACGCCGACGTGCCCAGCAAGCCGTACGGGCCGGGCCGCTCTGATCTCGCCGTTCCGGACCCGCTGCGCGAGTTCTACCGGGCCGTCGCCGGCCGCCGGGCCCTACTCGGCCGCTGGGACGAGGTCTTTACCTCCGACCGCATCTCCGCCGACGGACCGGACGGCTGGTACGTCTTCGGCGCGGATAGCCAGGGCTGCTTCCACTGGCTCATGGAGCCGACCGTCCCGGATCCCGCCGTCGGCTACGACGATGACCGGCCCGTCGAACCGGAACCGTTGAGCGGCTTCCTACTGCAATTCAGTTTGTCCGAGGCCGCCGCGGCCACGCCGGTGACCGCGACCGCCGCCGCCGACCCGGCTCTGATCCGCCTGCTGACAGACCGACTGCAGCTCGTGCCGTTGCAACCGGCGGGCTGGCTTGCCGGTGGCACCTTCCACGTCGCGCCTGGAATCGTCGCCGCCGTCTCCCGCTACGACAGCGAATCCTTCGTCACGGTAGGAGCTCGCCACGGCGCCTTCCTGCGCCCACTACGCAGCGTCGACCTCCCCTGGACCCACTTCGACGGTTAGCACCGCACGATACCTTCGCCGCCCGGTATGCACTCGACCTCGTCCTGCAGCGCCTCATCGCGCAATCCCGCCATCCATACATGGTTCTACGCCGACCCCACCCCATCGGACCGGATACCACCCGACAGGGCCGCCAGCTCCCGCCGCACATCCATGCAGACACCCGCCGGTCGAGCTACAGGTGCAACCCCGTCTGTTCCCAGGCCCGCCCTAGACGAGTAGTTCCGAATGGATCAGTGGTCGTAGGCGATCAGTGACCGGGTGACGGGTGCGCCGGTCTTGTTGTTGTGCCAGATCGCGGCGGCCATGGCCAGCAGGCGTTGGGCGACTCGGACCGCGACGCCCTCGAAGGTCCGTCCGCCGTGTTCTTCCAGGTCGAGTTGGCCTTTGAGGGTGTCGTTGACCGACTCGATGAGTTGGCGGACCTTCTTGAGCATCGGTTCGCCGTAGTGGGCCTTCTCCCGCTTGCGGGACGGTCGCAGCAGCTCGATGCCCTGGGCAGCGAGTTGCCGCTCGAACGGTTTGGAGGCGAAGCCCTTGTCCGAGATGAGCAGGATGCCGTCGTGTTAGGCGATCACCCCGGCGTCGGCTTCCAGCATCGCGGCCAGTACCTCGCGTTCGCCGATCTTGGGGTTCGCCA
>NZ_JADPUN010000069.1 GCF_015690345.1 Plantactinospora alkalitolerans | reverse complement strand
GTGTGGGGTCGGGGCGGCGGGTTGGCAGGGCGGTGCGGAGCGGGCCGAGCCGGGTGGCGAGCCCGGCCAGGCCACCGGGGAAGAAGTAGACCGCCAGGATGAAGACCGTGCCGAGCACGAAGAGCGGCTGGGAGAGCGGCCCGCTCAGCACGCCCGGCAGTGAGTCCACCGCCGACGAGGCGCCGAACGCCGTGAGCCGGTGATCCAGGTACATGTACAGCATGCCGCCCAGCACCGTGCCCCAGCGGGTACCCGGGCCGCCCAGCACCACCATCACCAGGAGCGACAGGGTCAGTTCGGAGGAGGTCACGTGCGGCGAGGCGCCCCCGACCAGCAGGCAGTAGATCACCCCACCACCCGTGGCCAACGTACCGGCCAGGGTGAAGGCGACCAGCTTGAACCGGTACGGGTCCAGCCCCAGTACGCCGATCCGCCGCTCGTCGTCGCGCAGCCCGGCGAAGACCCGCCCGGTCGGTGAATCGGTCACCCGGTGCACCACGAAGACGACCACGGCCAGATAGGCCAGCGCCAACCAGTACAGGTTGACGGTGTTCGCGACCCCGACCAGCATCGCCGGCAGCCCCGAGACGTCCAGCGGCAGGCCCTCCTCACCGCCGGTCAGCCCGCCGAAGTCCCGGGCCACCAGGATCGCGCCGACCTGGGCGAACGCCAGGGTCACCATGGCGAAGGCGATCCCGGCCGTACGCAGCGCGACCGCACCGAGCAGGGCGGCCAGGACGGCGCCACCGGTCAGCGTCAGCAACGCCGCCTGCCACAGCGGCAGCCCCGCCCTGGTCACCAGGATGTCGGTGCCGTAGACCCCGGCGGCGAAGTAGAGCGCGTGGCCGAAGGAGAGCATCCCGGTCCGGCCGAACAGCAGGTCGTAGCCGGCCGCCAGACCGCCGAAGACGAGACAGATGGCGAGCAGTTGAAGCGTTCCCGGCGCGTTGACCGGCCCGTCGAAGATCCCCGGTACGGAGACCGTCGAGTACGGCAGCACCGCGAACAGCAGCAGTACCAGCAGCGGTGACCAGGTCCGCAGGGCCGACCGCCACCTGACGCCCTCGCTGCGCCCGGTCATGTCGTTGCCGCCCTTCCGGCGATGCCCTGCGGGCGGAGCAGCAGCACGATCGCGAGGAGCGCGACCACGCAGACGTCCCCCGCGCCGGAGGTGCCGTAGTAGTTGACGAACTGCTGGAGCAGACCGACCGCGACGGCGGCGTACGCGGAGCCGACGACCGAGCCCATTCCGCCGATCACCACCACGATGAAGGCGAAGATCAGCAGTGATCCGCCCTGGCCGGGCGAGACCGAACCGAAGTAGACCCCGCCGAGCGCTCCGGCCAGCGCGGCGGCGGCCCCACCGATCGCGAAGACCAGGGTGAACGCCTTCCGTACGTCGATGCCGAGCGCGGTGACCATCTCCCGGTTCTCCACCCCGGCCCGGATCACCAGCCCGTACCGGGTGTAGCGGAGGAAGCCGAGCAGCGCGGCCAGGACCACCACGGCGGCGAGGATGAGCAGCAGGCCGGAGTTCGGCACCTTGGCGCCGAGCACCGGGGTCACCCGCTGGGTCCAGTCCGGCCGGGGGAACGGGCGGGCGTCCGCACCCCAGGTCGCCTGGAGCAGCGCCACTCCGGCCAGGGACAGCCCGACCGTCACCAGCACCTGCTCGATGGTCCGGGAGTAGAGCGGACGAATCATGATCAGCTCGACGGCCATCCCCACCACCGCCCCGGCGAGTACGCCGACCGCGACCGCGAGGACGAAACCGAATCCGGACGGTCCGGCACCGGGCAGGTTCCCGGCCGCCCACCAGGTGGCGTACGCGCCCACGGACAGGAACAGCCCGTGCGCGAAGTTGAGGACGTCGGCCAGCCCGAACACCAGGGACAGTCCGGAGGCGACCAGGAAGTAGAGCGCGGCCAGCCCCAACCCGGTCAGCGTCAACAGCACGATCGTGCTCACGGCCCGACCACCTCCGCACCGTCCGAGGAGGCGACCGTGCCGACACCGAGCAGGGATCTGGTCAACTCCGGCTCCCGCAGCAGTTCGTTCGCGTCGCCGGCCCAGGCGACCCGCCCGGCGGCCAGCACCACCGCGTCCCGGGCCAGTCGGCGTACCACCGCCAGGTTCTGCTCGACCAGCAGCACAGGTACGGCGACCGCGACCCGTTCCAGCACCTCGGCCACCTCGGTCACGACCTTCGGGGCGAGCCCCTTGGTCGGCTCGTCGACGAGCAGCAGCCGGTTGTCGTTGAGCAGTACCCGACCGATCGCCAGCATCTGCTGCTGCCCGCCGGAGAGCGAGCCGGCCCGCTGCCGGCCACGTCGGTTCAGCTCCGGAAAGAGTTCGAAGACCCGGTCGTACGCCGGGGTGCCGGAGCGGCGCTCGGCCAGCCGCAGGTTCTCGGTCACGGTCAGGCCGGCGAAGACGCAGCGGTCCTCCGGCACGTAGCCCAGTCCGCCCCGGACCAGCCGGTGGGTCGGCTCGCCACCCAGCAGCCGGTCCCCCATCCGCACCGTGCCGCGTACCTCGCCGCCGCGCGGGGTGAGGCCGAGGACCGCCCGCAGCGTGGTGGTCTTGCCGACCCCGTTGCGGCCGAGCAGCACGGTCACCCCGCTCGGCGCGACGGTGAACGAAACTCCCTGGAGGATGTGCAGGCCGGCGATCCGTACCGACAGGTCCGACACCTCGAGGACCGGCACGCCGTCCGGCGGAGGACCGCTCATAGCGCTTCACCCAGGTACGCCTCCTGCACCACCGGGTTGGCCATCACCGTCGCCGGGACGTCGCAGGCCAGCAGCGCACCGTGGTGCATCACCGCGATCCGGTCGGCGAGCCCGAGGATCACGTCCATGTGGTGCTCCACCATAAGTACCGACCGACCACTGTCGCCGGTCAGCGACCTGATGACCGCGACCAGCTCCGGCACGTCCTCGGCGCTCACCCCGGCCATCGGCTCGTCGAGCAGCATCACGGTCGGCTCGCCGGCGAGCAGCAGCGCGATCTCCAGCTTCCGTTTCTCGCCGTGCGCGAGCGTGCCGGCCAGCGCCGCCGACCGGCCGGTCAGGCCGACCCGGTCCAGCGCCGCGTCGGCGGCGTCGACCACCACCCGGTCGGCCGCCGCCCGCCGCCACAGTCTCATCGAGCCACCGCGATGCGCCTGCACGGCCAGCCGGACGTTCTCCCGCACGCTGAGCGAGCCGAAGACCGAGGAGGCCTGGAACGTCCGGCCCAGCCCGAGCCGGGCCCGCCGGTACGGGGGCAGGGCGCTGATGTCCGTACCGTTCAGCAGCACCCGGCCGGCGGTCGGCCGGCGCAGGCCGGACACCAGGTTGAACAGTGAGGTCTTGCCGGCGCCGTTCGGCCCGATCACGCCGAGGAACTCCCCAGGTGCCAGGTCCAGGTCGACGCCGTCCACGATGGCGACCTCGCCGATCCGCCAGGTCAGTTCGCGGGTGGCGAGCACGGTTCAGCCCTTCATCGGTACGGCCGGCGGCGCCGTCTCGTCCGAGGTCAGCACCTTCTGCGACGCCGCCTTCATCGCCTCGCCGGTGCCGCTGAGCTTCGCCTGGAACATCGGCTGGAGCAGGGCGTGGTCCTCGGCGCGGACCGTCATCTTGCCCTTGACCCCGTCGAAGCTCCAGCCCTCCAGGCCGGTGACCATCTTGTCGACGTCGTCGCCGCCGGACTGCACCGCCCGGACGATCATCTGCGCGGCGGCGAACCCGTCCGGGTGGAACAGGTCCAGCACGCCGCCCGGTACGGCAGTCCTGGCCGCCTGGGCGGCCGGGTTGTCGGCGGCGCCGTCGAAGAAGTGCGACAGGAACGAGATCTTGGTGCCGGCCGCCCCGAAGGTGGGCCAGGAGGCCCGGATGTCCAGGCCGGTGACCACGGTGGTGGAGGTGAGCACACCCTGCTGGTCCAGCGTCTGCCACATCGCCGGGGCGGTGGTGCCGGCCCAGGCCACGAAGAGCAGGTCCGGCCCGGCCGCCGTCAACTGGCTGGCGAACGGGGTGAAGTCGGTGGCGCTGGCCGGGGCGAGCACGCTGCTCACCGTGGCGCCGGCACCGCCGATGACCGCCTTGACCGCGGCCTCGTTGCTCTTACCGAACGCGCTGTCCTGGGCGAACACCACGACCTTCTTGCCGGCCGCGTCCCCGATGAACGACTTCGCCGTCAGCACGTCCTGGAACGACTGCCGCCCGGACCGGAAGGTGTACCGGTTGACCCCGGTCGCGCCGTCGGTCGCGGCCGGTCCGGAGATGAAGAGAACCTTGTTCTGCGCGGCGATCGGCGCGACCTGGAGGGCGACGCCGGAGGCGGTCGAGCCGGCCAGGATCCTGTGGCCCTTGCCGATCAGGTCCTTCGCCGCCGAGACCGCCTTCGCCGGGTCGCCCGCGTCGTCGACCTCGGTCACCTCGACCGGACGGTCACCGATCTTGTTGCTGCCGTTGGTCGCGTACGCCAGGCCGGCCTTGAATCCCTCGATGTACTGCCTGCCGTAGCTGGCCAGCACCCCCGACTGGGAGTAGACCAGACCGACCTTGACCGGGGCGGCACTGTCGCCGCCTCCGCTCGCGGTCTCCTGTGGGCTGCCGCAGGCCGTCGCGGCGAGCGCCACGGCCAGCAGCGTAGTGGCGGTGACAAACAGCCGCCGCGTCGTCCGGACCGTCATCGTCGCTCCACGTGTGGGGGTGGTGGAAAGCATCGTCGGCCCACGGTAGGAGTGACGTCACGCACGGGCTATGTGGCTGAAACCCACAAGTAACCGCAGAGGGATGGCCGGCGCAGACAGCAGTCGTACCCGTGGTCGTCCGGTCTCCCGACCGGTTCACGACCGCCGGTCGCCGTACCCGCGAAAGATCGTGTGGTCGGTCTTCGCCGCCACCGCGGTCCTAGCCGTGCTTCGGGCCCTTGTCCTTCGGACCGGCCGGTCCCGGGCCTTTCGGTGCCGGACCAGCCGGTCCCGGGCCGTCCGCTGCGGGGCCCTTCTTCTCGGGCCCGGCGTCGCCGTTCGGGCGGCTGGCCGGCCGCGAGGTGATCGGCGCCTGCGTTCCGGCCACGGTGCCCGCGGCCACGCCACCGGTCTCCCCCGCCACGCCGGAGACCTGGACGGAGCAGGCGCTGTCCCCGAGCGTGAACGCAACCGGCAGCGGGTTGGCGCCGCCGTGCGTACCGACCAGGTTGAACCGGGCGACACCGCCGGCCGGCAGGACCGCCTCCGGGCCGTCCTCGGCGGGCCGGAGCACCACGTTCCGGCCCTCCTGCCGGGAACCGGGCGACGGGTTGGCCTTCAGCACCTGGTCGCCGGGGAAAGCGAAGTTCAGCGTCCAGTCGCGGACCGGCCGGGCACCGAGGTTGGTCACCGTGACCTCGGCCTCGAAGGCCCGCGCGGAGTCCATCCGCAGCGCGTAGTCCACCCCGCAGGTTGCCGAGCCCGCCGCCGGGTTCGTCGCCCCAGCGGTGACGCCGGCCGACTGAGGGTCCTCGCCGCTCGCCGCCCAGACCGCTCCGGTCGCCGCGAGCAGCCCGATCCCGACGGCGGCGATCCGCAGCGGGTTGCCTGCCCACGCCGGAAGCGGGCGGCGGGACGGCCGGGCCAGCGGGGCCGCACTTGTCGTCGTCACCTGGGACAGGATGGCGGTGCCCGGGTCGACCATCGGCACCATCGGCACCGCCGGTCCCGACTGTCCCGACTGCCCCGACTGCCCCGACCCGGAAGGTTCCGGACCGACCAGACCGACCAGACCGACCAGCGGCACCGCCACCCCGGCGACCTGGGACAGGGTACGAGCCAGTTCGGCGCTGCTCGGCCGCTCTGCCGGCACCTTCGCCAGCGTTCGGTCAACCAGCGTGACCACCTCGGACGGCAGTCCCGGCACCGGCGGCATCGGTGCCGGCTCGCGGTGCAGGTGAGCCCGCAGCATGTCGGTACGGGTCGCCGCCCGCCAGGGCAGTCGCCCGGTCAGCATCCGGTACAGCAGCAGGCCGAGCGCGTACACGTCGGTGGCGGGGCAGACCTCGCCGCGGGTCAGTCGCTCCGGGGCCAGATAGGCGGGCGTGCCGTACAACCCGCCGTCGGCGTCGCCGTCCCGTTCACCGACCAGTGCCGAGATTCCGAAGTCGACGACCTTCGCACCCATCCCGGTGAGCATGACGTTGCCCGGGGTGATGTCCCGGTGCACGATGTTCCGGGCGTGCGCCGTGGCCAACGCGGCGGCGACCTGCGCGCCGACCACCACGGCGTCCCGCCAGGGCAGCGTCCCCTCCCGGTCGAGCCAGTTCGCCAGGGACTCCCCGTCGACCAGTTCCATCACCACGTACGGGACGGTCCGGCCGAACCGCACCGACTCGCCGTAGTCGTACACCCCGGTGATGTGCGGGTGGGAGAGTCGGGCGGCGGCCCGGGCCTCGACCCGGAGTTGGTGCCGGAAGGTCCGGTCGTTCACCAGTCGCGGGGTGAGCATCTTGACCGCCACGGCCCGGCCGAGCACCTCGTCGTGGCCACGCCAGACCACCGACATGCCACCCTCGCCGAGCTCCTCGATCAGCCGGTAACGCTCACCGACCAGCTCGGTCCCGTAGCCGTTCGTCGAACCGCCCCGCCTGCCCCACCCGGTCATACGGAATTTTCTTGCCCAATGCCGGGCCGGCTACACCTCCCGGAGGAAACTCGGCCGGCCACACCTCCCCTGGAGGAAACTCAGGAGGTGGCGAGCAGTTGATCGACCGGGGCGAACTCGTCGGTGAGCACCATCGCGTCGCCGACGAACTCGTCCAGCCCGGAACCGGAGAGCAGGGTGACGGGGGCCTCCGCCGAGGTGACGAGCTGCTGTCGCAGCGCCTCCAGCGGCAGCGCCGCGTCGGAGGCGACGATCACGAAGTTCGCTCCGTGCGAGCCGGACAGCGCGCTCGGCGGTGCGATCAGGGCGACGTGGGGGAACTCGGCCGCCACGGTGGCGACCTCGGCGCGGATGAAGCGCAGCGGCGGATAGTCGATCACGTTCTGTGCGTACATCCCGCCGGGACGGATCACCCGGCGGACCTCGGCGGCCATCTCCCGGGTGGACAGGTGCCAGGGCACCACCAGATGGCCGAAGGCGTCCCCCACCACGAGGTCCGCGCTGCGGTCGGGCCGTTCGCCGATGAGTATGCGGGCGTCGCCCACCCTGGCCCGAAGTTCGGGGCCCGGGCGTACGTCCAGCTCGCGCTGGCCCAGTTCGACCAGCCCGCCGTCGATCTCGTAGACCTCGTTCCGCGTCCCGGGCCGGGTCGCGGTCAGGTAGCGGGGCATGGTGAAGCCACCACCCCCCAGGTGTACGGCGGCCAGCGGCTCACCGGACGGCCTCGTCACGTCCGCGACCGCGCCGATCCACTTCGTGTACTCGAATTCGAGGTGGGTCGGGTCGGCCAGGTCGACGTACGAGTGCCAGGCCGAGTTGAGCACCAGCAGCCGGCCGGTGGAGTTGTCCGGATCCGGCTCGACCGAGGCGCAGTGGTAGGCGGTCTCGATGTCGCAGGGGTTGGGCGCGACGGCCGAGAGGGAGGCGCCGGCCAGGCCCAGCACCGCGAGCGCGGCGGTGGCCCGGGACGGGCGGGGCAGCGTGCTGCCGGCCTGGCGGTGCAGGTAGGCGCCGAGCGCCAGACCGGTCACCCCGAGCAGTACCGCGAGTCCGATGATGATGGCGGTGCTCGGCATGGCGGCGACGAGCACGAAGCCGGTGCCCAGGGTCGCGGTGATCGCGCCGAGGGTGCCGATGCTGGACAGCCTGCCCACCACCTGTCCGGTCCGGCGCAGGTCGCCGAGTTGCAGCTTGACCACCAGCGGCGTGACCGCGGCGAGCAGTGCTGCCGGAAGGAAGATCGCCATCGCGGTCAGCAGCAGGATGCCGACCGCGGCGTCGCCGCGCAGCACCTCGCCGGCGTACCGGACGATCGGCAGGGTCAGCGCGGTGCAGATGCCGGCGAGCACCAGTGCGGGGGCGAGCAGCGGGCGCGGGTCGCGACGGTCGGCGAGCCAGCCACCGACCCAGGCCCCGTACGCGATCGCCGCGAGGGCCACCCCGATCACCGAGCTGGTGACCTGGAGGGTGACCCCGACGTACGGGCCGACGAGCCGCAGCGACGCGGTCTCCAGGACGAGCACGGCCCCGCTGGCCAGGAAGACCAGCGCGGCGGCCAGACCCGGTGGCAGTGCGTGCCGTTGGACCCCGGCCGGCTCGTCCGGCAGGGTGCCGACGTCGGCTACCTCAGGTGGTGACGTGTCCATCGCAGCGATGGTACGCATCCGAACGGCGGCCCCGGGCTACAACATCGACAGATGAACATGGTTCGTGTGGTCGGACGCCGGATCGCCACCGCCGTTGTACGCCCGCCAACCGGTCCCCGGCATCCAGATCTTGCGGTACCAGATCACGTAGAGCACACCCAGCCGATTCGCGTTCTTGACGTAGAACGCGGCGACGGCGTTGCCGTAGGTGCGGTCGCCACCGGTCGCGTCGCGGTTCGCGAAGCCACCGGCCGCGGCCGAGAAGTCGCAGGCGCGCCCCTTCGGATGCTCGCCGCCGCCACCGTCGCGGTGGCAGGAGGTGTGCCGCTTGTAATCGTTGGCCTTGGCCTGGTTCAGCGCGTGCAGGGTGCGCGGCGTGATGCACCCGTTGGTGGTCGGGTCCTTGATGGTGCAGGACTCCTTGGGCCACGACCCGTCGGAGTTGCGCGGGGCCGGCTTGGCCAGCGGCGAGTTGGCGCTGATCAGGGAGCCGGTCGGGTTGCCTCCGACGGCCGCGAGCGCACGCTCGGCGTCCTTCTTCTTCCGGGCGATGACCTCGACCTGGCGCTGCTGTTCCTTGACCTCGGCGTCGATCGCGTTCTTGGCCCGGGTCGCCTGGTCGAGCGAGTCGGCAAGCTCCCGCAGTTGCTGGTCGTCGCGCTGCGCCATCATCTCGAGTCCGGCGGCCCGCTCCAGGAAGGACTGCGGCGAGGCGCTGTTCAGCAGTGCCGAGACCGGGGTGAGCCGCCCCCTGCGGTACGTCTCGGCGGCGATCACACCGACCTCGGCGGTGAGTGTCGTGATCCGCGCCTCGACCTGCTTGAGCTGCGCGCCGAGTTCGCCCTGCCGCTTCTTGGAGCTGGTGAGCTTCGCGGTGGCCTCGATGTGGCCCTTCGAGGCCGATTCGAGGGCGTCCCGGAGCTTCTTGGTCCCGCCCTCGTCACCCGGCGAGCTGGGCGCGGCCGACGCCGGACCGGCGACCGTCCCGACCAGGACCGGTGGCGTCGCGGCGAGGACCGCGGCAGCGACGAGCAGTGCCGTGAACCGGCGCGGACCACGCAGCCGAACGATGGCCGTCATGCGCACGAAAGTCGTTCCTTTCGTCGGCCGCCGACCCCGGAGGATCCACAATGACCATTCGGCGGCGGCCACCGCCGGCACCCGGTGGGACGCCACCTGGCGGAGACCGCCGGTCAGCCTACCGGAAGCCGACCTCGCTGTCGGCCCGCGACGGTGCTGCATCTATTACCACAAGATGGGCAATTTTGCCGACAACCGGCGCCCGACCAGCCGATCAGGCGGGTGTCAGTAGGGCGCCGGGCACCTCAGGCGGGTGTCAGTAGGGCGCCGTGCACCGCGTCCCAGATCTGTTCGTTGGCCGCGACCAGCAGTCCGGCCCGGTCGTCGGCCGGGTCGTAGGCACTGCCGTCGAGTCGCCGGACCACCCCACCGGCCTCCTCGACCAGCAACGTTCCCGGAACATGGTCCCAGGGCAGCGTCCGCCAGAAGATCGCGAAGTGTTGCCGACCAGCGATGATGTCCGGATATTCCCGACCTGCACAGTGCTGGCCCGGCAGTATCGCACCTACGCGCGGGGCGCCGGCCAGGATCGTCTCGCGAAGATCGGGCGGTAGGAACCGGGTCGGCACCACACCACGCAGCGTCTCCACCGGCAGCGGCTCGGCCGCCGACCGCACCGCCACCCCGTCCCGGTACGCCCCCGCACCGGCCCGAGCCACCAGCAGGGTGTCCGCGATCGGGTCGAGGATCCAGCTCAACTCGGTGATCCCGGCCCGACGCAGGGCCACCATCACCGCGAACGGCTGTCGCCCGGCGGCGAAGTTCGCCGTACCGTCCAACGGATCGACCAGCCACACCTCCGCCGGCCCGGCCAGCCGTTCGAGCACCATCGGATCGGCGGCAACCCCCTCCTCACCGACCACCTCGGAGTCGGGCAGAAGCCGGCGCAGCCCGGCGTCGAGCAGTTCCTCGGCGCGCCGGTCCGCCACCGTCACCACCTCGCCGGGAGCCTTCTCCGTCACGTCGGAGTCGTGGAGCCGCTGGAACATCGGCAGGATGGCGTCCGCGGCGGCGCGACGCATCAGCGCCCCGACCTCGTCGGCGAGCGACGGGTCAACCACGCGGCGGAAGTTTCACGACGCTGACGAAGAACTCGTCGATCTGCCGTACCACGGAGATGAACTGCTCGAAGTCCACCGGCTTCGTCACGTACGCGTTCGCGTGCAACTGGTAGCTCCGCAGGATGTCCTCGTCGGCCTGCGAGGTGGTCAGCACGACCACCGGGATCCGGCAGAGCTGCTCGTCCCGCTTGATCTCGGCCAGCACCTCCCGACCGTCCCGGCGGGGCAGGTTGAGGTCGAGCAGGATCAGGTCCGGCGACACCGCGTCGGCGTACTCGCCCTCCCGACGCAGGTAGGCCAACGCCTCGGCTCCGTCGGAGACCACGGTCAGCCGGTTACGCAGCTTGTGCTCCTCGAACGCCTCCTGCGTCATGAGCACGTCACCCGGGTCGTCCTCGACCAGCAGCACCTCGATCGGGCTCCTGCCGTCTGCCGGTGCCGTCATCGGCCCTCCTCGTGGATCCAGTCGCTCGTCATACAGTTTCCTTCATGTCGCTGGCCGGCCGGGCCGGGTCGGCCGAGGACTTCCCGCTCCGCTCCGCGACCGGGTCATCGGCCGGCGCGGGATCGTCGGAGCCGCCGTCCCGCTCCTCCGGCGTCGCCACCCCGGCCGGCTCCTCCAGCTCACGCACCTCCGGAGGCACGGGCAGGGTGAACCGGATCAGCGTGCCCTCGGGGCTCTCCGGATCGACCCAGACCCGACCGCCGTGATATTCGACGATCTTCTTCACGATAGCCAGCCCGATACCCGTACCCGGATAGGCGTCCTTGGCGTGCAGCCGCTGGAAGATCACGAAGATCTTGTCGGCGAACTCGGGTTCGATCCCGATGCCGTTGTCCTGGCAACTGATCTCCCACTCCTCGCCCACCCGCCGCGCGGAGACGTGCACCTTCGGCGGCACGTCCGGTCGGCGGAACTTGAGCGAGTTGCCCACCAGGTTGGCCAGCAGGTTGGTCAGCAGGGTCTCCTCGCCCCGGATCACGGGCAGGTCCGACCAGGTCAGCTCGCCGTCGACGTACCGGCGGGTGGCCTCGGTCTGTCCCGCGACGTCCGCCATCACCCGATCCAGGTCCACCTCGGTGAAGCCGGTGGTGAGTCGGCCGATCCGGGAGAAGGCGAGCAGGTCGTTGATCAGTCGCTGCATCCGCTGGGCGCCGTCCACGGCGAACGCGATGTACTGGTCGGCGCGCTCGTCGAGCTTCCCCGCGTACCGGCGTTGCAGCAGTTGGCAGAAGCTGGCCACCTTGCGCAGCGGCTCCTGGAGGTCGTGCGAGGCGACGTAGGCGAACTGCTCCAGGTCCCGGTTCGACCGGACCAGTTCCTCGGCCTGCTTCTCCAACTGGCTGTTGACCCACTCGATCCGTTCCCGCGCCTGGCGTACCTCGGAGAGGTCCTCGGCGATCCGGCGGCGCATCGCGTCGACGTCACCGGCGAGCCGGGCGAGTTCCGGCGGACCCACCTTCTCGATATCGCGCTGGTAGTCGCCGCGGGCGACCTGCCGCACCTGGGCGGCCAGTGTCGTCACCGGACCGATGACCAGCCGGTTCAACGAGGTCAGCAGCGCTATGCCGGCGAGCACCACGACGATCGCGGCCAGGACGAGAAGCAGTACCAGGGTGTTCCCGGTCCGCCGCGCGTTCTCGGCGACGGTGTTGCGCAGGGCCAGGATCAGCCCCTGCAACGTCTCCACCTCGCCGCGCAGCGTCGTGAACCGTCCGCTGCCCTGCGCCGTGAGGTGGGCCTGCGCGGCCTCCCTGCCGGTCGATTCGGTCGCCTGGATGGCCGGCTGGGCCACCACCTCCCGCCACTGCCGGGCCTGGTCCCGCACCGTGTACAGCTGCCGGCGAATCTCCGGGTGGTCGTCGAGCAGCGCGTCCATCGACGCGATCAGCTTCGTCTCCCGCTCGACCCCGGTCCGGTACGGCGCCAGGTCCGCCTGGTCACCGGTCACCGCGTAGCCCCGGACCCCGGTCTGCTGGTCGACCAGCGAGCTGAGCAGCGCCTGCCCGTCGGTGCGCAGCGGACCGGTCTTGGTGAGCAGGGTGTCCAGATGCTGGCGGTTGTTGGCGGCGACCACCGCCGCGCTGACGGCCAGCAGCCCCAGCACCACGCCAACCACCACACACAGCGCGGCGACCCGACGACGCAGGGTCCATTGAAGTTGCCTCATCGCCCCTCCCCCCGGCTGACCAGCAGCATCGCCACGTCGTCGGCGAGCGGGCCACCGTTGCGCGCCTCGGCCTGCTCGACCAGCCAGCCCGGCAGCTCCGGCAGCGCCACCCTCCGGGTGCCCGGATCGCCCACCAGCTCGCTCAGGCCGGGGACGTCCAGCCGTTCGTCGCCGGCACCGATCCGACCCTCGATCAGTCCGTCCGTATACATCAACAGAGACCAGTCCTCGGTGTCGAACCGCAGGTCGTACGCGACCGGCGGGCGGGGACGCACCCCGAGCAGCAACCCGTGCGGCGCGGGTACCGGCACCACCCGTCCGGCGGCGAGCAGCAGCGGCGGGGGATGCCCGGCGAGCCGGACCGTGGCCCGGTTGCCGGCCAGGTCGAGCCGGACGGTGGCGACCGTGGCGAAGATCTCCCGCGCCGACCGCTCGCTCATCAACACCTGCTCCAGTGCCGGCAGCACCTGCTCGTCGGGGACCCGGGCGAGCACCAGCGCCCGCCAGGCGACCCGCAGTTCGACGCCGAGCGCGGCCTCCTCGACCCCGTGCCCGCACACGTCACCGACGATCAGGTCGATCCGGTTCGGCGTGGTCTGCACCACGTCGTAGAAGTCGCCGCCGATCAACGCCTCGTGCCGGCCCGGGCGGTAGAAGGTGTGCACCTTGACCAGGTCGGTGTCCGTCAACGGCTGCGGCAGCAGACCACGCTCCAGCCGGGCGGACTCCGCCTGGCGCAGCTCCACCTCGCGCAGCCGCCGGGCGTTCTCGTCGGCGCGCTTGCGCTCCACCGCGTACCGCAGCGAGCGGGCCAGCAGCACCCCGTCGACCTGACCCTTGACCAGGTAGTCCTGGGCGCCCTCGGCGACCGCCCCGACCCCGAGGTGTTCGTCGGAACGGCCGGTGAGCACGCAGACCGCGGCACCGGTCGACATGTTCAGCACCTGGCGCAGGCCGTCCAGCCCCTGCGCGTCCGGCAGGCCGAGATCGAGCAGCACGCAGTCGACCTCGGGTATCTGCGGCCGGGCCGCGTTCAGGCTGTTCGCGACCAGCAGCTCGATTCCCGCCTCGGTCTCGGAGAGGAGTTCCGCCACCAGGAAGGCGTCGGCGTCGTCGTCCTCGATCAGCAGCACCCGCAGCCGTTCCCGGGGCGGCAGTTTGGCGTGCCGCCCCAGCCCACCGTGGGGATATGTCCGCGTCGGCACGACGGACGAGCCGGTCACCGCAGCGCCCCGCTCCGGCCGGGCCACCCGCCGACCTCGCCGCTCCGCTCGGTCACCACGCCTCCCCGCTCCACTCGGTCGTATCCGACCCTGTTGGCGGCGCGAGCACCGGGCCCTGCCGTCGACGCGCCGATCCTGTACCACCCAACGCTGCCACACAACACAGGTGGCGCCGGGATTCGTAGCCGGAGAGTCCAACTCTCACGGCGCGGCGTCTCCCGACCCCGCCGGCTCCCCCAGCCGTACCCGCTCGGCCTGGCTTGCGATCACCTCGCCGAGCACCCCGTGCAGCCGGCCGCAGTCGGCGCAGTGCAGATTCTCGTCCAGCCGGCGGCCTCCACAACTCGCGCAGGTGCCCCGGTCGGCCCGGTCACGATAGCCGGCCAGCGCCTCCGCCAGAGCACGGGCAAGGTGCGGGGTGACCAGGATCGTCTCGACCCCGTCGCCGGTGCGGACATCGACGGATCCGACGGGGCCGGCAGCCGGCTCGGGATCGTACGGGGACACCCGCGCGACGAAGTCGCGCAGTGCGGCGGCAGGGTCCGGCACCCGGAGAACAGACATGCGCATCACGCTATGCGACGGGCGGCCGGCGGGGTGACCCGGCCGTCCGGTGGACCGGCGAACCGCGATGATGGCACTCGCTCCCCACCCCCTGGA
>NZ_JADPUN010000032.1 GCF_015690345.1 Plantactinospora alkalitolerans | reverse complement strand
CCGCTGGAGACCGCGCTCGGCACCGGGCTGTAGCCGGTGGCCCGGGTGGTGAAGGTCCCCCGGCCCTGGGTCCGGCTCCGCAACCGGGTCGCGTAGCCGAACAGTTCGGCCAGCGGCACGGTCGCGGTGACGACGACGGTGCCGGCGCGGGTGGTCGAGCCCGAGACCCGGCCGCGTCGGGCCGCCAGGTCGCCCAGCACCCCGCCGACGGCGTCGTCGGGCACGGTCACCGTGACCTCGACCACCGGTTCCAGCAGGACCATCTCGCTGGCCCGGAGCGCCTCCCGCAGCGCGAGCCGGCCCGCCGTCCGGAACGCCAGCTCCGAGGAGTCCTTCGGATGCGTGGCGCCGTCCGCCAGGTTGACCCGCAGGCCGATCACCGGATGGCCGCCGAGCGGACCCTCGGCAAGCGCGTCCCGGCAGCCGGCCTCGACCGCCCGGACGTACTCCTTCGGCACCCGGCCGCCGACGACGGTCGAGCCGAACGCGAAGTCCCGCGCGCCGCCGTCCCCGGAGCCGTTGCCGCCGCCGTTGCCGGAGCCAGGCCCATCGGCCGGGTCCGGCGTGGTGGCCACCAGCGGTTCCACGTCGAGTACGACGTGCGCGTACTGGCCCGCGCCGCCGTCCTGCTTGACGTGCCGGTACAGCAGCCCGGACACCCCGCGTACGACGGTTTCCCGGTAGGCCACCTGTGGTCGACCGACGTTGACCTCCAGTCCGTGCGCTCGACGGATCTTCTCCACCGCCACCTCCAGGTGCAGCTCCCCCATCCCGGACAGCACGGTCTGGCCGGTCTCGGAGTCGGTCCGGATGGCCAGTGAGGGGTCCTCCTCGACCAGCCGGGCCAACGCCGACGTCAGGCGCTCGCTGTCGGTGCCCCGCCGGGGCTCGACCGCCACCGAGACCACCGGATCCGCCACGCTCGGCGGTTCGAGGACCAGTGGCGCGTCGGGTACGCACAGGGTCGCCCCGGTACGGGCGGCCTTGAGTCCGACCACCGCGACGATGTCGCCGGCCACCGCCGAGTCGACCTCGGTGTGCCGGTCGGCCTGGACCCGCAGGATCCGCCCGATCCGTTCGGTACGCCGCGCGCCGGTGTCCAGCACCACGCCTCCCTTCCGGATCGTTCCCGAGTACACCCGCAGGTAGGTCAGCCGCCCGGTCGCGGTGGAGTTCACCTTGAACACCAGCGCGGCGAACGGCGCCGCCGGGTCGGCGGCCCGTTCCTGCGGCACACCGTCCCGTACGCCGCGCACCGCCGGCACGTCCAGCGGCGAGGGCAGGTACGCCACCGCCGCGTCGAGCAGCGGCTCGATGCCCCGGTTGCGGTACGCCGAGCCGCAGAGCACTACCAGGCCGTCACCGGTACGGGTCAGGTCGCGCAACGCGGCGGCCAGGGTCGTCGCGGAGAGCGTCGAGTGGGCACAGAACTCCTCCAGCGCGTCCGGGTGCAGTTCGGCAACCGTCTCCTCCAGCACCCGGCGCCGTCGCTCCGCCTCCGCCCGCAGGTCGTCCGGTACCGGCCCCTCCTCGAACGTCTCGCCGTCGGCCCAGACCAGCGACCGCATCCGGAGCAGGTCGACCACGCCGGTGAACCCGTCCTCCCGCCCGATCGGCAGTTGGACCACCAGCGGGGTCACCCGGAGCCGTTCGCGGATCGACCGGACCGCGTCGTCCAGGTCGGCACCGGCCCGGTCCAGTTTGTTGACGAAGGCGATCCGGGGTACCTGGTGCCGGTCGGCCTGCCGCCAGACCGACTCGCTCTGCGGTTCGACGCCCGCGACGCCGTCGAAGACCGCGATCGCGCCGTCGAGCACCCGCAGGGCCCGTTCGACCTCGTCGGCGAAGTCGACGTGACCCGGGGTGTCGATCAGGTTGATCCGGTGACCGGCCCAGTCGCAGCTCACGGCGGCGGCGAAAATGGTGATGCCCCGGTCGCGCTCCTGGGAGTCGAAGTCGGTGACGGTCGTTCCGTCGTGCACCTCGCCCCGCTTGTAGGTGGCGCCGGTGACGTACAGGATCCGTTCGGTGGTGGTGGTCTTGCCGGCATCGACGTGGGCGAGAATGCCCAGGTTGCGGATGCGGGTCAGGGCGTCGGTGGGATGACGGTGCAGGTCGGTGCGCACGGTCGTTGGCCTTCCTGGGTGAACCGAACGAGGGCGGCGCGATTTCGTGACAGGGACCGGCGCGCCGAGGGCGGCGGCCGGGCAGGGAGGGACCCCATGGACCGTCCGGGCCGGATCGGGTACGCCCTGCGGGCATGCCTGGTCGGCTCGGATCGGCTCGGATCAGGGGTGTGTCACGACATCCGGTGGGGCCGCGCGGGCCACCACCCGGAGGTTAGAAAGACGTCAGAATCACCCGGTGCCGGGACTGGGGAATGGTCACAGCGGTGCGGTACTGCACGGCCGGCTCCCCTCACTGGTCGTCTCGCGCGCCGTCACCAGGTGACAAGATCGCGCTTGGTTCGTGCTGAGTGTACTGAAACCCGCGCCCTCGCGTAACCCGGTTTCGGGCCGCTACTGCACCGTCCCGGCGGCGAGCCCCTGGACCAGGAACCGTTGCAGCACAAGGCATCCGGCCGCGACCGGAGTTCCATCGAACGACGTGGTCAAACGTCCGGGTGTGTCCCGTCCGTGCCTTCGGTCCGCGCTCGCCCGGCTTGTCGTGACCCCGTCGCGGCAGCGAAGTCGCCACTAGCGCCAATTGATTTGTTATGGAAACCTGTTGGCATGACTTCCGATGCGGTTCCTGCCGGCGGTGACCCCCGCCGGCTACTGACTGAGGCGCGCGACCTCGCGCACCGGGTGCGGCTCGCCCAACGGGTGACCTGGCTGCCGTTGCTGGTGCTGGGCCTGGTGACCCTCGGCGCGATCCCCGCCTACCGATACGGCCACACGGTCGTCAGCAACTGCAAGCCGATGGGCGACGGCGGCCAGGCGTGCCAGGTGTGGTTCCAGACCGCGACCTTCTACTGGTGGACGGCGCTGGTGCTGGGATACGTGGTCAGCGCCGTCGGATACCTGCGGGTCGCCCGGGCCCGGGGCCTGGAGACCCGGATCGCGCCGTACGCCATCGCGGGCATCGCGATGCTCGCCCTGTTCACCACCCTGCATGTGTTCGTGGCGCGCGAGCTCCTGCCGCCGCCGGACCTTGAGCGCCCCCTGCCCTGGGTCGTCCTCGCGCTCTTCCGCCTGACCGACTTCTCCGGCTCGGTCGGGCTGGCGCTGCTGGTGCTGGCCTGGCTGGAACGCCACCCCGCGCTGCTGCTGTTCGCCCTCGGGTACCTGGTGGTCGTGATCGTGCCGATGAACTTCGGCTGGGGGAACCACTGGGGAGACAAGTGGGGGTTCGCGCCGATGCTGGTGATCAGCGGCGGCGTGCTGCTGCTGGGCAGCGCCGGTTTCGCACTGGCGCAACGGCTGCGGCGGCCCCGGTGACCGGACCCGTCGACACCCCCGCGCCGGACCAGACCGAATCCCCGCATCCGGTCACCGGGCTCGACGACGTGGTGCACCAGCGGGTCCGGCTCGGCATCCTCACCATCGCGCACGAGGCCCGCCGGGTGGAGTTCGGCTTCCTGCGTACCCAGTTGGCGCTGACCGCCGGCAACCTCTCCCAGCACCTGGCCGTCCTGGAGACGGCCGGTCTGGTCGAGGTCGAGAAGGGCTACGCCGGGCGGCGTGGCCGGACCTGGATCACCCTCACCGCAGCCGGCAACGCCGCACTCGCCGAGGAGATCGCCCGGCTCAAGCAGCTCATCGCCCGCGTCGAGACGACCGACATTCCGGAGGACCGATGACCACCGCCCTGACCCGCCGACACCTGCTCGCCACCGCGCTCGCCACCGGGGTCGTCGTACCGCTCGGCGGCGCCGGCCGCGCGTCGGCGGCCCCGGCGTCGGCCACGCCCGGCCCGGCACGGCTCACGCTTCCCCGGCCCACCGGGCCGCACCGGATCGGCACCGTGGCGCTGCACCTCGTCGACAGATCCCGCCCGGATCCGGTCGCCGGCCCGGGGCACTACCGCGAACTGATGGCGAGCGTCTGGTACCCGGCCACCCGGGACGCCCGGCGTCATCCGGTGGCGCCGTGGATGCCCGCCGCACCGTTTCGCGCACTGCTTGAATCCGTCGGGTTCGACGCCGATGTCGCGGCGGCGCCCCCCACGTCCGGCCACCAGGGAGCTTCCGTACTGCGGACATCCGGACGGCTGCCCGTGCTCGTGTACTCCCACGGCAACGACGATCACCGCGCCGAGGCCACCATCGTGGTCCAGGAACTCGCCAGCCACGGGTACGTCGTGGTCACCGTGGATCACACGTACGACGGGTTCAGCGAGTTCCCCGACGGCCGGCTCACCGTCCCCGGCGAGCTGTCGTTCACCCCCTGGGACTCCTGCTACGACATCCGGTTCGTCCTCGACCGCATCGAGGACCTCGCCGCCGGCCGCAACCCCGACGCCGAGCACCGCCCGCTGCCGGCCGGACTCGGTGCCGCGCTCGACCTGCGCCGGATCGGCATGTTCGGCTGGTCGAAGGGCGCGACCGCGACCGCCCTCGTGATGAACGAGGACCGGCGGGTCCGGGCGGGGCTCGGCTTCGACGGCCCGATGGAGTCGAATCCACGGGTCGGCGAACTCGACCGGCCGTTCATGCTGATGACCGCGGAGTTCACCCGGGCCACCGAGCCCGTCGAGGAGTTCTGGGCGAAGCTGCACGGATGGCGGCTCAACGTGCAGGCCGACGGCGCGGCCCACGGGTCGTACATCGACCAACAGTGGCTGGTCCCGCAACTGGCCAAAGTCATCGGGATGAGCGACGAGGAACTCGCCGGCTGGGTCGGCACCCTCGACCCGGTGCGGGGGGTACGGATCCAGCAGGCGTACCCGCTGGCGTTCTTCGACCTGCACCTACGCCACCGGGGACACCTGCTCGACGGGCCGAGCCGGGCCTTCCCGGAGGTACGGTTCATCCCCTGACGCGCCTCGATCGGGACTGTCAGGTCCGGTTGCCGAGCCGGTCACCCCCGCTGCTGCCGTAGAAGGCGCTGTTTGTGGGGTGACCGGTGATGGCGGATCATGGGTCGATGGCCCCGGAGGACGCATGTCGACCCATCGCCTGACCCGGACACTGCTCGGCTGCGGGGCGGTCGCCCCGGCGCTGTTCATCCTGATATTCCTGGTCGACGGCGCCACCCGGGCCGGCTACGACCCGACGTACCACCCGGTGAGCGCGCTGAGCCTCGGTCCGCGCGGCTGGATCCAGATCACCAACTTCGTCCTGACTGGACTGTTGCTCCTCGGCTTCGCCGTCGGGCTCCGCCGCGCCCTGTACCCCGGCCGCGCGAGCCGGTGGGGACCGCTCCTGATCGGTGCGTACGCGCTCGGCCTGCTGCTCTCCGGCACCTTCGTGATGGATCCGACCCGTGACTACCCGCCCGGCGCCTCGGGCGACGGCAGCGCGGGCACCAGTTGGCACGGCGTCCTGCACGACAATCTCGGCATCGTGGTGTTCCTGTCGGTGCCGATCGCCTGCTTCGTCCTCGCCCGCTGGTCCGTCACCCGTCCGTACGGTCGCGCCTGGGCCGGGTACGACATCCTCACCGGACTCGCCGGCCTGGCCCTACTCGTCACCTTCGGTACGGCGTGGGAGACGGCTCATCCGTCGGCCGGCCTGATCCAACGAGTGATGATCGCCGTCGACTGGGCCTGGATCACAATGCTCGCCCTGCGGCTGCTCGCCGAGACCCGTAGTCGGGCCGACGAGCCGTCCACGGCAGGCCATCGGCTGTCTGAGGGTGTCTAACGCCCGGGTGGCCGTCTGGACGATCCCTTAACCGGGTAGAGGGTGTCGGGACCCCGCTCCCTCAGCCTGGCTCGTCCTCGTCGTCGGCGACTGGCGGTCGAGGCTGGCGGTGCTTCTTGATCCATGCTTCGACCTCGGCTCGGACCCAGACGGACCCGCCGATGAGTGTCTGGTACGGCTCCGGGAAGTTTCGCTGATTGATGATCTGCCGCGCCCGCGACCGCCCAACACCCAGCATCGCCTGTATTTCCGCAGGTCCGACGAGAGGACCGGGCAACTTGGCCATGGGCGCGATCGTACTCACCAGCATGGCCTACCCGATCTGCTCCGGTAGATTCATCTGACACATCGCTCTGTACACTTGCGCAGTGGGCATGACTCGCGAGACGATCGGGCTGGCCCTCGTCCGGGTAGCCATCGCAGGCGGTCGGGCGGGGTGCTGAACGGGGGCTGCCGCCGGTCCTTTCCCAGTTCCTCCGGCGCCCGGTGGCAGCCCCCACCGCCTACCTACCTACCTGCCGAGGAGGGCAGCCCGTGCGAGTGGACGCGTACAGCTCCGACCCGCCACCACCCATGACGCTCGAACAGCGAAACGAGCGACTGAAAGCTGAACTTGCCTCCTGCAAGCAGGCCCTGTGCGACCTTCAATCACGGCTGGCCGAGGCCAAGGCTCGGCTCGCGATGGTCAGCCGGATCGTCCGGGACGTCGAACGAACCAACCGCGCGCCTGGAGTGTCCTTCGCCGCCGTCCGAGCGGCGCTGTACGCCCGAACGGACCGGCTCCGCGAGTTCGGGGCCGACCTGCCCATCCTTTAAGCCAGGCAAACACGTCCACACCGAGCCGGCCCCTGCGCCGACAGCAGGCACTATCGCCCGCATGAGGGACACACATCCGGCCACCGCTAAGGGCCGCGCGACCGCGGCAGGCATACGCTGGTGATTAGCCTCGTACCCCAGAACGATGACTAATGGTCTCTACCGCGCACACGACCCGCCTGGGTGATCTGGTATAGCAGCCTTTCATCCCGATCCGGTCACTATGGCGGCGGCTAATGCGCGGACGCCAGACCCTGCTGGTGCTCGCCCACCCACAGAGCGGCCGGACCTTCACACGTTTGGTCGAGGGATCCGGGCCGGGCAGGTCACGGCGTTCCGGCATGTTCGGGGAGCCGCCAACCTGCTCGCCACACTGGCACCGACGCTGAGGAGGCCGGCTGCGGGGGTGCGGGCGCGTAGTGCTACGCCGGGCGGTAGTCTGCTTGCACAACACCAGACAACGCATCGAGCAGGGAGCGAATCATGAGCCGCCCGTACGTCTTGCTCAATATGAGCGGCCCATACGGCGTGGGCAAGGATACGATTCTGAACTCCATCTTGCGTGCGCATGCTGAGAGCGTTCACCGGGTCTCGACGGTCACGACCAGACCCTCCTCACCGGACGCCGATCCCTCCTACCGAAGTGTTTCGCAGCAGGAGTTCAACCGTGTGACGGCGTCGGGCCAATGGGTAATTACCCACCAAATAGGCGGGCAGGTTCTTTATGGCACAAGCCTGGATGAGATCGACAAGATGGCGAGTGGCGATCGGATCTCCATCCATAGCGTGTATCCGTCAGACGAGGGTGCCGGTAGCCTGCGAAAAGCATATGGCAACCGCCTGTACTCGATCGGCGTTCTAGCGTCCAAGGGCGATCATGACTCGCAAATCGCAGTGCTGCGTAACCGTTTGCTTTCGCGGGGGCGCGACGAACCAAAGGTTATTGACGCGAGATTGCGATACCAAGCTGATGCCATCGACTATCTTCTCCTTAATCCCGTTGTTCCAACGCCAGACGGTCCAATGAGGGTCTTCGACAAAATACTCATCAATGATGATATCGCCACTAGCGAAGAAGCCGTTCAAAAAATCTGGGAAGACCACATCACGCCAACTTTGAAGAGAAGTCCACTCAGGCCGGACTTCGAGATCATGCTGGCCGCGGAGACACGCGTTGACTTTGGAGGAGGGTACTTCAATTCAGCGCGTGATCTAGAGTCGGTAGGCGAGCCTATCGACATAGGCGATCTTGGGACGGACCTGGACGGATTGAACCTGTCCAACGAGGGCGAGCCCACTTACAGGATATCGAAACTATTTAGAGAACTCAATCGGTCGCTTGAGCCGTCGAAGCTTTTGTTCGGCCTTTATGAGCGCGGGATCTACAGGCTTGCGCCGTATATCTACGACGAGGAGAGGCTTTTCAACTTCGAAGAGCAGGTCGCACGCGGCACATTGAGTAGAGTTGCATACTTCGCAGTGTATCGAGATATCGCAGACGAAGGCCTCAAGCGCGACTTCATACCGGAATAGAAAGGCCGCCGTTCGCGGTCACCTGGAACCCCGCTTATGTGAGCTGTGACTCCTTGGGCATGGAACTGAGGGGCTCATCATGCAGATGAGGCATGCTCTAGCTGACGAAAACCCGCGGAACAGCGCCTAGCCTATCGTTTCCGAATCTGGCTTCATGGCGCTCGGTTCAGGTATCCATACCTCGCTGCGGAGGAGACTATAGGGGTTGGAGCGAAAACCTCGAAAGGCGACTCGGCCGTCCTCGGCCAGTGCATCAAGGAGACGACTGCGAGCAGGTTCGGCGCTTACGAGGCGTCTGGCCTCTTCAGGCAAAAACCAACGGGCTTCTTCTGAACCCACAACTTTACGCGGACCTGACCCATTGGGCTGGCATCGAAACTGAAGGACAAGCGTCTCGTCGTCAAGGTCGAAATACATACCCACGAAACCGTTGACAGCGACCGTGTAACCGGTTTCCTCCTGCACCTCCCTGACGAGGGCACTCACACCGTCCTCGCCGAACTCGATCGCACCTCCGGGGACCTCCCATCCTCGTTTCGGGTGTCTGCTCAGCAGGACATTTCCGTCGTCGTCGACGACATATCCGATGACAGAAATTATGAATCTGAAATGCTTGTTATCCATCTTTTGTGTACCTATCCAATGGTATCCTCGGGGATTGCTCACCCGGTTGACTAGCCCGCGAAGCGCCGTCTGTAGGAAATGCAGCCCGAGCTGGCTTCGGTTAGTAGCCCGGGCTTGCTTCGGTCAGTAGCAGGTCACGAGTCGCCGCGATCGCGCAAGCACGATCCGTTGACCTGTCTCCGCACAGCATACCCTTCAGCACCTCTATCTCCGTAGCGGACAGAGCATCGTTAGGCCTGCTTCTAAAGAATGACAGCAACGTCTCCATGTCCCACCATCGCAGACCCATCTCACGAACGCCGCTTGTAACGAGTCGTTCGAAGATGTGATCTCGGGTCCGTCTCCATGAGACAGAGCCCAGGTCTCGGTAGTTATGGAAGTCTCCCTTGTCGTCGTTAAAGTATATAATTTGGACAGATCGATTCAGCAGGTCCTCTGCCGGGTCAATACGTAGTCTCGTAAGGTAATCTCTCTCGATTTCCTGGTCGCCTTGCGAGATAGCGCCCAGTGCTGCACTTCGTCGGATGATTGGCGCAGTCTCGGCGGCATAAGCGCGCCGAAGAAACTTCCGGCTCGCCACTGAAGGCAGCCGCCCAATGTAGTAGACCAACTGCTCGCGCATCGCGTCGTTCTCGGCATATGACATCTGACCGCTGCCTTCGGCAAGGCGCTCGACAAGCAGCGCCTCATAACGAGTGACGAGATTCTCAAGAATGTGCGACGCTCGAACGGCCGCACGGAACTCTAAGCCACTACGCACAAACCTGTTAATGTGGCTGCCATACGTCACGGCCAGCGCCTTGTCTATCGCGTACCCACCTTGCTCAAACGCGCTGATCACGGACCTAGATATTACAAACTCTGCGAATGTCTCGTGCCGGAAAGCGATAACGACTTCGACGCCGTCGTCGTCGAGCCGGGTATCAATCAGTCCACGGAAGGCCGTATCTTCGAGAACTGCATCTAGCGAGTCGCCCATCGCTGCAGCAATGGCATCACGCAATCGAGGGGGGGAGTCGCCTCGTGTTGCATCGAGGGCTTTCGCCACCGCCACGTGGGCGCTCTCGACAGCGAGGGCGGAAACTTGGCCTGTTCCCCGATGCCGCTCTCTGTGTTGCCAGTGACGGTACACCACGCCGTAAAGGGCGTACGGGTAGGTGACCTCTTGCTGCGATATGTGGACCCTGGAGTGGAGTAGATACAAGAGCAGGGTTAGTTGCAGCGGGTTGCGCCAAAGTGGTGACGGGCTTGGAATTCTGTCAAGCAACTCGATTGCCCTTTGAAGAAGTGTGGGATCGCCAGCTTGGTTCGCATATCGCTGGGTAAACACCTCCGCATCGCTGCGTGTCCATTCCAGAAGTTCGACTACCTCACCGAAGAGTCCACTCCAGTCGTCACGCATAGCGATGTGGCGGAAGAAGAAGTCTGTACGGCATGCTATACGAATCTTGGCACCCCGTTCCCGCACCTCAGCGGCGTAACTCATGACGGTCTCAAGCCCAGATGCTCCTACCTCATCCACGCCGTCAATTAGCACGAGGTGTCCCCCTGCCATATCATCGGATTGGCTTCCGTTGGAGCCCACTCGCTTGCTGTCGGCCACGACCGTGCCTGCCGTAATGAAGTGCACCTTGTACTGCGGCGAGTAGATTGAATCATCTCGGAGAAAGAGCGACCGAAGAAGTGTCGTCTTGCCCCCTCCGGGCGCACCAACCAGCACCACTGCGCCGATGTTCCGATGCGCCGAATCCCATGCTGCGAAACGCACGGGAGGCCCGAGAGACTTGTGAGGACGCACTGTTGGGTCAATAAACCGTTCGGGCCACAGGAAGCGAAAGCTCGGGCTTCCCTGAGGGCTCCACGGAAGGACGGCGGCGTTTAGTACGCGTTCGCGATCTTGCTTGGCTGCTGACTCCGCAGAGGCTGCATGGCGCCCCGCCTCGATCGCAGCGGCCAGTTCGGCAAAAGATCGCTCGAAGTCGGACTCAGATCGGAAGTCAATGTTTCGTAGCCGGGCTAACTCATCCGGTGCCTCGCATGTTCGCAACACGATTGGCACAAGCCGCATTTGCTTGGCAGCGGGATCCCGATACAACTCGATGCTCGCTTCGAAGTTTGTCCAGTCCGATGCTATCCACTCGGGGGTCAGGACGACAACGACGCGGCGGCTTGCCTTAAGCGCGACGCTGAGGTCGCGCACGATCAGTGCTCCCGGCGGGAGGGACTCAGGCGCGAAGAAAATGCGCATTGGCCCGCCAGGTGACTGGCAACTCTGGAGCCGATGGTAAAGGGATCGGACCCAGGGCTCGTCGGCCCGATTATAACTCAAAAAAACATCAAACTCATATTCATCCATGTCATTTCTATTTCTTTCTTGGCGGATCGCGTGGCGGTCTAGAAATCGCAGGCATCGATCTCCGTCATGCGTGAGGTGGTTCGTTGAGAGGTGATTGGCGTACGAAGAGATCCAGCTCGGACTTTCCGTCCCGCCTCGACCACCCGGAGAACGACGGGGTGCTCGGCCGCAGATCGTCCGAATTGCGACACAGTATCGAGGAGTTCGGACGCCGCTTTTTCTAGAGCCGGCACGAGATGCTGCGAGTAGACCTCCGCGCAGTCCTCGCCCGACAATAGGCGGTCGACTGAAGCTTTAAGGCCGTTGAACTGTGCTTGTCGGACGTTCGCAAGGATTTCCCGAACATCATTAGCAGCGTCAGCTAGCGCTCCACGATCTCCATACCGGGTCAGCGCCTTAAGCGGGTAAACGAGATCTCGCGCCTGGCTTTGCGATCTCCGCAGGGTGTCTGTCAATTCCCGAACCCGAGGGTCGACGTAGCGGTACTGGTAGGACAGCGTATCCCGATCGAGCTGGCGGGTGTAGATGAGTTGACCTAGCCTGCTCTCTTCACGTTCAAGTAATCTCATGTACGTGGATCCATGCTGCAGCCGCATCTCGTTCGTCAAGGCAGATACGCTCGCCACAAGATTCTCAGTTCGGAGGAAGCAAAGATTTTGCTCGATCTCGGTCAGACTACACAATGGGTCGAACATGATGAAGCCGACTTCGACGACGACTCCAATTTCGCGGAGGCGGCGCACGGCGGCCGCGCAGTTCTCGGGGCGGTGCCCCTTCGCATAACGTCGCAATTGTGTAACACTGCCAGACTCGATCCCCAGAAATACCTTCCGCAGCCCTGCCTCCTTGAGACGGCCAAGGAGATCCTGTCTCAAGAGAGCTTCATCTGGACTATCTCGTAGTCCAAGGACCGAGTCGATTGTCATACTGACGTCGAAGACGAACTCGGGGGAGGTTTCGCGCAGGAAGGAAGTCAGGCCGAGGATGAATGGCGCTACCGAGTCGAGGGATCCGCCCAGGAAGTCCTCGTCCGCGAATGTCACTGTCGTTATACCAGAATTGCGTAGGGTTCGGATATCTGAGAACACCCGCGCCTGCGAGAATCGCCGATACTCGTTTGGACGACCTTTGACGTCCGTGAGTCCTCTCAGGCAAAACGTGCACGCTGCCCAGGAGCAGCCTCGACTGGATTCGATGAAAATCTGACCGCCATGTTGAGCAATCTCGCGCACATGATTTCGGAAGGGTGGTTCTGCCGCCTGAAGGTCGCCAAGTGCACGCCTTCCCGCAACTGCCTGGCCCCTCGTGCCGAGGAGTCGTGTGTTTTCGATATTGTCAAGAGGTGCGTCGTCAAGCCACGCCGTCACGAGCTTGGGAAAAGCGGCGTCACCCTCGCCTTCCACGATGATGGATTCGGAGTCTATTTCTTGGAGAAGCTCGTTGCCGAGGTAGGATGCGAGCGGCCCTCCGAAGATGACAAGAGACCGCCCACCGATGATCGCCGCCCGCATTTGGGGCAACTCGCGTTTCAGAACGGAATATGTGCCGTACTGAAGGGATATCCCAAGCACGTTCGCATTTGCGGAGCGGATGGCATCTACGGCGTCGGAGCAGTCTTCGACTCCGGTCATAACCTTATCGATCAGAGTCAAGCTCTGAAGCCGATTACCCAGCCTGCTGCGGGCCGCGCCGGCGATGGCCGATATTCCGTGGCTCTCGCCGATTGCAGGGTACCTCTCCGAGAATAGGGCGACCAATACGACTCTGGCTCTCAGCGGCTCGGGAACACCGTCAGGGTCACCCTCTTGGCTCGTCGGAGCGTGTTGCGCCGGCATATTGGGAGTGTACAGGAGCCACGCTCTATCCGCTGCCGGCTTGCCGTTCCGCCGAAATGCTCGCATGCGGCACGCATCACCGATCGGCCGTGATATCTGCCTTTATACTGACATCGACATTTAGGCACGAGATCGTCGATAACCAGCACGGGCCATCCCCGCCACTTCGGCTGCCGCCTTGCCGACATCGCCACCGCCAACGTCGGGCGGCAGCGTGGATCAAATTATTCATCGTCGCCGAGCAAAGATCGACCATCAGAAACGTGCTGGAACCGGGCCACTTACCACCGCCGCTTGGCCCGCGATTACGAAAGCCGACTCGACGGCTACACCGAGGAGATGGCCTACCCACTCATGTCCAAGGCCGAGTGCCGTTCCGGCGGCGGCGGATGGGACGGCGGCACCCCGATTCCGACCGTCGAGGTCCGGGCGAGTTCTGGCTCGAATACTGAGCGGGTTCAGCGCTGACTCCGTCGACCGTCACCTCCGCTTGCGAGTGACGGTCGACTGGTGTCCGGCTTGAGCACAACGGGCCGGTCCGAACCACGAGCCGTTGAATACGACGGTCGGCCGCTGGTGCCCCAGGTGAGTACCCGGGCCGGCGTGTCAACCAGGATCCGGCGTACGACGTCTGGGCCGAGGTGCGTACGCAGTCGGGGCAGGAAGCGGTTGGGCAGGTACGCCATCCCCGGCATCCCGCCGTACGCGACGTACCGGCTGCGGCGGGCGACGTCACCACCGAGCAGCAGATGATCGGTCATCCCCCGCCCGCACACCGCCTCGATCAGCTCGATCAGCGCGCTGTCCGGCCGATCCCGGTGCCGCGCCATCCCGTCATAACCCAGGTACGCGCCCCGCTGGGCGAGTTCCACGTGCAGCCCCGGGTCGGGATTACGGTCGGCGTGGGCGAGCACGACCCGACCCGGATCCACCCCGTCACCGCCCAGCAGGTCGAGAACCTCGTGGCCGGCGCTGCCGTGTTCCAGGTGCACCATCACCGGAGCACCGGTCGAACGATGCGCGGCGGCCACCGCACCCAGCACCCGACGCTCGAATGGACCGATCGACCAGTACCCAAGTCCCGCCTTCAACAGCCCGGCCCGTACCGGCCGACCCGACGGATCCAGCGCAATCGCCGTACCGCTGCCACCGTCACCGACGGACGGCCCGGCACCGACGTCGCGGGCCGGGCACCCGTCGACCAGGTCGGCAAGGAACCGCGCCGCGAGCTGTGCCTCCGACCAGGAGAGCAGCGGATGACCGGCGGCGTAGTGCGCGGCCCGGTGTGCGCCGGTCGTCGCCACCACCCGCATCCCGGTCGCCGCGCTGATCCGGGCGACCGCCGCCGGGTCACGGCCGAGCCCGACCGGGGTCGCCTCCACCATCCCGGTGATACCGGCGTCGAACAGCGACGCCGTCTCGGCCCGGCTCGCCGGCTCGTCGTCCAGTTCGTCCCCCGGCAGCAGCGGGCTGACCTGGAACAGGTGCTCGTGATAGTCGGTCGGTCCGAGAACGGACGGCGGCACGTCGCCGAGCACGGTCCGGACGAAGGTCACCGGACCGGCCTCGCTCACCGCACCGCCTCGGCCGCCGCCGACAGCCGCTGCACCGTCGTCGGATCCATCGGTACGTCGAAGATCTCGGCGATCGCCTGGCTCCAGCCGTGGATGAAGTACCGCCATCCGTCGACCACGGTCAGGCCACGCTCGGCGGCCTGGGCTCGGGCCTGGTGCAGGAACTCCAGGCTGCCCCGGTAGTTGAACTCCCAGACGTAGCCCTGCCGGGGCAGCCGGGCCCCGGGCGGCAGTGGCGAGCCGGGCCGGTCCTTGCCGAGCCCGGTCGCGTTGACCACCAGACTCCAGTCCGGCGCCGCGCGGAGCAGGTCGTGGACGGCCCGTGGATCGGCCGGAGTCGCCGGCACGTACTCGACGAGGTCGGCTGGTACGCCGCCCCGCTCGGCGACGGCTCGAAGGTGGGCGAGCCGCCCCGGATCGGTGTCCGTGCAGACGATTTTGCCCGGCCGGTCCTCCCGCTGGCTCAGGTACCAGACCAGGGCGGTGCCGGCGCCGCCCGCGCCGAGGCAGACGACCTCGGCACCGGTTGCCGCGAAGTGGTCCTCGGGCAGGAACTCCTCGGCGGCGAGGCCGGCGGTCAGCGGGTCCTTGGCGTGCGCCAGCAGCTTGTCGCCCCGCTTCGAGATGCTGGAGATCTCGCCGCAGAGCCGGGCGAAGTCGTCCACCTCGTCGAACAGGTCGTGCGCCGCATCGTAGAGCCGGAGTTTGTGCGTCGTCACCAGCGCGCCCAGGTGTGCCGGGTCGTCCCGGATCTGCCGTACGAGATCGCGGTACCGCTCGTCGTCCGCGTTCAACGGCAGGTCGTGCCCGACCAGTCGGTCGGTCGGCAGTCCGAGGATCTCGGCCCAGCTCGGAAAGACCTGGTTGATCGACGAGCTGCCGGTGGTGACCCCGACGAACCCCATGTAGCCGGCCCGGTCCACCGTCCCACCCGCCTCCGGCCGTCGGTCCACGCGATGCCGGCCGCTCATCTGGCTCCTCCTACGCGATGCCGGCCGCTCATCTGGCACCCCCTACCGGAACTGGATGAGCCGGACTGCCGCCGTCGAGCACGGCGAGCAGGTCGGCCACGGCGAGCGAGCCCATCCGGTCGATCGCCTCCACAGTCTGCGCCCCGAGATGAGGGGTGACCACGACCCGGTCGGCCAGGTCCTCGGCGAGCAGTGGCGAAGTGCCGCCGGTCGACTCCGTGTCGAGCGTGTCGGCGGCGTACCCGGCGACGGTACCGGCGCGCAGTGCGGCGGCGAGGGCCGGTTCGTCGACCAGGTCAGCGCGGGCGCTGTTGACCAGGACCAGGCCGTCCCGGGCACCCGCCAGCCAGTCGGCGTCGACCAGCGGCCGGCCACCTCCGGGCGCGTGCAGCGAGACCGCCGTACAGCGGGCCGGCAGGTCGGCCAGGTCCGCCGGTTCGGCGCCCGCCGCCCGGATCGCGTCGGCGTCCAGCATCGGGTCGTACGCCAGGACAGTGGCACCGAACCCGCGCAGCCGGCGCCCGACCGCGCGGCCGATCCGGCCGAAGCCGACGATCCCGATGGTCAGTACGCCGAGTTCCCGGCCCCGCGCGACGGTCCAGCTACCGGACCGGACCCGCCGGTCCCCGGCCGGGATACCACGCAACGCGGCGAGCAGCAGCCCGATGGTGAGGTCGGCGACCGCCTCGGTGTTCGCCCCCGGTGTGTTGGTAACGACGACGCCGCGCGCCGCCGCCGCTTCCAGGTCCACCGCGTCGACACCGACGCCGTGCCGGGCCAGCACCGTCAGCCGGGGCGCGGCGGACAGGTGCGCCTCGGTCACCGGACCGGTGCCGGCGATCCAGCCGACGGTGCCGGCGAGCAGCGGGCGGAGCGCATCGAGCCGGTGGTCGGCGGGACCGCGTACGACCGTCAGACCGGCCGCCGCCAGCTCGCCGAGCAGGTCCCGGGAGCCGGACGAGAACGATCGCGACGTGACGAGCACACTGCGCTCGCTCATGCCGACCCCCCGCCCCGCCCCTCGAACCAGGGCTCCAACCTCCGGTACGCGTCGAGGAAGACCGCGTGCCGCGCCCGGTAGGCGGCGTGCCGCTCCGGGTCGGGCGTGAACTCGGCGGTGACCTCGGACAGTTCCCGGGCGACACCGAAGTCGTCGACCAGGCCGAGCCCGACCGCCGCGGTGACCGCCGCACCGAGGCTGTTCGCCTCCTCCACGATGGAGCGTCGGCGTACCGGGCAGCCCCAGACGTCGGCGAGGATCCGCAGCCAGACGTCGCTCGCCGCACCACCGCCGATCGCGTCCACCCGGTCCACCGGCGCACCGTGCTCCCGGAACGCGTCGACACAGGTCAGCAGGTTGAACGCGACCCCCTCCAGCACGGCCCGGACCAGGTGCGGCCGGTCGTGGTGCCGGCGGATCCCGACGAACGCCCCGGCCGCGTCCGGATTCCAGTACGGCGACCGCTCGCCGAGCAGATGCGGCAGGAAGTACAGGCCGTCGCTGGACGCGTCGGCGGTGTCGGCCGCCTCGACCAGTCGGCCGAACCGGTCCCCGTCCCCGCCCGGCTCCAGCACGTCGGCGATCCACTCCAGCGAGGCGCCGCCGGCCTGCATCGTCGCGGTCGGCACGTAGTGCCCGGGTACCACGTGGTCGAAGGTCATCGTGCGCATCGCGGGATCGTGCAGGGGGCGCGGAGCGGCCACCGAGACCCAGGACGAGGAGCCGAGATAGCAGTACGCGCCGTCGGCCGGCGACACCACACCGGCCCCGACCGCCGCCAGTGGACCGTCGCCGCCGCCCATCACGATCGGAGTGCCGGTGCGTAGCCCGGTGGCCCCCGCCGCCGCCGAGATCAGCGTGCCGACGACGGCGGTGGCGGGGACGATCTCCGGCAGGAGCGCCGGATCCAGCCCGGCCGCGCCGAGCACCACGTCCGACCAGGTCCCCCGCTCCTGGTCGTACGCGTTCGTGGAGGAGGCGTCGGACGGGTCGGTGGCGAGCCGGCCGGTGAGCCGGAACACCGCGTAGTCCTTGGCGAGGCAGACGTGTCGTACCTTCGCGAAGATCTCCGGCTCGTGGTCCCGTACCCACATCACTTTCGTGATCGAGTACGTCGGGTTCAGCCGATGCCCCAACAGCGTGTACGCCCGCTCGGCGCCGATCCGCCCCACCAACTGCGCACACTGCTCACCGCTGCGGGTATCGGCCCAGATGATCGCCGGTCGGACCGGCCGGTACGCCGCGTCGAGCAGCACCGCACCCATCATCTGTCCCGAGATCGCCAGCCCCCGGACCTCCCCGGCGTCGACGTCGTGCCGGGCCAGGAGTTCCCGGGTCGCCTCGGTCAGCGCCCGCCACCAGTCGTCCGGATCCTGTTCGGCGATCCCGCCCGGGGCGTACCGGGTCGGATAGGTCACGGTGACCGAGCCGACCAGGGCGCCGTTGTCGGCGTGCAACGATGCCTTGTCGCCGGTGGTGCCGAGGTCGTGGGCGATCAGCATCGTCACGCCCCCCGGCGGACGAGCCGCCGCCCCTGCAACTGGTCGACGCCGACCGCGACCAGGATCAGCGCGCCGATCGCGACCTGCAACCAGAACGGGTCGATGCCGAGCAGGGTGCCGCCGTTGTTGAGCAGCCCGACGATCAGCGCGCCGACCAGGGCACCGAGCGCCGATCCCCGGGCACCGAACAAACTCGCCCCGCCGATCACACAGGCGGCGATCGCCTGTAGCTCGTATCCGGTGCCGGCGGTCGGTACGCCGTTGCCGAGCCGGGACGCCAGCAGGATGCCGCCGAGCGCCGCCAGCATGCCGGACAGGGCGTAGACGCTGAGCAGGACGGCGTTCACCGGTACCCCGGTGAGCCGGGCCGACTCCGGATTGGAGCCGACCGCGTAGATGTAGCGACCCCAGATCGTCCGGCGCAGCCCGAACCCGACGAGCAGTGCGATCAGTACCGTCAGCCAGATCAGGTTCGCGACGCCGAGGAACTCCCCGCCGGCTATCTGGGTGAACGAGCGCGGCAGCGGCTGGATGGTCCGGCCGTCGGTGTAGAGCAGGGTCAGGCCCCGGGCCATCCCGAGGGTGCCGAGGGTGACGATGAACGGCGGCATCTTCAGGATCGCCACGAGTACGCCGTTCAGCAGCCCGACCGCCGCCCCGACCAGCAGGGCGAGCACGACGGCCAGCAGCACCGGCCCGCTGCCGGCGGTGTCGAAGACCGCCTTCGCGGCGATCACTCCGGACAGGCCGACCACCGAACCGACCGAGAGGTCGATGCCGGCGGTGAGGATCACCAGGAGCTGGCCGATCGCGATGATCGCGTAGATCGAGACCTGCCGGCCGAGGTTGTCCAGGTTGGTTCCGGTCAGGAACGTGTCGGTGGCCAGGCTCAACCCGAGGACCAGCAACACGAGTACGGGCAGCCCGCCGAAGCCGCGTCCGAGCAGGGCGCCCAGCCCGAGCACCTCCTTCTCCGCCGCCGTGCCCGGCTGTCCACCGGCGGCCGGCTCCCCGTTCGTGGCCGCCGACTCGTCGGTGGCCGGTCCGGTGGGTTGTCCGGTGGCCGGCTCGGTGGGTTGTCCGCTGGCCGGGGTCGCGTTCTTGTCGAGGGTCATCGGGACTCCAGAGGGGCTTGCGCGGGCATCGGGGCCGACAGGTCCGCAGCCGACGTCGGTGGACTGGTGAGCCGGAGGATCTTCTCCTCGGTGGCCTCGGCCGCCGGCAGCTCCCCGACGATCTCCCGCTCCCGTACGACGACGATGCGGTCGCAGAGACCCAGCAGCTCGGGCAGGTACGAGGAGACGACCAGTACGGCGAGCCCGTTGCGGGCCATCTCGGCGATCGCCTGGTAGATGTCGGCCTTGGCGCCGACGTCGACACCCTTGGTCGGCTCGTCCAGCAGCAGCACCTTCGCGCCGGTGGCGAGCCAGCGGGCGAGCAGGACCTTCTGCTGGTTGCCGCCGGAGAGCGAGGTCACCGGGTCGCCGAACGAGCCGTACTTCAGGCGTAGGCCCCCGACCGCCTGCTCGACGTGCCGGCGCTCGCGGCTGCCGCGCAGCACCGAACCGCTGGAGACCTGGCCGAGGCTGGCGATGGAGACGTTCGCCTCGATCGAGAGCTGGAGCAGCAGCCCCGACTCCTTCCGGTCCTCGGTCACCAGGGCGACGCCGTGCCGGGCGGCGGCCCGGGGCGAGCCGGCGGGCACCCGCACCCCGTCGACCTTGACCTGCCCGCCCTGGACCGGATCGGCGCCGAAGACCGCGCGGACGATCTCCGAACGGCCGGCACCGAGCAGCCCGGCCAGGCCGACGATCTCGCCCCGGCCCACGGTCAGGTCGACCGGGGCGGCGAAGCCGGCGATCCGCAGCCCGCGTACCTCCAGCCGGGGCGGGCCGATCTCGTGTCGTACGCCGGGATAGAGGTTCTGGACCGGGCGGCCGACCATCGCCTGGATCAGCGAATCGTGGTCGTACTCGGCGACCGGCCGGGTCGCGACGACCCTGCCGTCGCGGAGCACGGTGACCCGGTCCCCGACCTCGAACATCTCCTCCAGTCGGTGCGTCACGTAGAGCACGGTGTGGCCGGCGTCCCGCAGCGCGCCGACCCGGTCCAGCAGCGCCGCCGCCTCCCGTTCCGACAGCGCGGTGGTCGGCTCGTCGAAGATGACCAGCTTGGCCTCGGTGCCGAGGACCCGGGCGATCTCGACGAGCTGCCGGGTCGCGGTCGGCAGCGCCCGGACCGGCTGGGTCAGGTCGAGGTCACCCAGGCCGACCCGGTCCAGGTGGTCCTGCGCGGCCCGGCGCTGCGCGCCCCGGTCGACGATGCCGAACAGCCGACGCGGGAACCGGCCCATGGTGAGGTTGTCCAGCACGCTGAGGTCCGGCAGCAGGCTCAGCTCCTGGTAGACGACGCCGATCCCGGCGTCGCGGGTCTCGACCGGTGACGGGCGCGACCCGAGAGCCCTTCCGGCCACCTGGTACTCGCCCCGGTCCCGGGCCACCGCGCCGGTCAACACCTTGATCAGGGTCGACTTGCCGGCCCCGTTCTCCCCGGCGAGGCAGTGCACCTCGCCGGGGAGCAGGTCCAGGTCGACGTCTTCCAGCGCCGTCACCGGCCCGTACGCCTTGGTGACCCCGCGCAGCCGTACCACCGGATCGTCGCTGCTCATGACACCTCCTCGAATCCTCCTCGGATTCTCCTCGGGTACGCCTCAGCCCTTGGTCTTCGGCGGGTTGAGCAGCGCCTGGAGTTCCTCGGCCTCGACGTTGCCCTTGTCCACCAGTACCGCACCCGGGTCGAGCCGCTGCGGCGCGTTGCTGCCGGCGACCGCCATCGCCGCCTCGACCACACCCTGGTACCCGAAGAAGAACGGGTTCTGTACGACGATCGCGTCGATCCCGCCGGACCGTACCGCCTCGATCTCGGCCGGGTCGGAGTCGAAGGCGACCACGGCGACCCGGTCACCGACGCCCTTCTCCTGGACCGCCTTGGCGGTGCCGACGCCGGAGGTGTTGTTGTCGGCGAAGATGCCGGCCAGGTCGGGCACCCGGGTCAGCGCGTCGTTGACCTGGCCGACCGCCTTGTTCAGGTCGTTGTCGTTGACCAGCGTCTGTACGACCGTCGCCTGCGGGCACTTCTCCGCCAGGCCCTGCTTGAAGCCCTCGAACCGGTCGATCAGCACCTGGATGCCGGAGACCGCGCTCTCGTGCAGCACCTTCCCGTTCGGCTTGCCGGCCTTGGTGATCAGCTCACAGAGCCGCTGGCCCGCCTGGGCGCCGGCCTTGACGTTGTCGGTGCCGATGAAGCCGTCGCTCTTGGTCTGCACCGCGTTGTCGACGATCACCACCTTGATCCCGGTGGACCGGGCCCGGTCGATCACCCCGTTCAGCGCGGTGGACGAGTTCGGCGCCAGGACGATCCCCTTGGCACCCCGGGAGATGGCGTCCTCGACCAGCCGTACCTGCGGTTCGATGTCGGCTTCCGAGGTGGGCCCGAACAGGTCCAGTTCGACCCCGAGATCGCCGCCGGCCTTCTTCGCGCCGGCCAGCATGGACTGCCAGAACTCGGATTCGGTCGCCTTCACGATGACGTCGATCTTCGTACCGGCGATTGCCGCCGTCGCGGCGTCACCGCCACCGTCGTCCGAGCCGGAACCGGAGCCGAAGGCCCGGCCGGCGACGACGCCGACGGCCAGGGTGACGACCGCGGCAAGCCCGGCCGCGGCGAGTGAGACGCTCTTCGTTGCCATGGGGGTCTCCTGTCAGTGGGGGCGGGCGGTGGATGCGCTGGTACCTGCCGGGGCGCCGAACGGGACGAGTTCGACGGTGGCCTCGGCTCCGACCGTCGTCTCGGCCTCGGCTCCGACCGTGGCCTCGGTTTCGGCTCCGACCGTGGCCTCGGTTTCGGCTCCGACCGTGGCCTCGGTTTCGGCTCCGACCGTGGCCTCGGTTTCGGCTCTGCGGGCCCGCAGGCCCATGCCGTGGGTGAGCACCCATCCGTAGTCGTGCCCGGCGCTGCCGGGATAGACGGCGAGGAACCGGTACGGCTCGTCGCCGACGTTGACGCTGCGGTGCGCCCAGCCCGGCGGGATGTAGCCGATCACTCCAGGGCTGATGTCCAGCCACTCGGCCCGGTCACCGTCGAAGAGCAGCAGGCCGCCGCGACCTTCCAGACCCAGGTAGATCTCGCCCTGCGGGTCGGGGTGCTGGTGTCCCTTGGTCATCCAGAACTCGCCGCCGGTGTCACCCGGAAAGATCGTGGTGATTGACTGTGGCAGCTCCCGGGCGGCCTCCGGCACCGGTGAGGAGACGACTGTGTAGACCACCGGGTCGCCGTCCGCGACGGCCTGTTCCCAGGCGCGGCGGTCCGCGAACAACCCCTCGAGGTCGGACATCCGCCGCTGAAGGGTCGGCCCCTGCGGTTCCAGGGTGCCGTTGTCGGCGCCGAACCGGATCGCGAAGGGCTGGAGCGGCGGGGTGGCGCTTGTACTCACGTCAGCTCCCGTTTCGGTCGTGTTTCCGACACTGTCGTCCTGTCATTACAGGATGTCAAGAGGTCGACGGAGATTGCCGCAGCTCCAGGCACCGCCGAGCGGGGGAACGGCCAGCCGTGGGACGGCGAGCGGATGGGACGGCCGGCCGTGGGACGGCGAGCGGGTGGGACGGCTCCGGGGTCAGGACGTGACGAGTACGAGCGGGGTGCCGGCCCCACCGCTGGCGGCGGCGCGGTTCAACTCGACCTGGAAGCGGCTGCGGTCCCCCCGGTGCAGCGCGAGGAAGCTCTCGACCGGGCGCCCCGACTCGCCAATGCTCACGCTCCGCAGCACCAGCACCGGATCACCCCGCCGGATGCCGAGCAGCCTCGCCTGGGCGGCACTCGCCACCGCGGCCTCGACGGAGCGGACGCCCCGGACCAGCCGCACCCCGTACGACGCTTCGAGCACCCGGTAGAGCGAACGGTCGGTCAGGTCCTCGTCGACCAGGCCCGGGGCGAGCGGCGCCGGAAGATGGGTCACGGTCCAGACCCACGGCTCGTCGTCGACGAACCGGAGCCGCTCCAGGTGGATCACCGGATCACCGGGCGACATCTCCAGGTCTGCGGCGACGGCGGCGTCGGCCGGCAGCACCTCGGCGCGGCGTACCTCGCTGCGCAGGTGGCCGCCCCGGGCGGCGACGTCCTCGAACAGCCCCGTCAACGACTGGACCAGCCCCTCGGCGGTCTTCGGGTGCGCGACGAAGGTGCCCCGGCCCTTGACCCGCTCGATCAGGCCCTCGTTCTCCAGGTCGGTCAGCGCCTGCCGGACGACGGTACGGGAGACGTCGTACCGGGCACACAGCTCGTGATCGCCGAGGAGCCGATCACCCGGCTGGAGCCGTCGCCGCTCGATGTCCCGGACTATCAACTGCTTGAGCTGGTAGTACATCGGCAGCGGCGAGCCGCGGTCGATCCGGTCACCTGCCTGCATGTCATGAGAGGATAACAGGGTCAGACGCGCGAACGGGGCGCGAACGGGGCTGACCGACGGCCCTCGACGGGCGTAGGTTCGCGCCCATGACCGAGGCCCTGGCGCGCGCCCACATCGACCGTTTCAACGCGGCCGTCGCCGATGGCGACTGGTCTTGGCTGACGACAAGCCTCCACCCGGACGCGGTCATGACGTTCATCGGCCCGCCGGTCGGCCCGTTCGTCGGCCGGGACGCCATCGCCGAGGCGTACGCGACGAACCCGCCGGACGACACGATGCGGGTCCTGACGGTACGCACCGACACGGCGGCCGAGGTGGTTTCCTTCGAGTGGTCCCGTGGCGGCACCGGCACGCTCATCATCCACCGCAGCGGCGACCAGATCACCAGTCTGGTGATCCAGTTCGACTGATTCCCCATCGGCTGATGCTCAGGGCGTCGATATCGCGTGCGCGACGCGGAGCACCCCGGCCTCCCAGCCCTCGGAGAGATCTACGTGGTGCAGGCTGCGGAGCGTCTCCCCCGCCCCGATCGGGTGGTCCGGCACCGGGCTCCCATCCAGGACGACGGGCAGGAACCAGCGCCGGTCACGTGGGCGCAGGCGCAGTTCCTCGATCGCGAGGATCAACTCTTCGTTCATATAAGTCCGGTCGCGGCGCGAGGACGCCGCCGAGAAGCACGCGACGAAATTAGCCCCCGCGCCGATCGCCTGCCTGATCCGGTCGGCCCACCGATCGCCCGGTACCAGGTGCGTGCGGTCCAGCCACACCTCGATGCCGTGACCGCGCAGCGCCGTGGCGAGCCGGTCGACGGCGGCCGAGTCCTCACGGACGTACGAGATGAAGACGTGGCGGTCCGGTACTGGCCCGGCGGCGGGGACGCTGGTGGCGGTGAGCCGCAGCACCGCGGTCGCCGCCGCCAGGAGCGCGGGTTCGGCACGAAGATCGGGATCGTGGACCAGCAGCGCCACCGGTGGCTCACCGATCTCGGTCCGGCTTCGGCTGTCGTCGGCCGGCGGATGGTACGGCCGGCCGAGCACGTCGCGCCAACCATCCGCCGACGCGTACGCCACGCGGAGTTCGGGGTCCCGCACCGCGCGGGCGAGGCCACGCTCCACCACCTCGGGGTTCGCGTTCTGCGCCCGGCCGACGAGACTCCCCAGGTCGGCGAAGGCCCAACGGTCGCGGAGCAATCCGAACAGGAAGCCGAACGGGAGCCCCGCGACACTCGCCCAGCCGATCACGAGGCCCATATGATCCACGAGACCCTCGGCGCTCTCGGTGCCCGTGTAGTAGGCGAGCAACCCCAGGATTCCGGTCGCCAGGATCAGCAGCGTCGCGGTGGCCAGGCCGAGCCGAAATCGCTGGGACCGCCGGCGACGTGGTCCCGCGCCCAGGTAACCGCGTAGCAGCACCAGCCACCCCAGCCCGGCCAGCACGACGAGAACGACCAGGAACACGGACCGGAGCCACAGGTAGAGGTCCGGCTCGTGGATCATCGCCAGTGGGCTCGGACCGCACCAGCCGGCACAGGCGGGAACCGCCGTCTTGGTCAGGAGCGTGAGTACGGAGGCGACCGTGGCCGTGGCGAAGGTGGTCCCCGTCAGCACGCGTTCGGTGCGGTTCTCGGCACGACCGCTCGGATAGGTGAGGAACAGATGGGTGCCGACGGCGAACTGCAGCCAGAGGGCCGGGGTGCCGACCAGGGTCAGGATCGCCCGACCCGGCAGGTCCGTGGGAGGCCGTACCCCCGTGCTGGCGAACGCCATCAGCGCCACGATGCCCATCACGGTCATCCAGAGACCGATCCGGCTACGCGGGCGGAGGGCCCACGCGGTGACGCCCGTGGCGACGTAGGCGAGGCCCACGGCGCAGCCGCTCCAGACCACCGGTCCGGACACCGTGCCATGGGCGAGTCCGAGCCACAGGTCGAACCCGGCCAGGCCGAGGCCCAGCACCGCGAGCGCGATCAGGCGCGGGTTCAGGATGCTCATGGCGGTCGCCCTCCGCGTCACGCGGGAGAAGACTGGAACTACAGTCTGGCGCGGCCGACCCCGACCGTCGATACCGTACCGAGCGCCGTCGCCGGGCTCGCCTACCTCGCGATGATCCCCGGTCACCGCGCCTGCGATCGGTCGACGCGTCAGCGCCCTCCCTGCCAGCGGTCAGTTGCCGGTGTGGTCGCGGCCCACCGCGACCATGGCGACGACGACCGCCATGACGGTCCAGCCGCCGGCAATGACGAGGCTTCGGGGGTCACCGGCGCCGGCGCCGAGGAAGGTCGAGAACGGCAGCGGGGCCCGCAGCCTGCCGACGAGACCCTCGACGAACACGAACCAGCACGCGGCACCCAGGAACAACCAGGTCGAGCGGCGGACGATCGCCGCTGTCGCGGCACCGAACACCGCCACGACGGGGAGCGTGGCCAACAGGTTCCCGTACCGGTTCGGGTCGCCGTTCAGGGCGACCGTGAGGCCGCTGACGGCCACGACCCCCACCGTCACGATCACCGCGGTGACCACCTGACCGACGAGCACCACGACACGCCTGGGCTTGGCGAGGTAGAGCAGGACGGCCGTCCGGTGCTGGTAGTGCTGGGACACGATCATGGCGGACAGCCCGTACGCCCCCATGCCAACCAACAGCGCCCAGGCGTCGCTGTTGACCGCGCCGAGCAGCAGTCCCACCACGCCGAATACGAGGATGGAGACCCAACTGGACCGGATCGTCGCTACTCGGTAGAGCTCGCTACGCACCAACGCCACCATCAGACGGTCGCCAGGTCGAGAAAGATCTGTTCCAGGTTCGGGGTGTCCACGGTCAACTCGTAGAGCGGCACCCGGGCGCCGAAGGCGACCTCACCGGCGTCCTCCGGGGTCAGACCCACCACCTCCAGGGCGTCACCGTTTCTCGTCACCCGTCCTCCGACGCTCTCGAAGACCTGCCACAGCCGCCGTTGGTCACGACCGCGCACCCGCAGCCGCTGGGCTGCGGCGCCGTAGAGGCTGGCCAGCGGGGCGGCACACCTGATCTGGCCTTTGGCGACGATCACCACGTCGTCGATGAGGTGAGCCAGTTCGGCCAGTAGGTGGCTGGAAATGAGCACTGTCCCGCCGCGCCGGGCGTGGTCGCGCAGCAGCAGCCGGAGCCACGCGATGCCCTCCGGGTCGAGGCCGTTCGCTGGTTCGTCGAGCACCAGTACCGGTGGGTCGCCAAGCAGTGCGGTCGCCACCGCCAAGCGCTGCCGCATGCCCAACGAGTAGCCGCCGCTGCGCCGGTCCGCCGCGTCGGTGAGGCCGACCTGGTCCAGCAGGGCGTCCACCCGGCCTCGGCCCGCTCCGGCGAGGATCGCCTGGGCGACGAGGTGTGCCCGACCCGTCTGTCCTGGATGGGCGATGCCCTGCTCGAGGACAGCGCCGATCTCCCGCGGCGGGTACCGGAGATCCTGAAACCGTTTGTTGTTGATCAACGCGCGGCCGGACGTCGGGCGGCTCAGGCCGAGCAGCATCCGCAGGGTTGTGGTCTTCCCGGACCCGTTGAGCCCGAGGAACCCGGTGACACGGCCGGGATGCGCCGTGAAACTGATGCCGTCCACCGCCCGCACGTGGCCATAGTGTTTGGCGAGTTCGAAGGTTTGGATCACCGGTTCTCCCGCAGCATCGACCGCGTCATCGCGTCCTCGATAGCCCCGTCGATCATCTCCTCCACCGTCCGGAGTCCCCTCCTGCGGCGCTACCGATCTTGGATCTTAGGCCGAGTCGGGTTCGAGGGTCAGACCGCGTGGGCCAGGAACCTGTTGAGCAGGTCGGGTCGGTATAGGAGCTCAGGTACCGGTTAGGAAGGGACCCTTCTTCTACAGAAAGCGATAAGAAGGGGCCCTTCCTTACAGCCGTTCAGCGGTAGAGGCTTTCGCCGAGTTCCTGTGCCGCCTCGCGAAGCGCCTCCACCGCCCGGTCCACCTCGTCCGGGCCCATCCGGGCGGTAGGTCCGGCGACGGTGAGTGAGGCGATCGGCGTACCGGTGCGGTCCGGCAGCGGTACGCCGACCGCCACCAGCCCGGGTTCACCCTCGCAGTGGTTGACCGAGTAGCCCTGGGCGCGGGTCTCCGCCAACTCCTCGAACAGGGAGGCCGGGTCGGTCCTGGTCGGATCGGTCACCTGCTCCACCGGCTCGCTCGGGTACAGCCGCTGCACCGCCTCCAGCGACATCCCGGCCAGCAGCACCTTGCCGCCGGAGGAGGCGTGCGCCGGCAGGCTCACCCCGGCCCGGGAGGCCACCCGGACCGCGTTCGTCGACTCGACGGAGTCGACGAACCGGACGTGGTTGCCCTCCAGGATCTGGAGGCTCGCCGTCTCGCCCGTCGTGGCCACCAGGCGTTCCAGGTACGGCCGGGCCTTGCGGCGGACGTCCAGCTTGGACAGCGCGCCCATGCCGACCTCGATCAGCACCGGCCCGGGATGGTAGGCCCGGGTGGTCGCGTTCTGGGCCGCGAACCCGCGGTAGACGAGCATCGCCAGCAGGCGGTGCGCGGTCGAACGGGCGACCTTCAGCTCGTTCGCCGCCTCCGCGACCCGGATGCTCGGCTTGGTCTGAAGAAGCAGCAGTAGCCGCAGGGCGTGGTCGACAGAGGCGATGTGATACGGCGGAACGGGCGCCTCATTCTTCATAGCAGAATGATAGCCGTCCATTTATCGCTGTGCAGACCCGTTCTTCAGGTTTTGGCCGAGGGAGTCATCTCGTCACGCACAATGGTCGGTCGGTGGGAGATTGTTCCATGCCACTGGCGGCCCGCTGCCGCCCGGAGTCGGCGGGAACGGAGCCGCCGGAACGGAGCCGCGGGAACGGAGCTGCGGGAACGGAGCCGGTGTCGAACGGAGTCGCCGTCGTTCTGCGGCCTCGCGCGGCTTGACCTGGACCTCGGGGTACGGGTTTAGCGTCGAGGCGTGCGAGCAGGAGAGTTGGCCCGGCAGGCCGAAGTGACGGTCCGGGCGTTGCGGTACTACGAGAAGGTCGGCCTGGTGGTTCCGGTCCGGCTGCCGAACGGTTACCGGGACTACGACCCCGTGGCGGTCCGCCAGGTACGGGAGATCCGGGAGCTGACCGGCCTGGGGCTGTCGGTCGAGGAGACCCGGCCGTTCGTGGAGTGTCTGGCCAGCGGTCACGGCTCGGGTGACGAGTGCCCGGCGTCGCTGGCGGCGTACCGGGACGCGATCGACGCGCTGTCCGCGCGGATCGTCCGGTTGACCCGGCGGCGGGACGCGCTGGCCCAGCACCTGCGGGCCGCCGCCGAACGGTCGATGCCGAGCGGCGTACGGCCTTTCGCGGCCGGCCACGGGCTCGACGGTCATCCGGTCCGGTGTGACCCTCCGATCCCCTCCGACGACGGCACGGCGGACCGCCTGGTCGGGGTACGCCTGCCCGGGGTGACACTGCCGGCCACCGACGGATCGACGGTCGGACTGGCGGCGTTGGGCCCCGGACGGACCGTGCTGTACGTCTATCCGCTCACCGGCCGCCCCGGTGTGGACCTGCCGGAGGGCTGGGACACGATACCCGGGGCACAGGGCTGCACCGCCGAGGCGTGCGGTTTCCGCGATCATCACGCGGAACTGATCGGAGCCGGCGCGGCCCGGGTCTACGGTCTCTCCTCGCAGCCCGGCCACTACCAGCGGGAAGTGGTCAGTCGACTGCGCCTGCCGTTCACCATGCTCGCCGATCCGGAGTTCGCGGTACGCGACGCGCTGCGGCTGCCGACCTTCTCCGCCGGTGGGATGACGCTGTACCGGCGGCTGACGATGATCGTTCGCCGGGACGTGATCGAACACGTCTTCTATCCGGTGTATCCGCCAGCTCAGCACGCCGGCGAGGTCCTCGGCTGGCTACGGACACATCCGGAAGGTACGCGGTGACGCGGGGCGCCGGCACGGGCTGACCGCAGTACCCGCAAATCCGGCCCGCAATCTGGCTGACCTGCGTAAAGTACGCCCTCGATGTCATCTGAGCCGGACGCCGGGCCACACCTGCCGGCCCAGGCGTCGGCACGTCAACCGGTGCTCGGGCTGGCCGGACTGGCCGTGGTCGTACCGTTCTTCTTCCTGCTCGGCTTCGCCCTCGGTGGCGCGGAGGAGTCGCTGCTGGTGCTCGGCCCGCTGGCCACCTTCGCCCTGCCGGTGATCACGACCGTCGCCTTCTGGTGGCAGGACTGGCCGGGCAGCCGACTCCGCTCCGGTTGGTCGGGCCTGACCGACACGCTGATCGTGATCGTCAGCGCGGTGGCCCTGACGATCCTCGGCCAGGCCGTGACCAGCCAGGTCGACCTGCGCGGCGTCTTCGCCGCCAACCCGGGACCGGGGCATCCGCCGACGTTCCCGGTGACCCTGGCGCTCGGCGGGGCCGCGTTCACATTTCTGCTGCATCTGACCCTCGTCGGTGAGGGTTGGCCAATGCGCCGGCTCGGCTGGTTCTGGGGTGGCACGACGGCACTGGTCGTAACGTTCGGGTTGGCCGTGGCGGCGTACCTGCTGCTGGTGAACCTCGACGACGTGCCGGCAGCGACGCGCACCGCCGAGCGGCTGCGCAACCCGGGCGGACCGGTTCCGGCGGCGCTGTACAGCGCGGCCCTGCTGAATCTGGGAGTGTGGCAGGTGGCGTTCTACGTCGCCCTGGGCGGCTGGCCGTTCACCCTGATCCGGCGGCGCGGCACCCGGATGGCTACCGGCAGCGCGACGCTCGTCGTCGGCGCCACCGGAAGCTTCCTGCTGCTCTGGTCCGTGGCCGGCTGGGGCCCGGACCGGATCAACGCCGTCGGCGGCACGACGATCGCCAGTGGACTGCTGGTCTCGATGCTCTTCGACGGTTGGCCCGCGAGCCGGCTGGCCCCGGCCGCGGCGCGGTGCTGCACCCTGCTGCTGATCGCCGTCGTCGCGGCCCTGCTGTACGCGGCGCTGTCGCGCTACGCCGGGCAACTCCACTGGCGCCGGGCGAATCCCGACGCCTGGGTCGCGCTCTCCGCGCTCAACTATCTCGCCCTCGGGATCGTCCTGCACGTCGCCGTCTGGCGGCGTTGGCCGGTGGTGCTCGCCTTCCGTGGCCGCCCTACCGTCGGATCCGGTACCTGATCGGACGGGGTACCGGGCGGCAGGACCGCGTGATCTACTCTGCCCTGCGTGACGGTCTTCCAGCATTCTTCCGACGACGACCTCGTCAAGCGGGCGTACCAGGCGTGGGACGCCGAGGAGTGGCAGCAGGCCGGGAAGTTGATGGAGACTGCTCTCCGTCGGGCACCCGACCGGCCGGGCAGTGAGAAGCTCTGGTTCGACGCGGCCCTGGCGTACAAGTTCCTCCGCGACTGGCCCAAGGCGTACGAGCTGGGCAGGGAGGCTGCCGCACGGGCGTCACGCGGGCAGCAGGACCCGGCGTTCTGGAACCTCGGCATCGCCGCCACCGTACTGCGGGACTGGTCCACCGCCCGGGACTGCTGGATCGGGTACGGCATCCCCCTCCCATCCGGCGAGGGCGAGATCCTGGTCGACCTCGGGATCACCTGCGTACGCATCGACACCGCGACGGGTCAGGAGGTGGTCTGGGCCCGCCGGCTCTGTCCGACCCGGGCCCGGGTCTTCACCGTGCCGTTCGATCCGAGCCGCCGGTTCGGCGAGGTGGTCCTGCACGACGGCGCTCCCAACGGCGAACGGATCGTCGAGGGGCAGCGCTATGCGGTCTTCGACGAGATCATGCTGTTCACCCCGTCGGACCTGGCCACGCTCTCGGTGACCGTGACGGCGGCAACGACCGACGACGTCGAGGCCCTGATCGAGGTCTTCTCCCGGCACGACCTCGGCGCCGAGGTGCTGACCAGTGGGGAGCTGCTCTGCAAGTGCTGCAGCGAGGGCTCGCTGCCCCAGGAACGGTCGATCAAGGCCGGCGAGCAGGTCGTCCTGCTCGCGGCTCCCGAGCACCGGGCCGTCGAACTGCTGGACGAGTGGCGCTCCGGCCGGCCGGACGGGCGGCAGTGGACCGGACTGCATCCGGCGACCTGACCCCGCCGCCGGGCTACCGCTGCCGCGAGTCGGATTCCTGGACGGGCTGCCGGTGCCCGGCGCCGTCCTCCTCGATTTCGCCGCCGTCCTCCTCGATCCCGCCGCCGTACTCCGGCGGAAGGTCGGCACGGAGTTGGGCCAGTTCCGTCGGGGTGCCGATGCCGGCGCGGAGCTGCGGCTGTTCGGCGTACCGGCGGATCGCCCCGGCGAGGAAGGCGGGCTGCACGTTCAGCAACCCGACCGGCAGTTCGTCGGTACGGGGTGGACCCACCGCCGGATGCCAGCCCCGGCGGTAGAGCGTGACCGATGAACCGACCCTGGCCGGCGGTGGTGGTCCACCCGGCGCCAGCTCGTCCCACGGGATGACGGTACGGTGCCGCCGACTCCTCCAGATGGTGATCCCGGTCGGGTCCAGTACGACGGTCGCGTGCCGGACGAAGGGCACGAGCACCCCGACCACGACCGTCACACCGAACAGCCCGACCGGGACGATGGCGGACTGCCAGTCGCCGAAAGCCAGCTCTCCACCGGGCGTGCGTGCGGCGCTCATGATGAAGTTGCCACCGGCCCAGAGCAGCAGGATCGACTGGGTTCCGGAGGTACGGGGAAAGGTCCCGGCCAGGAACCGACGCGCGGCGGAGTCGACAGCGAATCCGGCGGGACGCCGCCGCAGCGGACAGACGAACCGCGAGAAGACGACGTACGGGACGAGCACACTGGCCGCCGACGCCAGGAGATAGCCGAGATAGCCCAGCCAGGAGGGCTCGATCCGGTCTCGGAGCGGCTGCGCCCAGGCGGTCACCGCCATTGCCATCAGCAGAGCGCCGAAGCCGAGCGCCACGGCAGCGACCCGAACAACTCTGAGCGACATGTCGACAGCGTAGAGCAATCTGTCAATACGCTGGACCGCCGGCGGACCCTTCCATGCAGCCCGAACGCCCGAACGATGGGGGCGGCATCGCCGTGATTCCGGTCAACCTCGATCCCCTCGGAGCGTTAGCCTGTGCCGCGTGGCAGCAATCGGCGGAGGGCGATCCGCGCCCCGCTCCGCTGGTCGACCTCCCCGGCTGGGCCGGGCCTTGCTCGGTACGGGAATCGTCGTGGGCAGCGCCCTCAGGCTGCTGGCCCGGCACTGGCCGACGCTGTTCGCGCTCCACCTTGCCGGGGTGGCGGCCCGGGAGTTCATCCTGATCGCAGCGGTCCCGCTCAGCCGCTTCAACGGAATGCTGGCCGTCCTCGTGGTGGTGCTGGCCCCGATCGCCATGCTGACCGCGTTCACCCTGATGCTCCGGGTCGTACGCGGCTCGCTGCCCTACCTGGCCGCCGCGACGTCGCCGGAGGCTGTCGTCTCCACGCCGGACGGTCGACGCCGGAGCCTGCTGGACCACGTCGGCAGCGCGCTGGCGCCGTTCCTGGCCGTGTACGCCGCGATGGGCTACCTCCAGGAGGACCTGAGCCGTTACCAGTACCTGGTGGTCGTCGACGACACCTTCGGCCGGGCCGAGGTGTTCGACGGCGCGCCGAGCCAGTTGGCGGAGCGCATTCCGGCATCCGTCGGCACCACCCTCGTCTCGGTGATCGTCGTGGCGGTCGTCCTGCGCTGGCTGCTCTCCAACTGGCAGGGTCGGCTGCGCTGGCCGTGGTTGGGCGTGGTCGGGGCGTACGTCGAGGTGATCTGGATCGTCGTGGTCGCCGGCGCGCTCCAGGCGGTACAGAAGCCGGTGACCGCGTGGGCACAGGAGCGCCGGATCATCAACTGGCTGCTCGACACCGGGCAACACCTGCTCGGGTACCTCGGACCGCTCGCCGAGCCGGTCCACACCGCCGGAATCTGGCTCGCCGGCCTGCTGGCCTCGGCGGACGCGGTCATCATGGTACCGGTGGCGTGGCTGGCGGCCGGCGCCGTGGTCTACGGTCACCGCCTGACCCCACCGCCACCGGACGCCGAGCGCTACCAGCGGGCCCGCCTGCCGCGACCGATCCGGGCGGTCTACACCGCTGTCGGCACCGAACTACACGAACGGCTCGGCCCGCTGGTACATGGTCTCCGGCTGCTCACCCGGGCGGGCCTGGCGCCGATGCTGCTCTTCTGCCTGGCCTTTGTCGCGTCGCAGAACGTCCAGTACTGGCTCTGGGAGTGGGAACGGCTGCTGGTCGGCCCACGGGACCTGGAGACGGTATGGGTGCCGCTCTCCGGCCCACTCGGCATTCTGAACGAGTCGATCGGGATCGTGCTGCTGGTCTGCCTGCTCGCTGCGGCGATCGACCGGGTACTGCGGTTCCAGCCTCCCGCCCCGGCCACCGAGTCGGCGCCGGCCCCGGATCGGGGCCCGGACCGAGGCCCGGATCGGGGCCCCGACCGAGGCCCGGAAACGCCGATGCCCCGGGGCCACGCCGGGAACGCCGGGAACGCCGGGGCTGCTCAGCCGGCCGAGAGTTGGGCGTAGCGGGGCAGCATCGAGGTGGTGACCACCCGGGCCGCGACCGGGGACGACGACTCCGGCAGAACGAAGTAGAAGACCTTTTCGTACGGCCGGCCACCGGCGTCGCGCTCCGGACCGCAGCCGCCGGCCAACACCCCCGCGCCGAGCAGTTCGGCCGGACCGGCGGAGGAGAGCCGGCCGTCGCTGTCCTCCAGCCAGACCGAGCAGCCGACGACGCCCTCCGGCGTATCCGGTTCGAAGAGCACCGTCGCCCGCCAGGCCCGCACTCCGGCGGGGAGCGGGAACGGCCTGCCGTCCCGGCCGGTCAGTTCGGTCGTGGAGGTCAGCTCCGCCAGCCTCATCCGGGACCCGGCGTACGTCACCCAGCCGTCCGGGCCAGGGACCACCGCCCGTCGGGGCTCGGCCCGGGTCATCTGCTCGTAGCCCTGCCTGACGGCGGGTCCGAGTGCCAGGGCGAGGGCCGGCAGCAACGCCAGCACGCCCCACCGGTTGCGTCGCCACCAACCGCGCGCCGCCGCGTCACCGGTCGACGCCACGACGGGCCCGTCGATCCGGGGCAGCACCGCGGTCTCCGCGCCCTCCGGCGACGCCACGGCAGGCCCCTCGATCCGAGGCAACACCGCGGTCTCCACCTCGCCCGGCCACGTCACGGCGGACCTACCTTCGCCGGTGTGACGACGGCCGGGGCCGGATCCGCCGACCAGCGGTCGATTGTGGACCGTGGCACCGGAAGCAGTGGCACCTCCGCCATCGCGTCCATCCGCCGGTCGAGGACGGGCTGCGCCAACCGCAGCCAGAGCCGGGTGGCGGTGTCTCGGGGAACCTCGAAGACGATCTCGCCCTCGACCGGTATTCCCGGCTGGAGAGTACGGCTGCTGCTCGTGAGCGGCTGTTCGAGCCGGGCGGTCTGCTGATGACTGCGCTCCCGCTCGTCCCGGAGCGCGGCGTAGTTGACGGTGGTCGCCTCGTCCGTGGCGCTCAGGCGTACCCGGACCAGCACCCACACCCCGGCGGTGTCGTACACCCGGCCGCGCTGCGAGACCTTCGCCGCGCCGCGCACGCTGACCACCGTGGCCTCGAAGGTACGCACCGAAGCCAACTCGCCGAAGCCACCCTGCTGGACGAAGGGCCGCTCCCGGACGTCGCTCGTCGGGCGCAGCGCGGCGAGCGGACCGCCGACGGCCAGCGCGGCGAGCACCAGGACACCGACACCCAGCCGGGAGCCTATCCGGGCGAGCCGGCGGGGCGGCGCCTGGTGGCCGGGCACCTCGACCGGCGGCTGGGCACCGGGCGGCACCCGGAGTCCGGCGGTCTCGGCCGGCCCCTGGTCACCGGGCCAGGCTGTCATGTCCGCTGATCCTCGACCGGTGCGACGACCTCGGCCCGAGGTGCGGGATCGAGCCACGTCATCGTTCCGGTGAGGCTGTCCTGCCGCAAGGTCTTGCCGAGGATCTGCACGGTCACCGCGCTCGGGCGGCTGTCGCCGGCCCGTTCCCAGACGAAGGCGAGTTGCTCGGGCATCCCGGGATTGAGCCGGACGCGTTCCGTGTCGTCACGCATCAGTACGACGTACGCCGGCTTCTCGCTCCTGAGGCCCTCGGCGCCGGGCAGCCGGAGGACGTCCCACAGGTCGGCGCGGCTCTCCGGGGCGGTGACCTCGACGGTCGCGACGACGCCGACCCAATGGTTGCCGGCGGTCGTCGGCTTGTGTGCCGGCAGGTCGGCGATCAGTCGGACCCGCACCACCGTCACGTTCCACGGCTTGCCCCGGTCGACCGCCCCGAGCTCCACAGTGGGCAGTTTCGACCTGTCGACGGTGTCCAGCCCGCCGAAGATGCCGGAGACCGCCACCACCGTCACGCCCACTCCCGTGGCGACCCATCGCAGCGGGGCTGACATCAACCGGGCGACGGGTCCGGTCCGACCGCCGCCCGGGCCTGCCCCCGTGCCCAGCACGGAGTAGAGCCTATCCGAGCCCCGCTCTGCTCATCGGGACCGTGGCGGTTAACGGGGGACCCTTCCTCTACAGAAAGCGATAAGAAGGGGCCCTTCCTTAACTGCGTCACCACGAGCTTCCGTGACAGAGCTGCTCGGCGCTCGGCGGTTCGACCTGGAGGGTGGCGTGGTCGATGCCGAAGTCGTCGTGCAGTTGCCGGCGAGCCGCCGCCAGTACCGCCGCCACGTCGGCACCCTCGATCAGGTTCAGGTGCGCCGATGCCACGTCCATCCCGGAGGTCAGGGTCCAGACGTGCAGGTCGTGTACCTCGGTGACCCCGTCGAGGCCGGCCAGCCGCTCCCGGACCAGGGTGACCTCGACGTGCGGCGGCGCGGCCTGCACGAGTACCCGGCCGGCGGCCAGGGCCAGCTTCCAGGTCCGGGGCAGGATGAGCAGGCCGACCACGACGGCGACGATCGGGTCCGCGTACCGCCATCCGGTCGTCGCGATGACCGACGCGGCGATGATGACGCCGACCGAACCGAAGAGGTCACCGAGCACCTCCAGGTAGGCGCCGCGCAGGTTGAGGCTCTCCTTGGCCCCGCCGCGCAGCAGCAGGAAGGCCACCACGTTCACGGCGAGGCCGCCGACGGCGACGACCAGCATCGGCCCGGCCGCGACCTCGGGCGGATCGTCCAACCGGCGGACCGACTCCACCAGTACGAAGATCGCCATCCCGGAGAGCAGCACGGCGTTCGCCAGCGCGGCGAGCACCTCCAGGCGGTACAGCCCGAAGGTGCGCTGCGGATCGTTCGACGCCCGGCCGGCGGCGGTGATCGCCGCCAGCGCCATGCCGATGCCGAGCACGTCGGTGAACATGTGTCCGGCGTCCGAGAGCAGTGCGAGCGAACCGGTCAGCCAGGCGGCGACGGCCTGCACCACCATGTAGAGGGCCAGCACTCCGAACGCCAGCCAGAGCGGGCGACGGTGCCGCTCCCCGGCCCAGGTCTGCGGACTCGCGTGTGTGTGTCCGGCACCCATCGCCTGGCCCCCTTCCCGGGCCAGCCCCCGCCGTCCCGGAGAACAACGTATGCGGACATCGCTATGTATGCAAGTTGAAGATGGATGTCACAACGGAACCGCCCCGTCACCCGGAGTGGGTGGCGGGGCGGTTCCGTTCGTACGGGGTGTCGTGCGCGACCCCTACAGCATCGACATGTGCACGTGGTCGGTGTGGTCGCTCGGACCGCTGTAGGACTTCCAGCCGGTGGCCGGGAACCAGATCTCCTTGTACCAGATCACGTACAGGATGCCCAGTCGATCGGCGTTGCGGACCAGGAAGGCGGTGAGGTCGTTGCCGTACTTCATCTGGTCGTCGTTCGCGGCGCGACTGAAGCCGGAGTTCTTCAACGACCAGTCGCAGGCCCGGCCCTTGGGATGCTCGAACGGACCACCGTCGCGGTGACAACCGACGAACCGCTTGAAGCCGGCCCGCCGAACCTCGTTGTACGCGTGCAGGGTCCGCGGCGTGACGCAACCGTTGGTGGTCGGATCGGGCTTGCTGCAGGACTCGCCAGGGAAGCCGTCCGCCATGCCCGGCCCCGGCCGGGCGACCGGCGACTTGGCGTCCACGAGGCCCCGGTCGGGGCGCGACCTGCCGCCGACCAGCGCGAGCGCCTTCTCCGCCTCCTTCTGCTGCTTCTTGATGATCTGTTCCTGCGCGGCCTGCTTCTCGACCTCGGCGTCGACCGCCGCCTTGGTCTGGCTGACCTGCTCGCGCGCCTGGTTCAGGGCCCGGAGCTTCTGGTTGTTGAACAGGTTCAGCTCATCCAGCGCGGCGGCCCGATCGATGAACGAGTCGGACGAGGCGCTGTTCAGCAGCATCGTCACGGCACTGAGCTTGCCGCTGCGGTACGACTCGGCGGCGATCTTGCTGGCCTCCGGAGTGAGCGCCGCCAACTTGGCCTCTGCCCGCTTGAGGTCTTCGGCGAGTTGCGCCTGCCGCTGCTTGGACTTCTTGACCGCGGCCTTGGCTTCCGCGTACCGCTTACCGGTGGTGGCGAGGACGTCACCGAGGATCGGCGAGTCGACGTCCTCCTTCGGACCCGCCGGCTTCGGCGCGGCCGGCGCCGCCGACGCTACCGACGGAACCACGATCAGTGCCGCGGCGGTGAGCAGTGCCAGGGCAGGCGCCAGCGATCGGCGTAGGGGTGCCCTCACATGTATCCCTTCCGTCGGCCGCCGACCGGGTTAGCTGACGGGTTCGGGATGGAAGAGGTCCCTACCGCTCGCGCGGATTCACCCCACGTGCATGGGTCCCCGGTTCGCCGGGTGGCGATTAGGCGGCGATCAGCGCCGGCACCACGTGGTATCCGGCGGCTATGAACGGCAGACAGCATACCTGGTTCCACTTCCGGAATGGCAAGACCCGATTGCCGGCAAAAGGCGTTGCCACGCAACGACTATCAGTAATCACGGCGTGGCAGATCCATCGAGAACATCCTTTGCGGTAGCGATTATTAACAAGATGCTGTCGACCATTTACCTAGCGCGCGGGCGGGGTATCGCCGACCCGCCTCGGAAATGTCCAGTTTGACCGGTCGACGATTGCCGGCTGTCTGCAACAAAGCCGCAGGTCAGGCTGGTTACCCGGGGCGGGCCGGCCGGATCCGGCACCGAGACCGCCGACCTGGCGACGGACCCGGCTACCGCCGGCGGCGCGCGACGGTGCGGAGCACCGCACCGACCGTCGTGGCGACGGCCAGCCCGGCGGCGAGCAGGCCCCGGTGTTGCGACAACCACAATTGCGGACTGTGAGCCCGGGACCGCAGGTCGAACGAGCCGTGCGCGCCCGGGTCCGCCCCGCCGCCGTCGTCGACCGGATACCACAGGTTGCTCGGCCGGCGCGGATCGTCCGGCTGGTCGGTCTGTTGAGCCGAGTAACCCGAGCGGGCCAGGTAGCGATCGAGCAGACCGGGTACGCACCGGTTGGCGAGGATGGTGCCGACGGTGGACGCCCCGACCCAGTACTCCCGGCGCCGTGGCCGGTCGGCCGCGTGGGCGATCGCCCGGGCGGCGACCTCCGGCTGATAGATCGGCGGTACCGGCCGGGGCCGGTTACGCAGCCGGGACAGCCCCCAGTCGAACTGCGGGGTGTTCACCGCCGGAAGGTGCACCATGGTGATCCGTACCGGGCTGCGGTCGTGCAGAAGTTCGGAGCGCAGCGACTCGGTGAAGCCGACTATTGCGTGTTTCGCACCACAATAGGCGGACTGTAGGGGAATCGACCGGTACGCCAGCGCGGATCCGACCTGCACGATGGTTCCGGACCCGCGCGGCACCATCCGACGAAGCGCGGCCCGGGTCCCGTACACGTAACCGAGATAGCAGACCTCCGTCACCCGGCGAAACTCCTCCGGGCCGATCTCGGAAAACGGCGCGAACACCGATGCGAAAGCGTCGTTCACCCAGAGGTCGATCGGTCCGAGTATCCGGGTGGCCAGGTCCGCCGCCTCCTCGACCTGGTGGTGATCCGACACGTCGGTCTCGATCGGCAGCGCGACACCCCCGTTGGCCCGTACGTCCTCGGCGGCGGCACGCAGCCCGGTTCCGCCCCGGGCCAGCAGGGCCAGCCGCATTCCCCGTCGGGCCAGCAGCCGTGCCGTGGCCCGGCCCACCCCCGCGCTCGCTCCGGTGATCACCGCCACCCCCGGCGCAGGTCGGGCACGCATCCGTCGTCTCCTCTGTCCATCCTGGCCACCGGCCCGGCCCGGCCCGGCCTCGGGGAGGCCGCCGGCCTGCCCGGCTACCCGGGATCACGCGCGACAAACGTCGGGTGACCCGGAGCCGGCCGCGCGAATCCGGCAACGGACCCCGTCCCATTCCACCCGTCCGGGTGAGGGTGAAGGCGGCCGTCACGGGTACCCGGCCGGCGATGGTGAGGCGGGTGGAGGAACGGGTGCGGGCACGCGCGGTACCGGCGACGACGGTCGGTGCCGCGCTGGCCGTACAGGCCGTGCCGGCCCTGACCGTGCTGCCCGGCGTACGACTCCGGTTCTTTCCCCGGCTGAGCGGCCGGGGCGCCCCGGGCCACGTCGCGCTGACCTTCGACGACGGTCCCGACCCGAACTCGACCCCGCTCTTCGTCGAGGCCCTGGCCGCGCACCGGACCCGCGCGACGTTCTTCCTGCTCGGCTCCATGCTCGCCCGGGCACCGGAACTCGGCCTGGACCTGGCAGCCGCCGGCCACGAGGTGGCGGTGCACGGCTGGGCACACCAGAACCTGCTGCTCCGAGGCCCGCACGCGACCTACCGCGACCTGGCCCGGACCCGCGAGCTGATCGAGGCGGTGACCGGGCGGACGCCCCGGTTCTTCCGGCCACCGTACGGCGTGTTCAGCACCGCGGCACTGATGGCCGCCCGGCGGCTGGACCTGACGCCGGTGCTCTGGACCTGCTGGGGGCGGGACTGGACCCGTTCGGCGAGCCCCTCGTCGGTGCTCGACACGCTGCGGTCCGGTCTGGCCGGTGGCGGGACGGTGCTTCTGCACGACTCCGACTGCACCTCCGCGCCCGGCGCCTGGCGGGCCAGCCTCGCCGCACTGCCGCACCTGCTGGAGGAGTGCCTGAGCCGGGGCTGGCGGGTCGGGCCGCTCGGCGAACACGGCTGACCCGGCCCGAGGACCAGGCCGGGGCCTTGGCCGGTCAGTTCACCCGGTCGGTCAACTCGCCGGGCAACGCCTCGACCCGGGTTCCGGGCACGGATGCCGGGGACGGGCCGCTTCCGGCCGGAACCGGCCCGGTGGCCGGATGTCTGATCCGGGCGACCATGCCGATGTGGGCCCGGCGGGCGACCCGGAGCGCGGCGAACAGGCCGTAGCCGCCTCGGCCGACGATCCGGTGCTTGAGCCCTATCGTGCCACCGGGCGGCCGGTATCCACCGGTCGGAAGATGTGCGCGGTACCGGGTGACGATCTCGGCGAAGAACTCCCGGCGCCGGCCCGGTGGCACCCGCCGAGGATGACCGAGGACCTGCAGCAGGTGCCAGATCATCCGCTGGAAGATCAGGTGACGCAGTTCGGCGGGCACGGCCGGATCGGCCTCCAGCCCCGCCAGGACCCGGTCCCAGTGCGCGAAGACCTCGAAGTGGCGCTCGCTGACCGTCGAGGTGATCGCCCCGCCGGGCCGCTGCCGGTACGCGTAACAACAGCGGTCCAGCAGGCTGATCCGCTCGGCGGCGAGCATCAACGGAAAGGTGAACGAGACGTCCTCGTACCAGCCGGAGCCGAAGGTCAGTCCCGACTCGGCGAGGAACTGCCGCCGGATCACCTTGTTGCAGGTGATGTGCAGCACCGACAGCAGCTCCGGGCGTTCCCGCAGCGTGAAGGTGTCCGGCACCGGCCGGCCGGCACCGACCTGGGACAACGAATGGTGCCGGACCCCGCCGTTCGGAAAGTGCCGGGTGTACGCCGTGACCAGGAGATCCGGCGCGGTCCGGGTCAACCGGTCGGCGACCGCCGGCAGCGCCCCATCGGGCAGCCAGTCGTCGCTGTCCAGAAACCACACGTACTCGCCGGTGGCGTGGACGAGCCCGGCGTTGCGGGCCGCACCCAACCCCTGGTTGTGGTCGAAGGTCACCACCACGATCCGGGGGTCCCAGGCGGCGTACCGGGAGAGGATCCGGGCGGAACCGTCGGTCGAGGCGTCGTCCACCGCGACCAGTTGGATGTCACGCATGGACTGGCCGAGGATCGAGTCCAGGCAGTCGGCCAGGTACTTCTCCACCTGGTAGACCGGAACTATCACACTGAGCAGGGTCACCGTCGGCAACCTCCGAAGGAGGGGCGGAGACCGAATAGTAGCGTCAGGTAATTGAACAACAGGCGCAGAGTAACTATCGAGTGACCAAATTGTGATTTATCGCTTTGATCAAATGCCTGTCCCGGATCAGGCTTCAGAGTCCGGCGACCCAGTTCCACAGGTCCACGACCCACTCCGTCTGGCGCAGGTAGGCCACCCCGACACCGACCAGGAACACGGCGGTCACCAGGTGCGCACCCCGGGCCGTACGCCGGATCCGGCCGAGCTGCCGCTCCCAGACCACCCGCCCGACCAGCCGGGCCAGCGCGAAGAGACCGACCGCGACGAAGAGGGTCAGCACGAAGGTGACGACCGGACTGGTCAGGTCGCCACGCCCCGAGATGGCCCAGATCCCCCAGCAGACGAAGGCGAACAGGCCGCCGATCATGCTCCAGTGCATCCCGCGACGCAGCTGCCGCCAGTGGTACCCCGGGGGCAGCCGGTGCGGCTCCTCCTCCACCGCCGGCCACCCCGTGCCGGTCGGCTCGTGCGGCGTCACCGGCGTCGACCCGGCACCCGGCCTGGGCGTACCCACCGGTGCGACCCCACGCCGGAAACCCTCCGGACGGACACCCTCCGGCGGCATCTCGACGGTCCGCTCGGCCCACGGTTGTGTCTGCTCTGACATCTGGTCCTCCCCATCGGCTCGGGCGCGAACCCGTCCCGGTTTCGAGGGTAGCCAGCCCGTAAACAGGTCGCGGAATCAGCACCCGGTGGACTAGACAGGGACGATGCTCGACACAGAGTCACCGATCGAGGCCGCGACCCCCGCCGACCTGGACGACATCGACTCGCTGATGCGGACCCTCTTCCACAACGAACCGGACGCCACGCTGTCGGAGGTCCATGCCGGCATCGCCGAACCGGGACGGTCACTGGTGATCCGGTCCGGCGGGACCGTGGTGGCCCACGCGGGCGTGTACACCCGAGGGCTGACCGTGCCGGGCACCACGCTGCCGGCCGCGCACGTCACGGACGTGGGGGTGGCGCCGAGCCACCGGCGCCGAGGGCTGCTGAGCCGGCTGATGCGGCAGCAGTTGCGGGACGTCCGGGCCGCCGGGCGGGAGCCGATCACGGTGCTCTGGGCCAGCGAGGGCCCGATCTACCCCCGGTTCGGCTACGGCCAGGCGACCCAGCAGTTGTCGCTGCACGTCGACACCAACGCGCTACGGCTGGTCGCGCCCGTCCCGCCGGATCCGTCCGGCGGTCCGGAACCGGACGTCACGTTCCGGATCGGCGATCCGCTCCAGCTCCGGTCCGTAATCGCTCCGCTCTACGAACGGGTCCGCGTCGGCCGCCCCGGCTGGTCCGACCGGACCGAGCCCTGGTGGCGGTACGTGCTGACCGACTACCCCTCCCGCCGCTTCGGACCGGCGGACCGGCAGGTCGTGATCACCGAGACACCGGCCGGACCCGCCGGGTACGCGCTCTGGCGCAGCCGCGCCGAGTGGGACGTCCGTGGGCCGCGCGGCCAGGTGATGGTCGACGAGGTGGTGGCCGACGATCCCGCTGCCTACCAGGCGCTGTGGCGCTTCCTGCTCTCCATCGACCTGACCCGGAGCGTCAGCTTCCACCACGCCGCCATCGACGAGCCGTTGCAGTACCTGGTCGACGAGCCGCGTCAGCTCGGCGCCGGACTGAACCACGGACTCTGGGTCCGGATCGTCGACCTGCCGGCCGCCCTGGCCGCCCGAAGTTACGCCGCCGACGTCGACGTGGTGTTCGACGTCACCGATCCGCTGCTGCCGGAGAACGCGGGCCGGTGGCGGCTGACCGTGGCGTCCGGTACTGCCGAGTGCACCCGGACCGACGCGCCGGCCGAACTGGCCTGCGACGTACGCGATCTCGCCGCCGCCTACCTCGGCGGACCCTCCCTCGGCACGCTGGCCACGGCCGGACGGGTCCGGGAGGTCCGGCCCGGCGTACTGCCCCGGGCCTCCGCCGCGTTCGGCTGGCACCGGGCGCCCAGCGGACTGGGAGTGTTCTGAGCGGCGACCCCAGGGCTGTCGGGCGGTAGGGTCGATCCATGGGCGATCCGGAGCGTCGACGGCGCCGGCTGCGGCACGAGACTCCGAGCGGTAGCGGCGGACCGGCCGGCGAGGCACGCCGCGGTCCCGAGTCGGGTGCCGGCCCGGGACCGGCTGGCGACGACCGGGACGCGGAACGCGGTCTGCGCGGCCTGATCGGCTCGGGCGCCTCGCAGGTGAACGTCTCGGCAGCGATGCGGGCCCGGGACGCGGCCCGGCCGTCGGACGCCGACCTCGCCGAGGCGGCCGAGCGGCTGGTCCTGGTCCGCCGCAACTGGGTGCCCCGGGAGGACCTTCCCCGCAACGGGCGCTGACCGCCGCGCCGGTCGACGTCGCGGGTCCCCGGCTACGGGGTGGTCGGCAGCGCCGGCAGCGTCCCCGCCTGCTCGTACTCGGCGACCTGGGCGATCCGGCGTGCGTGTCGCTCGTTGCCCGAGAACGCCGTGGTGAGGAACGCCTCCACGATCGCGGTCGCCTCGTCGAGGGTGTGCTGCCGGGCACCCACCGCCACCACGTTCGCGTCGTTGTGCTGCCGGGCGAGCTGTGCGGTCTCCACGTTCCAGGCGAGCGCCGCCCGTACGCCGGCGACCTTGTTCGCGGCGATCTGCTCGCCGTTGCCCGACCCGCCGATGACCACACCGAGGCTGCCGGGGTCGGCCACCACCCGGGCGCCGCTGTGCAGGCAGAACACGGGATAGTCGTCGTCCGGGTCGAACAGGAAGGGCCCGACGTCCACCAGGTCGTAGCCCTGCTTGGCCAGGTGGTTGGCCAGATGCACCTTCAGTTCGTAACCGGCGTGATCGGATCCCAGATAGACGCGCATACCGCGCAGTCTTCCAGTTCGCCGTACCGGCCCGCCGGCAGGCGTGGCGGCAGCCGGACAGATCACAGCCCGGACGGCCGCGAAGCCGACCATCCGGGCGCCCGGCGGCCGGTCAGTCGGGCGGCAACTGCCCGCCGTCGCGGCCCAACTCGGCCAGGACGAGGCCACCCCGGGCCTTCGGGGTGAACCAGGTGCTCTTCCGGGGCATCTTCTGCCGGGCCAGGTTGACCGCGACGAAGTCCTGCACCGTCACCGGGGCGATCAGGATCGCCAGCTCCGCCCGGCCCGCGTCGACCTCGCCGACCAGCCAGGCCGCCGGGTAGTCGCCACCGACGTAGGTGATCCGCTTGTCTCCGGGATCGAGACCGAGCGCCTCCCTGAGCAGAACCCGCTCGACGAGCGCGTGGTCCAGGTTGTCCACCCCGTCCCCACCGCCCGGCGGCAGCGTGACCGCGTACGACGTGCCGGCGGCGTACAGGACGACGGTTCCGCCGGAGTCGGGCACCGCCGCCGGGCCGGTCATCGGCTCGACCCGCGCGCCCGCCCCGCGCAACCGGGCGATCAGCTCGTCCGGAGTGCTGGTCAGCTCGCTGACGAGCCGGTTGTACGGCTGGATCGCCACCGACGCGGGCGTGGTGATCACCGCGAGGAAACGTGGCAGCCCGCCGGTCTGCGCGGCCAGGCTCCGATGGTTGCCGTCCGCGACGACCAGCTCTCCGGCGCCGGCCAACGCCAGCAACTCGTCCTGGTGCCGGCCCGGCCCGACGAGCCAGATCGCGTGGGTCCGCCCCGCCTGGTCGGTGTCCGTCGCGGCGGGTGCGCCGGCCCTGTCGGTGGCCTCGGCGAGGGCCAGGTGCAGGGCGCCTGCCGGATCGCGGTCACCGGGGTCGGCGGCCCGGTTGCCCGTCTGGAGCAGCAGCACCGGCGAGAGGAGATGGCCGGTCGCCTCGGCCAGCGCCACCCGCTCCCGCACCTTGGCGATGAAGACCTCTTCGTTGCGGATCACCAGGCCGGGCTCGTCGGCGCTGGTCGAGATCTGGTCGGTGTCGACCATGGCGAACAGGCCGTAGCCGGGCTCGTCGTCCGCCGCGGTTATCCGGTACAGCACCACGACCTGCTCGGCCGGGGTGTAGCTGCCGTCGTCCCGGGCCTGCGCCAGCCGGGCGACGGCGTCGGGCAGCGACTCGACGAAGGACCGCCCGACGCTCTCCGGCGCCCGGTGCGGCATCTCGATCGCGAGTGCGCTGTGCGGATTGGACCTGATGATCTCGGTGATCTCGGCGTCGTCGGCGAACTCGTCGTAGTTCTGCGCGCCGGTGCCGCCCGTGGTGATCCAGGCCCGGGTGATCGGATGCACGACCGTCATGCCCCGGAACGCTACCGGCGGCGCCGGATCCGCCGTACGGACACCCCGCCGTGTCCACCCCGTGGGCGGCCCCGGGATCCCTGGTCGGGACCCCGGAGCCGATCACCCGATCGAAGCTGGGTGCCGCACTCAATCGAAGCTGGGCGCCTCGGTACGGCTCCGCTTCAGCTCGTAGAAGCCGGGGGTTCCGGCGACCAGGAGCACCCCGTCCCACAACCGGCCAGCGGCCTCGCCCTTCGGCGCCGGGGTGATCACCGGGCCGAAGAACGCGACGGTCTCGCCCGGCACCGGGCCCGGAGCGTGGATCACCGGCGTGCCCACGTCCTGACCGACCGGCTTCATCCCCGCGTCGTGGCTGGCCCGCAGTGCCACGTCGTACTCGGTCGAATCGGCGATCTCGGCCAGCGCCGGGTCCAGCCCGACATCGGCCAGCGCCGCCCGGTAGAGCTCCTGGCCCCGCTCCTCCTTACCGAGGTGGATCCGGGTGCCGAGGGCGGTGTAGAGGTCACGAACCACCCCGGATCCGTGCGTCTGCTCCACCGCGATGCAGATCCGGACCGGACCCCAGGCCTTCTTCAACCCCTCCCGGTACTGCTCCGACACGTCCCGGCCCTCGTTGAGCACCGAGAGACTCATCACCCGGAACCGGACATCGACCGGACGTACCCGCTCCACCTCGAGCAGCCAGCGAGAGGTGATCCAGGCCCACGGACAGGTCGGGTCGAAGAACATGTCAACGGCCGCACGTTCGGACACGGCGACTCCCTTCGTCGTAGGGGCGCCGGGCTCGGCGACACCGTTACAGATCTTCACCCCAGTAAACCCGTATCGACAGCGGGATGAGACCGTGACCTGGAGCACCAATACCACGGTCGCCGACATGAAAGACTCGGCGTGAGTCGTGGGGATGGCTCGATGCTGTCAATGACGACAGCCAGCGGGAAGATCGGATGGAGATTCACGTGCCCGGAGTGCGCAACCTGACCCAGGTCGAAGCGACGGAGCGGGGGCGTCTGCTCGACGTCACCAGCTATGACATCCGCCTCGACCTGTCGTCCGCCGGACGAGCCGCGGACAACCGCACCTTCCGCTCGACGACCGAGGTCCGGTTCCGTTGCGCCGAGCCCGGTGCCACCACGTTCATCGAACTGGCCGCGGACGCCGTCCGGGCCGCGACGCTGAACGGCGCCCCGGTCGACCTGTCGGACTGGTCCGCCGAGGCCGGGCTCACCCTTGTCGGCCTCGCCGCCGAGAACGTCCTGGTCGTCGAGGCCGACTTCCTCTACTCGTCCAGCGGGCAGGGGCTGCACCGCAGCGTCGACCCGGTCGACGGCGAGACCTACCTGTACAGCCAGTTCGAGACGGCCGACGCGCAGCGGGCCTTCGCCTGCTTCGACCAGCCCGATCTGAAGAGCGTCTTCACCTGGCACGCGACCGTTCCGGCGCACTGGCGGGCGGTGTCCAACATGCCGGTACGCGAGGAGGAGCCCGCCGGCGCGGAGAGCAAGACCATCCACTTCGTTCCGTCGGCCGTGATGAGCACCTACGTCACGGCGATCTGCGCCGGGCCGTACCACGAGGTCCGCTACAGCCACGACGGCATCGACCTCGGATACTTCTGCCGGGCCAGCATGTCCCAGTACCTCGACTCGGCGGACCTGAACCTGGTCACCACCCAGGGCTTCGACTTCTTCCACGAGCAGTTCGGCGTCCGCTACCCGCTGCCGAAGTACGACCAGGTGTGGGTACCCGACTTCAACGCCGGCGCGATGGAGAACTTCGGCTGCGTCACGCACGCCGAGGCGCACTACCTGTTCCGCTCGCAGGAGACCGACTTCGAGTACGAGCAGCGGGCCAACACCATCCTGCACGAACTGGCACACATGTGGTTCGGCGACCTGGTGACCATGCGCTGGTGGAACGACCTCTGGCTGAACGAGTCGTTCGCCGAGTGGGCCAGTCACTGGGCCAACGCCAACGCCACCCGGTTCTCGGACGCCTGGACGACGTTCCTGTCGGTCCGGAAGAACTGGGGCTACCGCCAGGACCAGCTCTCCTCCACCCACCCGGTCTACTGCGAGATGCCCGACCTGGAGGCGGTCGAGGTCAACTTCGACGGCATCACGTACGCCAAGGGCGCCAGCGTGCTCAAGCAGCTCGTCGCGTACGTCGGCGAGGGGCCGTTCCGCCAGGGCCTGCGCAGTTACTTCGGCAAGTACGCCTGGAGCAACGCCACCTTCGACGACCTGCTCACCGAGCTGGAGGCGGCCTCCGGCCGGGAACTGCGCAAGTTCGCCGCCGAGTGGCTGGAGACCGCCCAGGTCAACACGCTGCGGCCGGAGGTGACGATCGGCCCCGACGGCGCGTACCAGTCGGTCGTGGTGGTGCAGGAGGCGCCGAGCGAGCACCCCACGCTGCGTACGCACAGGATCGGGGTCGGCCTCTACGACCTGCGGGACGGTCGGCTGGTCCGGCGGGACCGGCTCGAGGTCGACGTCGTCGGGGAACGTACCGAGCTGCCGCAGCTCGTCGGCGTGGCCGCACCGCAGGTGCTGCTGCTCAACGACGACGACCTGACGTACGCCAAGCTCCGGCTGGACGAGCGGTCGATGGCGACGGTCGTACGGCACATCGACGCCTTCGAATCGTCGCTGCCCCGGGGCCTGTGCTGGGCCGCCGCCTGGGACATGGTGCGGGACGCCGAACTGTCGGCCCGGGACTACGTGGCGCTCGCGTTGACCGGCCTGCCGGCCGAGACCGACATCAACCTGGTCACCCAGACGCTCCGGCAGGCCGCCGCCACGCTCACCTCGTACGCCGCCCCGGACTGGGCGCCGACGGGCTGGCGCCAGCTCGCCGGCACCGCGTCGACCGTCCTGCGGGGGGCGGAGCCGGGCAGCGGGTTGCAACTGACCTGGGCGCGTACCTACGCCTCGGCGGCCCGCAGCGACGCGGAGCTGGCCGTGCTCCGGGGCTGGCTGGACGGCGTCGAGGTGCCGGACGGGCTGGCCATCGACACCGAGCTGCGTTGGACGGTACTCCGGGCCCTGGTCGCGAACGGGGCGGCCGGGCGGGCCGAGATCGACGCGGAGTTGTCGTCGGACCGGACGTCGAGCGGTGAGCGGGAGGCCGCGCTGGCGTACGCGCTGATCCCCACCGCCGAGAACAAGGCGGCGGTGTGGCGCGCGCTGACCGGGGACGAGATCCTGCCGAACTGGCGGCACCGGGCACTGTTGCAGGGCTTCCAGCATCCGGCTCAGGTCGAACTGACCGCCCCGTACGTCGCGCCGTTCTTCGCCTCGACCGGCCAGGTCTGGGCGAGCCGGGACAGCGAGCCGGCGCAGGAGTTCGTCATGCTGGCGTACCCGGCGTACCAGGTGAGCGAGGACACCGTCCGGGCCACCGACGGTTGGCTGGCCGAGTCGGGCCATCCGGCGTCGCTGCGCCGGCTGGTCGCCGAGGGCCGGGACGGCGTGCTCCGGGCGCTGCGGGCCCGAGCGAAGGACTCCGCCTCGGCCTGAGCACGGCACCGGTCGGCCATTCCGCCGGGCTGGCGGGTGATCCGGGAGACGGGCTGCGGGTGCCGGGCGGCAACGCGGTCCCGTCCACCGAGGTGGAACAGGCCGAGCTGCCGTTTCCGGTGCGGGTGGCTCCGGGCGGCTGGCTCGGCTGACCGGTCAGCCGGTCCGGCCGGCGCGGGTGGCGAGCTGGTCCAGGCCGCTGACGATGCCGCCGGTCAGGTCGCCACCGCCGAAGGCGGCCACCATCGAGAGCGCGGCCAGCTTGGCGTCCCGGTCGGGGATCCGCTTACGCGCCTCCGAGCCGGTCACCACCTCCAGCACCCGCTGGTTGGGCGAGAGCGCGATCAGCACGGCTCGGGCGGGGTCGGTCAGCTCGGCGTGCAGCCGCTGCGCGTGCTCCCGGACGGGGTCGGTCAGCGGCCCGACGTAGACCGTGAAGACCAGCCCGGTGGAGCCGTCGGCGACCCGCAGCGCCTCGTCGATGCGCAGCAGTTGGCGGGTGGTGAAGGGACCGTCCAGCACGTTGGGCCGCTCGGTGGTGTCGGGTCCGGCCGAGGTCTCCGGCCGGTCGGTCGTCGCCACGCTCTTACCAGCGGTCACTTGCGCCCCCTGTCACGCCGGCGCGCGTCGGCGCGCTGATGGTCTCGATCTCGCCGCTGGTCAACGCGCGGGCCTCCGCGCCGGCCGGCAGTGCGGTCCGCGCGGACTCGCTCAGGTGCTCGGGCGAGGAGAGGAACCAGACCGGCGTGAACTCGAACGGCCGCCCCGGCCGGTATCGCCGGGCGTTACGCCCGCTCTTGCCGGCCCGCGCCAGCACGGTGATCACCAGTATGGCGCCGAGCGGGATGGCGACAAAGATCAGCAACGTCTCGGAAACAGACAACCTGAACGCCCCCAGACGAAAACGGGATCATCGTGCTCGGTCCGGGCAGTTGACGATCTTGTCAATCCACCCGATCCGGTCGCCGTTCACGGTATCGGAAAGCGACGCCCGGCAGATCTCGGGGGGCCGATCCAGCGGCGACGGGCAGCGGATCCGTTCGCCGACGGCCGGTCGGGCACGGCGAGGCGGGTGTGCCGGGCCCCGCCGTGCCCGTCGAACGCGACCAGTGTCGGTCCGCCCGGTGGGGCCGGCTCCCACGGCATCGGCCCCACCGGGCGCGCCATTCACCAGTTCGATCGCGACCCGACCCCCGAAGGACGGCGTGATCGCGGCTTCCTTCGCCGGCTCTGACGTGTTGCCCGCAACAGTAGGAAGACCATCGACAGGGACGAAAGGTTTCGTCGGATTCCGTACCGGTCGATCCGCAGCCGGTAGGAGCCGGTCACGGCAGGGGCTGACCGGTTTCGTCGACGAGTCCGGCCAGCGCCTCGACCGCCCGCCAGCAGTCGTGGTACGTCGAGTAGAGCGGCACCGGGGCCAGCCGGATCACGTCCGGCTCGCGGTCGTCGACCAGCACCCCGTACTCGGCCCAGAGGCGCCTGGTCAGCGCGGCGGCGCCGCCCTGGCCGATCCGCACCGAGAGCTGGCAGCCGCGCCGGGCCGGATCACGCGGGGTGATCACGGTGATCGGGCGGGTCGGGGTGATCTGGTCCAGGAGTTGCTCCAGATAGCCGGTCAACCGCTCGCTGCGGTCCCGCAGCGCGGCCATCCCGACCTCCTCGAAGATCCCCAACGCGGAGCGCATCGGCGCCATCGCCAGTACGGGCGGATTGGAGATCAGCCAGGCCTCCGCCGTGGCCGGTGGCCGGGAGACCGGGGCCATCTCGAACCGGGTCGCCTCGTCCGTGCCCCACCATCCCTCGAACCGGTTGACCGTCGGGTCGCCGAGATGCCGCTGGTGTACGAAGATCCCGGCCAGCGCCCCGGGGCCGGAGTTCAGGTACTTGTACGTGCACCAGGCGGCGAAGTCGACGTTCCAGTCGTGCAGGGCGAGCGGCACGTTCCCGACCGCGTGCGCGAGGTCCCAGCCGACCAGGGCACCCGCCCGGTGGCCCGCCTCGGTGATCGCGGGAATGTCCAGCACCTCGCCGGTCAGGTAGTTGACGCCGCCGAGCAGGACCAGCGCCACCCGGTCCCCCTCGCGGTCGAGGTACGCGACCACGTCCTCGGTCCGTAGGGTCTCCTCGCCGGGGCGGGGACGCAGCCGTACCACGGCCTCGTCCGGATCCAGCCCGTGGTGCCGGGCCTGACTCCGTACCGCATAGCTGTCCGACGGGAAGGCGGCGTCCTCGATCAGGATCCGGTTCCGGGCGCCCGCCGGCCGGTAGAACGACACCATCAGCAGGTGCAGGTTGACCGTCAGCGAGTTCATCACGACGGTCTCGTCCGGCAGCGCACCGACCAGCGACGCACTCGGGCCGGTGAGCGAGCGGTAGGACGGCACCCAGGGCCGGTCACCGGAGAAATGGCCGGACACGCCCCGGGTGGCCCAGGCGTCCAGCTCGGCCAGCAGGTCGGACCGGGCGGCCCGGGGTTGCAGGCCCAGGGAGTTCCCGACCAGGTAGGCCGCCTCCGGATACCGGCCGCCCTCGGCCGGCGGTACGTGGAACAGGTGCCGGTGGCCGGGATCGGCCTCGTCGCGGCGCCGGGCGGTCGCCTCCGCCTCCGGGGTGGTCATGCGGTTTTCCGCTCCTTCCTGCATCACCCGCGTCGCCGCGGGATCCGGCCGTACGGCACGGCCGGTCTCCGCTACATCTCGGTCCGGGCGGCCCACAGCTCGGGGAAGACCTCCCGGGCCATACTCCGGCGCAGCCACGCCGCGCCGGCCGATCCTCCGCTGCCGACCTTCGCGCCCATGGTCCGGCGTACGGCCTTGAGGTGCTGGTGCCGCCAGTCGTCGAACTGCTCGACGATCTCGCCCAGCGTCTCACCCAGGATCCGGAGGTGGTTGTCCGGACCGGGGTCGGCGTAGATCTCGACCCAGGCCGCGGTGACCTCGGCGCTCGGCTCGGTCTCGACCGAGAAGTCCCGGTCCAGCAACCCCGCCGGGATGTCGAAGCCCCGCCGCGCCAGCACCGCGGTCACCTCGTCCCAGAGGCTCGGCGCCCGCAGCGTCTCGACCAGGTCGGCGTACACCTCGGGTTGCCGGTGGAACGGGCGGGCCAGGGAGGCGGACTTGAGCCCGAGCAGGAACTCCAGGTTCCGGTACATCGCGGACTGGAACCCGGAGCCCTCGCCGAGCAGGTTGCGGAACCGGTTGAAGTCGGCCGGGGTCATCCAGCGCAGCCCGCGCCAGGCGGCGTTCAGCCCCTCCAGGTGCAGGGCGGCGCGGCGCAGCGGGGCGAGGGCGGCCCACACGTCGTCGTCGCGCAGCCGCTCCCGCGCCTGGCGCAACTCGAAGCAGGTCAGGCCGAAGTAGAGCTCCATGATCTGGCTGACCATCAGGAAGGACATCTCGCCGGGGTCCCGGCTCAGCGTCTGCTGGAGGCTGTGCAGGGTACTGGCGTGCACGTACGCCTCGTACGGGGTCCGCTCGGCGAGTTCCAGGGTGGGCTCGCCGCCGTTGGCCGCCGCCCGGGCCGCGCGCTGCTGGGCGTTCGCCGGCCGTACGCGGGGCCGCTCGGGCAGCCGCTGCCGTTGATCGCTCTTCACCAGTTGCCTCCGTTCCGTGACCCGACACCGTCATGATCTCGTTGTTCGACCGGTCGACGGAATGCCGGAACGACGGCACTTGGCCGGCAGCTTCCATGGTTGTGGGGTTGATTGGCGAGATGACTTAACGTTTGAAAGGTCCTTTCGAGGCTCGCGATGAATTACGGAGAGTCAACAACTATGGATGACATGGACTGGGCGCTGCTGCGGGAACTCCAGGCCGACGCCCGGCTCTCGTTCAGCGAGCTGTCCCGGCGGGTCCACCTCTCGCCGCCGGCCGTCGCCGAGCGGGTACGGCGGCTGGAGGAATCCGGCGTCGTGACCGGTTACCACGCGCACGTGGACCTGGCGCGGGCCGGGCGGGCCGTGGTGGCGATGATCCGGATGTCCTGTTACGGGTCCCGGTGCATCCTTCGCGACCCGGCGGTGCCCGGCTGGCCGGAGATCCTGGAAATCCACCGGATCACCGGGGACGCCTGCAGCATGCTGAAGGTGGCAGCCGGGTCGATCGAGGCGTTCGAGCAGGTCATCGACAGACTCGCCCCGTACGGGCAGCCGTCGAGCACGATGGTGCTGTCCAGTCCGCTCGGCTGGCAGCCGGTCGTCCCGATCGCGCCCGCACCGGCCGACTGACAAGCGCCCGTACCGGCCGACCGAGGCGTCCCACCCCCGGTCGGGACGGGTACCGGCCATCCCCGGTTGACCCTGCCGGGCGCCGGGCGCGTGTGTGCTCCGAGTCGATGGGAACACCGATCCCGACGACGGTCGTGCCCACGACCGGCCGGGAGAACCGGCGGGAGGGAAAGTCATGCTCACTGCGAAGATTGTCGGCCGCACGATCGCCGCCGGCATCACCGTCGCCGCCCTGGTCCCGGGGCCGCTGAACGGGGCCGTGTCGGCCGTACGGGCCGGGGCGAACACGTTCGTGGAGGTGACCCCGAACACCGCCCAGGTGGGTAGCCGGGTCAACCTCCGGGCGAGCTGCGAGAACGGCAACAACCAGCAGGCGACCGTGCAGTCCGAGGCCTTCGGCCGGGTCATGCTCCGCCCCGACAACGGCTTTCTCACCGGTTCGGTGACGATTCCGGGCAACAAGGCACCCGGGCCGTACGCCGTCAACCTGAGCTGCCAGAACGGCAACACCGCCACCACCACGCTCACCGTGGTGAACATGAGTCAGGGCAGCCAGGGACCGGCCACCGGTGGTGGCGGTACGGCGGGCGGACCGGGCGGTGCGCTGATCCTCGCCGGCGGCATCGGTGTGATCGCGCTCGGCCTCGGATTCGGGCTGGCCGGGCGGAACCGTCGGCGCACCGAGCCGGGTAGCTGATCCGGACCGGCGATGGTCCGCCTTCCTCCGGCCGGCGGCGCGTGGCGGGATCGGGCGGGCCGGTGGCGGGACCGGGCAGGCCGCTGGCGACACCGCATGGCCCGACTCGTCCGGCAGGCCACCGCGGCGAGCATCACCAGCCCGGACCCGACCGACGGCACTCCGCCCGGAACGCTGGGCACGGTGCCTCCGAAGCCGACCCGCCGGACGGTACGCCGGGGTGGGCGGATCCGGCGGCCCGGCCCGGTGGCCGTGATCATGGTGCTGCTCGGCCTGTTCATCGCCCTCTTCGGGGTGCAGAACCTGACCGGCCTCACCGTGCTGCCGACCGGGCTGAACTTCGGTGCCCCGGCGCCGCCCCGCAAGTTCCCGGTCCTGGAGTCGAGCCCACCGGTGGGAATCGGCATCCGGGCGCTCGGCCTGACCGCTCCGGTACATCCGGTGGGCGTGGCCGGGGACGGCACGATCGACGTGCCGGCGTCGGACCGCCGCGACGAGGCCGGCTGGTACAGCCAGAGTCCCACCCCCGGCCAGTACGGGCCGGCGGTGATCGTCGGTCACGTCGACACCCGTACCGGGCCGGCCGTCTTCCACGACCTCGCCGGACTCCGGCCCGGTTCCAAGATCGAGGTCAACCGGGAGGACCAGTCGGTGGCGGTCTTCGAGGTCAACTCCGTCAAGCGGTTCAACAAGTCGCAACTGCCGGTCGAGCGGGTCTACGGCGACTTCAGCCGGCCGTCCCTGCGGCTCATCACCTGCGGCGGGCGCTGGGTGGGCGGCTCCACCGGGTACGCCGACAACGTCGTCGTCTTCGCGTCCCTCGTCTCCGCCCGCCGGTCGTGACCGGCGGGGGCGGGACGGGTCGGGTCAGGCCGCTTCGGTCTCGCGCAGGTCCAGCCAGTCCGCCCAGCGCGGGTCCGGTGCCCGGTGGCCGAGCACCCGCCAGGCGGTCCCCTTCGGCGCGGCGGGCAGCGCGTGCAGCCGCCAGCCCAGCTCCGCCGGCGTCTTGTCGCCCTTGGTGTGATTGCACTTCGCGCAGGCCGCGACGACGTTCTCCCAGGCGTGCCGGCCACCCCGGCTACGCGGAAAGACGTGGTCGATGGTCTCGGCCGGGCCACGGCAGTAGACGCACCGCCAGTTGTCCCTGGCGAAGATCGCCCGCCGGGACAACCCGACGTGGGTCCGGTACGGCACCCGCACAAAACGGGTCAACCGCACAACCGACGGTACGGGAAGGGCGTTGCGGGCACTGTGCAGGATGCCTTCCCCGTCGGCCACGCAGACGGCCTTCGACGACAGAACCAGGATCGCGGCTCGACGCACTGAAACGACACACAGCGGCTCATAGGTGGCATTGAGCACCAACGCTCCGGAGCCCACCGTGGGTCGTATGTCAGGCATCGCGCTCACCCTCTCGGTCGTGTCTCGTCCGCTCCCTGTCGCCCGCCGGTGCCGACCCCGCTCCCGGTGGCCACAGTCGGCCCAGCACGCACCGACAGACCGCCACGACCGCGGCCGACGCCGGCAGATCACCGGCGTCCGTGCGCCAATAGTCCCCGATAGGTGCCCCGATTGCACGCACTAATCGGGGGTCCCGCAGAAAGCTTTCACGTCCCGTGGCAAGATGACCGGTTCCGTCCCCTCGCCCTGGCCCGGCCGGAACCCTTCCGAGGCCACGGCGGCCTCGGCCACGAGCCGGCGGGTCGGCCGACGACAGTCGCCGGCCGTGCGGTACGAAGACAGTCGTGAACCCCGCGAACCTGTTGACCGCCGTCGTCCTCGGGCTGCCTTCGCCGTCGACCCCGGCCCCCGAGCCGAGCTGCCTCGACAACCCGCCCTGCAAGCTGGTGTACCAGGTGACCGACTCGGTGTGGTTCGCCGAGGGCAGCAACTACCTGCTGATCAAGCCGGCGACCATCGTGCTGATCCTGCTGCTGGCGATCCTGCTCCGGTACCTGCTGAACCGGACCATCAACCGGCTGGTCCGCAGCACCTCCGAGAGCAGGATCCCGGCCGTGCTCCGGCCGCTGCGGGAACGGATCCCCGCCGCCGCACCCGACCCGCAGGCCGTCGTACCCGAACGGCGCCGCCAGCGGGCCGAGGCGATCGGTTCGGTGCTGCGCAGCCTGACCACGGCGGTCGTCTTCGCCATCGCCACCCTGCAGATCCTCAGCGAACTCAGCCTCGACCTGGCACCCCTGCTGGCCAGCGCGGGCATTGCCGGCCTGGCCCTCGGCTTCGGCGCCCAGACCCTGGTCAAGGACCTCATCGCCGGCCTCTTCATGCTGCTGGAGGACCAGTACGGCGTCGGCGACACGGTGGACCTCGGCGAGGCCACCGGCGTGGTGGAGGCGGTCGGGCTGCGGATCACCACCGTGCGGGACGCCCGTGGGGTGGTCTGGTACATCCGCAACGGCGAGATCATCCGGGTCGGCAACAAGAGCCAGGGCTGGGCCATGGTCGTCGTGGACATGCCGATCGGCTTCGCCCGTACCGAGGAGGCCACGGCGGTGCTGCGGACCGCGGCGGCCTCGGTCGCGGTCGATCCGGAACTGGCCCCGGAACTGGTGGAGCCGCCCGAGGTGGTCGGGGTCGAACAGATCACCGTGGACGGCTCGGTGATCCGGACCATCGCCAAGACCACGACGGAGGGACAGTTCGCGGTCTCCCGGGAACTGCGTCGCCGCCTGGCCGAGGCGCTGGAGAACTCCGGAATCACCGCCGGGATGGCGGCCACCCGGATGTTCCCCCGGCCGGCGACACCGCCGGCCGAGGGCGAGACCGGCCAGGGTGGAGCGACCTGACCGACCGACGGGCCGGCGTGCGGCGGCCCGATCCGTCGGGCGGGCGGGGCGCGGACCGGACGGCTGCCTCCGCCGTGCCGGACGGCCCTCGGCGAGGCGCCGCGTGGCAGGGGTCGCGTACCGCGCGGGCGGTCGGGTATCGTCCGTTCGACCAGTCGGAGATGCGACGATCTATCCGTTCGCCCTAGCCAGTTGTCATACGATCGGGCAGAATCCAGAACAAGCTCCCTCCCGGAGCGTAATGAAGACCTCGCTGATCCGAACGTCTGACGTTCCCGGCAGCCCCATCACATTTGGTCAGCGGTCGAGAACGATGGAGGCCCATCGGTGTCCGAAGAGACACACGCGCCCGAAAGGCCGGCAACCTTTCGGGAGGTGTTCGCCGAGCGTGAATATCGGGCGATCTTCGCGGCTACCGTACTGACCTGGACCGGTGACTATCTCGCCAAGGCCGCCGTCACGCTGCTGGTCTACCAGCAGAGCCAGTCGGTCGCGCTCTCGGCCGCCGCGTTCGCGACCAGCTACCTGCCCTGGCTGATCGGCGGGCCACTGCTCACCACCCTGGCCGACCGGTATCCGTACCGGACGGTCATGGTCATCTGCGACATCATCCGGCTGCCGCTGTACGCGGTCATCGCGATCGACGGCCTGAGCACCGAGATGATCCTCGTGTTGCTCTTCGCCGCCACCCTGGTGAGTCCGCCGAGCCAGGCCGCCCGGTCCGCGACGCTGCCACTCATCCTCGCCGGCGACCGACTCGTCGTCGCCCTCGGTCTGAACGCCAGCACCGGCCAGGCGGCGCAGGTCGTCGGCTATCTCGTCGGCGCCGGCATCGCGTTGTACAGCCCGACCCTCGCGCTACTGATCAACGCCGGCACGTTCGGGCTCTCCGCGTTGATCATCTGGTTCGGGGTCCGGCACCGGCCCGCCGCGGTGGCCGACGGCGGCCGCCGTCACCTGCTGCGGGAGACCGCCGCCGGCTTCCAACTGGTGTTCGGCACCCCGGTGCTGCGGGCAATCGCGATCATGGTCTTCTGCGCGATGCTGTTCGCGATCGTTCCCGAGGGACTGGCGGCCGCCTGGGCCACCACCTTCGCCAGCGAGGGTGCCGACCGGAGCGCCACCCAGGCCCTGATCATGATTGCCGCGCCGGCCGGCTTCATTCTCGGTGGCCTGCTGATCGGCCGGGCTGTCCGGCCGGACCGGCGCCGGGCCCTGGTCCGGGTGTTCGCGGTCCTCGCCCCCCTGGCGCTGGTACCCACCCTGCTGAACCCGTCGCCACTGCTGGTGGCGCTGCTGGCCGCGGTCGCCGGCTTCTCGGTCGCCGGCCTGCTGCCGGTGACCAACGGCCTGTTCGTGCAGGCACTGCCGCACGGCTACCGCGCCCGGGCGTTCGGGGTGATGAACACCGGCGTCCAGGTGATGCAGGGCGGCGCGGTCCTGATCACCGGGGTACTGGCCGAACGGTTCCCGATCCCCCGGGTGGTGGGGCTCTGGAGCGTCGCCGGGGTGCTGCTGATGCTGCTCCTGGCGATCCGCTGGCCGCGTTCCGAACGGTTCGACGCGGCGATCGCCCGGGCTCAGGAACGCAGCGCCAGCCCACCCCAGGTCGTGCCCGAACGGGCCGGCGGC
>NZ_JADPUN010000271.1 GCF_015690345.1 Plantactinospora alkalitolerans | reverse complement strand
GTTCCGCAGCTCCCGCCTGTTCCGCAGCTCCCGCCTGTTCCGCAGCTCCCGCAGCTCCCGCATCTCCCGCCGCGACAGTCTCCAGAAGCGGCGCCCGCCGCCAACCGTCCTCGTCCGGTGTGAGCACCTCGATCCGGCCGCGCACGTCCGACAGGCTGCTGAGAATCAGGTGGTTACGGGTCCAGGCGTGCCGGCTCAGTGCCGTCTCCGCGCCCGGCTCGAAGACGACGGTCAGCTTCCGCTCTCCGGCGAGGAACCGGTCGAGCCGGGTGACCAGGACGGCACCGGCGGGATAGGTCCGATCGGCGACGGTCCAGTCGGAGCGGAGCGCGACGAGCAACCACTCCCGGTGTACGTCCGTCTCGGCGTCCTCCGGCACGTCGATCCGGACCAACTCGCCGTCGACCGTACGCAGGAACTCCTCGCGCCGGAAGAAGTCCAGCCGGCGGCCGAGGAAGTCGCGGACGAAGCCGGGGGTGGGATCGTGCACCGCGTACACGGCGACGTCGTTGTCCCTGCCCTGGTGGACGACGCTGGCCTCGGACAGCGGCGTACCCCGGCGCCAGCGCTTGACGATCCGGGGATAGCCGGAGGCGGTCAGCGATCCGGGGCCGAAGTCGGTGCCCACGTAGATGTGGTCGGCGTCGATCCAACCGACGTCGCTCTTGGCCTCGGGCAGGACGAACCCGTCGGCGACGAACTCGCAGCGGGTCAGGTCGAACTCCCGGACCACGCTCGCGTCGGCGCCACCCCGGGCCAGCCGGACCAGGCAGCGATCGTGCCCGGGACGTGCCACGATCGCGCCCTGCCAGGTCCAGGGCTCACGCTCGGCAGCCGCCAGCGCGTCCACGTCGAGCAGCACCTGCCAGCGCGGAGCCGCCCGCCGGTACTCCTCGAGGGTGGTCCGCCGCCACAGCCCCCGAGGATGGGCCCCGTCCTTCCAGAGGTTGTAGAGATACGTGCCGTCCCAATGCACAATCGGCATCCGGTCCGCCGAGTCCAGCACCTGGCGCAGCGCGGTGGTCAACCGGGCGAACGAGGGGTCGTCGGCCAGCGAGGCGACCGTCTCCGAGTTCCGGGCCCGTACCCAGGCTGTCGCATCGGCACCGGACAGCGCCTCAAGCCATCCAAAATCATCATCAGAATCCGGGAGCACGGGCAAGTTCCTACCACACTCGGTAAACAAAGTTTCCGTTCAGTCAGATGGCAGATTGAACCTTTGGACCTCGCGAAACGATCTATTTGGAGTGGAACGTTGTCAGGTGGGGCGGCCCCGGGCCGGTGGACCGGTGGTGCTGCTCGCGACCCTCGCCGTACTGCTCGGTGGTCTGGCGGTAGTGCTCGGACCGACGCCCCCGGCGGCGGCACACGCCGCGGTGGTCTCCACCGTGCCGCAGCAGAAGTCCGTGCTGGGCTTCTCCCCCACCGAGGTCACGGTGACCTTCAGCGAGCCGGTGTCCCTCGTCCCGGGTCGAGCCCAGGTACTCGCCCCGGACGGCAAGCGGATCAACACCGGCACCGCCTCGGTCCGCGACACCACCCTGCGGATTCCGATCCGGGTCGCCGACCGGCCACTCGGCAGTTACCTGGTGAGCTACCGGGTGATCTCCGCCGACAGCCACCCGGTCGCCGGTAGTTTCACCTTCGCGGTCGGCGCCGAGTCGGCCACCGCTCCGGAGCCGGCCGACGAGACGGTCCGGGCCGACGTCCGGATCGCCGTACCGGTCACCAGATACCTCGGCTACGCCGGACTCGTCCTGCTGATCGGCCCGTCGTTGTTCCTGGCCCTGCTCTGGCCCCGCAGACTGTCCCGGCGCAATCCGATCCGACTGGTACGCGCCGGACTCGGACTGGTGGCGGCAAGCACCCTGGCCGGACTCTGGGTCCAGGCCCCCTACGCCAGCGGGGCCGGACTGCTCGACGTCTCAGCCGCCGAACTGTGGCAGGTCCTCGGCTCGGACTTCGGGCTGACCCTCGCCGCCCGGCTGGGCATCCTGCTGCTGCTCGCCGTAATGCTCCCGCCGATCCTGCAAGCCGGGGTGCAAGGAAGGGCCCCTTCTTATCGCTTTCTGTATAGGAAGGGTCCCCTGTTAACCACTCTGCTGACACTGCTCGGGATTGCCGGCCTGGCGACCTGGCCGATGAGCGGTCATGCCGCGGCCTCGCCTACCCCGATGGCCAGTGGAATCGCGGGTGTCGTACACCTCGCCGCCATGTCGGTCTGGCTCGGCGGCCTGGTGACCCTGTTCAGCTTCCTGCTCCGGGCCGGCCACCCTCGGGCGCTGGCCGTGGTTCTGCCGGTGTGGTCCCGGTGGGCGACCACCGCCGTACTCTGGCTCGTCGCCGCCGGGGTGGTGCAGGCGGTGATCGAAATCGGCGGGCTGGTCGCGCTGGTCGGCACCGGTTACGGCCGGCTCGTCCTGGCAAAGGTGGCGCTGCTCGCGGTGCTGCTCGGCGCCGCCGCCCAGGCCCGCCGACTGCTCCGACGACCTCCGTCCGCACCCATACCCTCAGCCGTATCCGCACCCGCAGCCGACCCGGTCGACCCGGTGACGGCCCCGGCGCCTTCGCCGGCGGCAGCGGATCCGACAGCAACCCCGGCGGCAGCAGGTCCGACGACGGATCCGGCAGCAGGTCCGACGACGGCCCGGTTGCGTCGGATGGTGGGTCTGGAGGTGGCGATCGGATTGCTGGTGCTCGCCACAAGCGCCGTACTGGTGCAGACCACCCCGGGTCGCAACGCGGGGATCGAGGCCAGTGCCGCCGCCTCGGACACCTTCGCGCAGACACTCAATTCTCCGCTCTACACCCTGCAGTTCGACATCTATCCGGTGCAACTCGGCGAGAACAACACCGTGCACGCGTACGTCTACACGCTGGATGGCAAGCCGCTGCCGGTGGTGGAGTGGAGCCTGACCACCGCGCTTCCCGGGCAGGGTGTCGAGCCGACGACCGTTCCGATGCTGGGCATCGAGCCTCACCACGCCGTCGGTGCGGTGAATTTTCCGATCCCCGGGGACTGGGAGCTGAAGTTCACCGTACGCACCTCCGACATCGACCAGGCCACCGTGCGTACCGTCGTCCGGGTGCGCGGTTGAGGTGTTAAGAAGGGGCCCTTCCTATACAGAAAACGATAAGAAGGGGCCCTTCCTTACACCGCTACGGTTCGACGAGGCCGGCTCGGATCGCGTAGCGGGTGAGGTCGATCCGGTCCCGCATGCCGAGCTTCTGCAGGATGTTGGCACGGTGCCGGTCGACCGTCTTGACGCTGATCACCAGTTCTTCGGCGATCTCCTTCGCGGAGTTCCCCTCGGCGATCAGCTTGATGATCTCCTCCTCGCGGGGCGTCAGGATGCTCTCCGGAAGGCGCTCACCCTGCCGGGCCCGGTGCAGGTAGTCCCGGATCAGTGCGGTGATCGCGCCCGGATAGAGGAAGGGTTCGCCGCGCATCGCCGCGCGGCACGCCTCCAGAAGGTCCCGGTCGGCGACCGACTTGAGCACGTAACCGGACGCTCCGGCCCGGAGCGCCTCGAAGAAGTACTGCTCGTTGTCGTGCATCGAGAGCATCAGAATCCGTACGCCGGGGGCACGCCTGACGATTTCGCGGGCCGCCTGGAGCCCGGTCATCCGGGGCATCGCGATGTCGAGGATCGCCAGGTCCAGCTCCGTCTTCCGCACCGCGTCCACCGCGTCGGCGCCGTCGGCCGCCTCGGCCACGACCATCAGGTCGGGTTCGGCATCGAGAATCAGCCGCAGCCCCCTGCGGACCAGTGCGTGGTCGTCCGCCAGCAGGATCCGGGTCTTGGCCACGGACACCGTCCTCAACTCCCCTCGGCCGTCATCGGCACGATCAGGCGTACTTCGGTACCCGTTCCGGGAACGGCGGTGATGTGTAGCCGCGCTCCGATGAGCAGTGCCCGTTCCCGCATGCCTCGGATTCCCGCCCCCTCCTGGCGTACGCCGCCGAGGCCGTCGTCCGCGACCCGCAGCACCACGGTCCCGGCCTCGGTCAACAGCGACAACTCGACCTTCCGGGCGGATGCGTGCCGGGCGACGTTCGTCAGGCTCTCCTGGGCGATCCTATAGATCACCAGCTCCTTCTCCGCGCTGAGCACGGGCAGGTCCGGCTTCGATCTTCGCAGCACCGGAACCCCACTGACCTGCGAAAACTCGGTAGCCAGGGCGTTCAGTGCACTGAGCAGGCCGAGATCGGTCAGCACGTCGGGGCGGAGCCGGCGGGCGACCCGTCCCACGTCGTCGAGGCTCGAGCGCAGCGTCTCCTGTACGCCGTGCAGTTCCTCGCGGAGTTCCTCCGGTGCACGGTCCACCGCGCGCTTCAGCCCCAGCAGCACCACGGTGAGGCTCTGCCCGATCTCGTCGTGCAGTTCCCGGGCGATGCGCTCCCGCTCGCCCTCCTGTGCGGCGAGGGCGTGTGCACTGCTCGCGCTGCGCTCCGCCTCCAGTCGGTCGAGCATCGCGTTGAAGGTCTCGATCACGTTGATGAGATCACCGTTACCGCTGTCGACCAGACGATCGCCGCTGCGCAGCAGGTCCACCCGGCGCATCAGCGTGGTGAGTGCCTCCAGCGGCGCCAGGCTGGTCCTGATCAACAACGCGTTCACCGCAAGGATCAGGGCCAGGCCGATGGTCAGCACCGGGATCTCGGCAAGCAGCACCGGCGACGAGACGGTGGCGGGAGACAGCGCGAGTACGAGCGTACCGACCGTGAAGACCAGGCCGTTCAGCACGAACAGCCGACGGAACAGCGCCTGGGTCGGCGACGACCGGGGTCCCGAGGCCCGCGCGGCGCCGCGTCGGGGGTCGGTTGCCTGGTCATCGGTCTCGGTCATGTCGCAAGCCTCGCCCGAGAGCGGCTGTTTTGTCCATCCGGTCCAACACCCACCGGGGCGGATCACCCATCAGTCCGGTCCGGAAATCTGCATGTTCCGCCTCGGGCCAGATGGGTGTCGCGCCCAATGGGCGTGAGCTGCGACTTCCCCGATTCTTGGTAACGGAACCGGCGGCCGACCCGAGACCGAGACCGGAACCGGCGACCGATTCCGAACCCGAGCCCGACACCGGGCCCGAGGTCGGATCGGCGCCCTCGCCGCCCCTACCCCGAGCGAGGCCACAGTGGACATCACCAGGACCACCGTCCCCGGCGTCGGCGTCGTGCACCACTTCCTGACCCGGGGTGGCCAGCGGTTCGCCGTACTGGTGGACCATGCCGACCAGCGATCGCTCCTGCTCTACGGACCCGACGATCCGGACGTACCGGCCCAGCGCATCGGGTTGGAGCACGACGAGGCCGACCAGATCGCCGAGATCCTGCACAGCAGCCCGGTCGCCGACCGGCTCGCCAATCTCGAACGCCGGCTGTCGGACCTGATCGGTGGACCCGCATGAGCCCGGCACCCGATTACGGAGTCCGACCGCCGCGTCGCACAGCCGATTACGGAGTCCGACCGCCACGTCGCACAGCCGAGTACGGAGTCCGACCGCCGCGCCGCAAAAGCGTGGAGTGCCTGTCGGGTCGCAGCGGCCGTGTGGGGGGCCAATTGTTGGATCATTCGAGTGTGCCGGCCGAGGCTGGCCCATGCCCCGGGGGATGGTGTCATGCAAGCACGTCAGATCGCCGTGGCGGTGCCGACGGTGACCGTCCAGGATTCCGTCGCGCGAGCGGTCCGACTGATGGCGCTCAGCCGGCTACCGGGTCTGATCGTGGTCGACGCGCGGGGACGTCCGAGGAACGTACTTCCCGGCACACAGGTGCTGCGGATGGCGGTTCCCGGCAGCTACCGGGAGGACGCGGCCCTGGCCAGAGCCATCGACGAGGCGCATGCCGACATCTTCTGGCAGGAGTTGGGCAACCTCACCGTCGGCGACTGCCTGCTCCGGGAGCCGGCCCGGGTGACCACCGTCGGCCTCGACGGAACCCTGCTGGAGGTGGCCGCCCTGATGTCCCGGCAGCGCAGTCCGCTGGTGGCGGTCGTCGACCAGGTCGGCGTACTCGTCGGAGCGATCACCCTGGACCGGCTGCTGACCAGGCTCGCCATCCTCGACCCGGACATCTGAGCCCGGCGGGGGCGACGACGACCCCGGCCAGGATCCACGTCGTCGCGGCCGAGCTGACGGGGCCGGTCCGTTGAGCGCTGTCATCGCGCTCGTCATCTTCGTCGTGGCGTTCTTCTTCATCGCCACCGAGAAGGCGGACAAGGTCAAGGTCGTACTGATCGCCGCGGCGGCGATGACCGTCCTCGGGCTCGCCCCCGGCGCGGACGTCTTCTTCTCCGAGCACGAGGGGATCGACTGGAAGGTCATCTTCCTGCTGCTCGGCATGATGATCATCGTTGGCGTCATCAAGCAGACCGGAGTCTTCGACTTCCTCGCGATCTGGGCCGCCAAGAAGTCGTCCGGGCGACCGTACCGGCTGATGGTGATGCTGATGGTGATCACTGCCATCGCGTCGCCGTTCCTCGACAACGTCACCACGATCATGCTGGTCGCACCGGTCACCGTGGTGGTCTGCAACCGGCTGCACATCCCGGCCCAGCCGTACCTCATCGCCGAGGTGCTGGCCTCCAACATCGGCGGTGCCGCGACGCTGATCGGCGACCCACCCAACATCATCATCGGCAGCCGGGCCGGGCTGACCTTCGGGGACTTCCTCGTGCACATGGCCCCGATCGTGGTCGTGATCTTCGCGGTCTTCGTGGTCTTCACCCGGGTGCTGTTCCGGAAATCCTTCCAGTACAACCCGGAGCACGTGGCCGCCGTGATGGCGTTGCAGGAGCGGCGGGCGATCACCGACGTACGCCTGCTGGTCCGCTGCCTGATCGTGCTCGGCCTGGTCGTCGTCGGTTTCGGGCTGCACTCCGTGCTGCACGTCGACCCGTCCGTGGTAGCGATGGTCGGCGCCGGAACCATGCTGCTGGTTTCCAAAATGGATGTCTCCGACGTACTCCACGAGGTCGAGTGGCCCACCCTGGTCTTCTTCATGGGCCTGTTCGTGATGGTCTCCGGGCTGGTACACACCGGGGTGATCACCACGTTCGGCGAGTGGGTGATCGACCAGGTCGACGGCAACTTCTTCGCCGCGGCGACCGCGCTGCTGTTCGGGTCCGCGATCCTGGGCGCCTTCTTCGACAACATCCCGTACGTCGCCACGATGGCGCCGGTGGTCGAGGGGCTGGTGGCCGAGGCACCGGATCCGGGGACCGGCCAGGCGCTCTGGTGGGCCTTCGCGCTCGGTGCGGACTTCGGTGGCAACGGCACCGCGGTCGCCGCCAGCGCCAACGTGGTGGCCATCGGCATCGCCGCCAGGACGGGACACCGGATCTCGTTCTGGCAGTTCACCAAGTACGGGATCGTCGTCACGATCCTGAGCACCGTGATCGCCTGGCTGTACGTCTGGCTGCGCTATTTCATGTGAGCCCGGTCAGTCGTCCGGATCGCCGAGGAGCCAACCGTTCTCCTCGGCGATCCGGACGGCCTCGGCCCGGGTCCGCGCCCCGGTCTTGCCGATGGCCGCCGAAAGGTGGTTGCGTACGGTCCCCTCGGACAGGTGCAACGCTCGGGCGAGTGCCCCGGCGGGTTCCCCGCTGCGGGCCGCCCGGAGCACCTCGGTCTCCCGCTCGGTCAGCGGGCTGTGCCCACTGGCCAGGGTCTCCGCGGCCAGCGTCGGGTCGACCACCCGCAGGCCGGCGTGCACCCGTCGGACCGCGTCCGCGAGCTGCCGCGCCGGGGTGTCCTTCACCACGAAGCCACCCGCGCCGGCCTCCATCGCCCGGCGCAGATAGCCCGGACGGCCGAAGGTGGTGACCACCAGCACTCGGCAGTCGGGCAGTTCCGCCCGCAGTGCGGCGGCGACGGCGATCCCGTCCAGGCCCGGCATCTCGACGTCGAGCAGCGCGACGTCCGGCCCGGTCCGGCGGGCGGCCGCCAGCACCTCGTCACCACGACCGACCTCGGCCACCACCGTCAGGTCGGGTTCGAGGGAGAGCAGCGCGGCCAGGGCACCCCGGACCAGGGCCTGGTCGTCGGCGAGCAACAGCCGGATCGGCACGGTCACGGCGTCCTCCCGGCGAAGCTGACCTGGAGCCGGAATCCGCGTCCGCCCGGCCCACGGCCGACGACGACCCGGGCACCCAGCTGTTCCGCCCGCTCCCGCAGCCCGAGCAGGCCGTGACCGGGGTGCGGCCCGTCCGCCCCGTCGACCAGCGGCCCCCGGCCGTCGTCGAGCACCTCGACCTCGTCGAGCCGGACCCGGATGACGCAGCGTCGCGCACCGCTGTGCCGTACCACGTTGGTCACCCCTTCCCGGACCGCCCAGCCGAAGAGTTCGCTGCGCGCCGGAGGCAGTTCGACGTCCGAGGTCGGCAGCTCCGCCGCCACGCCCGCCGCCCGCAGCGCCGTGCGGGCGCTGGCCAACTCGGTGCTGAGGGTGATCTCACGGTACGCCCCGACGGTGGACCGGACATCGGCGAGCGCCTCCCGCGCCAGCCGCTCCAGGTCCGCCACCTCGGCACCGGCTCGGCCCGGATCCACCTCGAGCAGCCGGCCGGCCAGCTCCGCCTTGACCGCGATGACGGTGAGCGAGTGCCCGAGAATGTCGTGCAGGTCCCGGGCGGTCCGGGCCCGCTCCTCCGCGACCGCCAGCCGGTGGATCTCCTGCTGGGCGTCGAGCAGCTGGTTCTGCCGTTCGACCAGTCGGCTGAACGCGAACACCGCGAGCGCGGCGAGCAGCACCGCGAACGCCACCCCGGACTCCGGCTCCCAGGTCGGAACGAACTGGGGCACGGCCACCGGGATGACGGCCAGCACGGCGACCAGCCCGAGGGCGGGTCGGGTCGGCAGGATCAGCACCGCGGAGGCCGACACGTAGACCAGGGTGACCAGCCAGTCCTCGCCGGCCGACGGAATGGTGAGCGTGCCGACCGCGAACAGTCCGCCGAGCGCAGCCGCCGCCTGACCGGGCGGGATCGGGCGACGCCGCCAGATCGCCGCCCGGAGCCGGATGAACAGGCCCAGATATCCGGCTCCGAAGACCACGATCGCGGCGAGCCCCAGGTCCCGGGCCAGGCCGGACGGATGTTTCCAGATCGTGCCCAGCGGCTCCCCGAGGTAGACCAGCCACACCACGGCGACCAGCCAGCCGAACCTGGAACCGAAGCGGACGCCTCGGCGCGGATCCGTCACACCGGCCACGCTAACCGGCCCACCCCTGGCGGCCCGCCCCGACGCGCCCGACCCACAACCCGGTCACACCCGCTGGGTGTCCCGGCGGAACAGCCGGGCCGCGCCGAAGCCGAAGGCCACGGTCCAGAGCACCACGTTCGCGACCGCGCCGGCGGTGGCACCGGTGCCGGTGAGCGGGCTGCGGGCGAGTTCGCCCACGCCGTACACCGGGGTGAACCTGGCGATCTGCTGCATGACCTCCGGCAGCACCTCCAGCGGTACGAAGAGCCCGCCGAACATCGCCAGGATGGCCAGGATCGGACCGAGGAACTGCATCACGTTCTCGGCCGGGGCGAGGTAGCCGACGAAGAGACCGAACGCGGCGAAGACCAACGACCCGAGCCAGGCCGCCAGTCCGGAGAGCAGCCAGACGTGGGCCGGCATGCTGACCCCGCAGACCGCGCCGACCACGAACTCGACCAGCACCGCCAGCAGTCCGAGCGTCATCGCGGTGAGCACCTTGGTGGCGACGTACGCGGCGGGGCGTAGCGGGGTCAACCGGAGCTGCCGGCTCCAGCCCTGCGCCCGCTCGACCGCGACCATCCCGCCGCCGCTGGTGGTGGCGACCATCGCGCCGTACACGGCGAGGCTGATCATGATGTAGCCGGTCACCGGGGCGCCGTTGTCCAACGACTGTCCCTTGTTGGGCAGGCCGAAGAGCAGGAAGAACACCGCCGGCATGACCAGGATGAAAAACAGGGTACGGCGGTTGCGCAGCACCCTGCGGATCTCCAGCAGCAGGTTCGGCACGTTGAACCCGCCCATCGCGGGGCGTTGTCGGGGCATGACGGTCGTGGTCATCGGGTGCTCCCCTGAAGTTCGTCTGCGGCCGTACCGGTGGTCAGGGCGAGGAAGGCGTCCTCGAGATTGCGAGAAGTGATCTCCAGGTCCCGTGCCGAGGTGTGGTTCAGCAGGTACCGGGCCACCTCGTCGGAGTCGGCGGCCTGCACGAGGACGGTGTCCCCGCGTACCTCGACCGATTCGACACCGGGCAGTCCGGCCAGCGAGACCTGGTCCGCGCCGGGCAGGGTCGCCCGGACCAGCCGGCCGGCGGCCAGGTTCTTGACCTCCGCGGTGGTGCCGTCGGCGACGATCCGCCCCTGCCGGATCAGCACGATCCGGTCGGCGTACGCGTCCGCCTCCTCCAGGTAGTGGGTGGCGAAGAGCACGGTCCGGCCGGCCCGGGCGTCCCGGCGGATCGCCGTCCAGAAGTCGCGCCGTCCCTCGACGTCCATCCCGGTCGTCGGCTCGTCCAGCACCATCAGGTCCGGATCGGGCAACAGGGCCATCGCGAAGCGCAGCCGCTGCTGCTGTCCACCGGAGCACTTGGCCACCCGCCGGCCGGCGATGTCGGTGATGCCGGCCCGGTCGAGCACCTCGGCGACCGGCCGGGCGTGCGGGTAGAGGTTGGCGGTCATCCGGACGGTTTCGGCGACGGTCATGTCCTTCAACAGGCCGCCGCTCTGCATCACGGCCGCGATCCGGCCGAGGGCGACCGCATCCGTCGGCGTATCGCCGTAGACCCGGACACTGCCGGTGCTGGGCCGGGCCAGTCCGAGGAGCATGTCGAGGGTGGTGGTCTTGCCGGCCCCGTTCGGGCCGAGGAAGGCCACCACCTCGCCGGCTTCGATACGCAGGCTGAGCCCGTCGACGGCGGTCACCGCGCCGTACCTCTTGGTGAGACCGGTCAGTTCGACCGCGGGAGTGGTTGTCGGCATACGGGTAATGCTGCGTAACGCCGGCCCCGCCGCACCGGCCCGCCCGTCACGACCTGACCATGACAATTGTCAGCCGGCGGGACGGCGTCGGCGTCGGCGGAACGACCGCGCACCCGATCGGGCCGGGAGGAGGGTCCGGCCGGGCGTTCGGCGACCCCGTCCCGGTCGGGCCGTTCGCCATCGCGCCCGGATGGCGAACGGGGACCTGGTGCGGCGACGCCTCGGGGTCAGTGGCCTCGGGCAAGCCACTCGTCCAGGTGCGGCGCCTCGTCCCCGATCGTGGTGCTCGCGCCGTGCCCGGTGTGCACCACCGTCTCCGCCGGCAGGCTCAGCAGGCGCTGCCGGATGGAGCCGACGATGGTGCCGAAGTCGCTGAACGAGCGGCCGGTGGCGCCGGGCCCGCCCTGGAACAGGGTGTCACCGGTGAAGACCGCGCCGAGTTCGGGCGCGTGGAACGAGCAGGCCCCCGGGCTGTGTCCGGGGGTGTGGAGTACGCGGAGCGCGACGCCGGCCACCTCGATCGTCTGCCCGTCCCGCAGTTCCGCACCCGGTGCCACGTCCGGGTGCACCATGTCCCACAGCACCCGGTCGGCGGGGTGCAGCCACACCTGGGCACCGGTGACGTCGGCCAGTGCCGGTGCCACCCGTACGTGGTCGTCGTGCGCGTGCGTCGCCAGGATGGCCAGCACCCGTCGTCCGCCGACCGCCGCCACGATCGCCTCCACGTCGTGCGGCGCGTCGATCACCACGCACTCGTCGTCGTCGCCGACCACCCAGACGTTGTTGTCCACCTCGAAGGTCTGACCGTCGAGCGAGAAGGTGCCGGAGGTGACCGCGTGGTCGATCCGGGCCGCCATCAGAAGATCACCACCGACCGCAGCACGTCGCCGTGATGCATCTTGCCGAACGCGTCCTCCACCTGGTCGAGCGCGATCTCCTCGGTGACGAAGGCGTCCAGGTCCAGCCGACCCTGGAGGTAGAGCGAGGTCAGCATCGGGAAGTCGCGGCTCGGCAGGCAGTCGCCGTACCAGCTCGACTTGAGGGCACCGCCCCGGCCGAAGACGTCGATCAGCGGCAGGTCGGGAACCTTCATCTCCGGGGTGGGCACCCCGACCAGGACGACGGTGCCGGCGAGGTCGCGGGCGTAGAAGGCCTGCTTCCAGGTCTCCGGTCGGCCGACCGCCTCGATCACCACATCGGCGCCGAAGCCTCCGGTCAGCTCCCGGATCGCCTCGACCGGGTCGGTCTCCCGGGCGTTCACGGTGTGCGTCGCCCCGAATCCCCGGGCCCACTCCAGCTTGCGGGGGTCGGTGTCCACCGCGATGATCGTCGTCGCTCCGGCCAGCGCCGCGCCGGCCACCGCGCCGTCACCGACGCCGCCGCAGCCGATGACCGCGACCGAGTCGCCCCGGGTCACCCCACCGGTGTTCACCGCCGCGCCGAGCCCGGCCATCACACCGCAGCCCAGCAGGCCGACGGCGGCCGGACGGGCCGCCGGGTCCACCTTGGTGCACTGCCCGGCGTGTACGAGCGTCTTCTCCACGAACGCGCCGATGCCGAGCGCCGGGGAGAGTTCGGTGCCGTCGGTCAGCGTCATCTTCTGCGTCGCGTTGTGGGTGGCGAAGCAGTACCACGGCTTGCCGCGTCGACAGGCCCGGCAGGTTCCGCAGACCGCCCGCCAGTTGAGCACCACGAAGTCGCCCGGCTCGACGTCGGTCACCCCGGCGCCGACCTGCTCCACGATCCCGGCGGCCTCGTGCCCGAGCAGGAACGGAAAGTCGTCGTTGATACCGCCCTCGCGGTAGTGCAGGTCGGTGTGGCAGACGCCGCAGGCCTGCACCCGCACCACGGCCTCACCCGGACCCGGATCCGGTACGACGATGGTGGCCATCTCGACCGGCGCACCCTTGCCCCGGGCGATGACCCCGCGCACTTCCTGGCTCACGCTGCCTCCTCAAGATCTCGGTCCCGATCCGTCGTAGCATGTCACGGCCGTCCCGCCCGACGACCGGGCTGATCCGCCGTCTCGATCGACGGTAGTTCCGGCGGCGGGGCGCCGCCCCGCGGCCGGTCGCGGCGGCGCACCGGGCCGAGGGCACCAGGAAGTCTCGCAGCTCACCGGTGGGTGCGGACAGGCCGGTCGACGCGCTGCGCGGCCGCTCGCCGTCGGGCCATGTCGCCACGCTCCAGCCACCACTCCGCCACGAGCAGCGCGACGACCCAGCCGGACCAGGCGCCGATGGTGGCGATCGTACGCGTCAGTTCGTCCTCGTCACCGCCGAAGGTGGTGGCGAGCTGCGGCCAGAGAACGACGGCAGTTATCGCGCCGTAGATGCGGTTGGTGATGATCGAGGCGGTGAGCGCGAAGCTACGGATCATCCAGCGCCGATGGTCGACGAACCGCCGTTGCCGGGCCATCCGGTACCCGGTGATGGTGCAGACCAGCCAGAGCAGCGCCAGCAGCACGTTGCTCACCCGGACCGCCGGACCGAACGGACTGATCGCCCCGATCACCACGCCGGTGACCCCGGCGGGCAGGACGCCGCCGAAGACGTACAGCCGACCGATCCTGCGGTGTGCGGCGGGGTACCGCTGCCGGAACCACGGCCACACCTGGAATCCACAGCTGAGCAGCGCGACCGAGCCGAACAGCACGTGCGCCACCAGAAACGGATAGTGCACCCGATACCCCGGTTCCGGGACCCTCGACGTGGCCGGGTCGAACGACAGGTACGGAGGCAGCGAGAAGGCGACGAAGGCGACGGCGATCACTGCCAGGGGCAGCACCCACGGTCGCCGCCACCAGCTCACGGCTCGTTTCGGTGGCTGGCCGGTCGGCGGGACCGCTGAAGCGGGCGGATCGGAGTACCCGGACACGGCCGCCGGCGCGGCCCCGCTCGTCGAATGGGTCATGTCGTTCCCCAGTCAGGATCGCGTGGACTTTCGGTCCGATCGAGCCTCGCTGCGACGTCTGACCGGTTACGCACCGACCGCTGACCGGATCCGTGCGGCTCCGTCTGCGCCGGTGAGTGGTGCGGGGCCGGTGTCCGGATCCGGTGATGATCGACTTAGCGGGCGGCCCGGTTGGCGGAACACCCGGCGGGCGGCCACGGTTATACCCTGCGACGACCACAGCAGCGCCCCCCTCGGGCAGGTCACCACCGGTCGCGGGGATGGGTTGTCTGTCGGGTCGAGGCCGGTTCGGTCCCGAGGTCCGGTTCGCCGGTTGTCCGGCCATGATCAAGTGGCCGGTTCGCTGGCCACCGGGAATCCTGGGCCGCCGACCACGGTTACATCCCCCGTACGCCTGGAGCACGCACAGTGGTGCTGATCGCCCGGGCGCGCAGCGGTTCTCCCGCTGTTTCCTTTCTGACGAGCCGTTGACGGTGGCGTGCGCCCCCCGCGCGTCGCGTGGTTCGCGGTCCGTCTTACCCCCGGAATGGAAGGCAACCATCATGACTACCGTCAAGAAGTGGCTACCGGCCATCACCGAGACTCCGATCCGTAAGACCGCGCTCGGTATCGCGGG
>NZ_JADPUN010000270.1 GCF_015690345.1 Plantactinospora alkalitolerans | reverse complement strand
GACCCAGAGCATCGCGACTCCTGCGGGGACACCAGGGTGGGGCGGGGCAGTGCGGTTACCTCCGGGGCACGCAGGTAGGCCAGCACGATGTCGGCGACCCCGGGCGTCCGGACCGCCCAGCGCGGGTCGCTGGGCGGCCGGTCGGACCGCCACAGCAGGCCGGCGTGCTCTCCGACCTGGGTGGCGTGCACCACCGTGCCGGCCTTCGGCAGCGCCTCGACCAGCGCGGCCGGTCCACTGAGCGCGTGATGTCCGGCCCGGACGTCGTCCAGGTCGCCGGCCAACTGGACCCGACCGTCACCGAGCAGGATCAGGTGGTCGCAGGTCTCCTCCAGTTCGACCACGACGTGCGAGGAGAGGACGACGGTCATTCCGGTCTCGGCGGTGAGCGCCATCAGGTCGGACATCACCTCGTGCCGGCGCAACGGGTCCAGGTCGGCGAGCGGTTCGTCCAGCACCATCAGGTCGGGTCGCTTCGCCATCGCCAGGGTGATCGCCACCTGGGAGCGCTGGCCGCCGGAGAGTCGGCGGACCCGGCGGTCGAGCGGAATGCCGAGCCGGGCGAGCCGCTCCCGCGCGAGTTCGTCGGACCAGCGCGAGTTCAGGTACCGCCCCATCCGCATGGTGTCGGCGACGGTGAAGCCGCCGTACAACGGTTTGTCCTGGGCGAGGAAGGCGATCCGGTCCAGGGTTTCCGAATCGCCGCCGGGCGGCCGCCCGAATACCCGTACCGCGCCCCGGTCCGGCCGGATCAGGCCGACCATCAGGTGCAGCAGGGTGGTCTTGCCGGCGCCGTTCGGGCCGATCAGCCCGACCACCCGGCCCGGCGGTACCGACAGGGAGCAGTCGCGCAGGGCCTGGACCCGGCCGTGCCGGTAACCGACTCCGGTCAGCAGGACCGCGGGCAGCTCGGGCATCAGGCCACCTCCGTCCGATCCGGATAGCCGGCCCGGACCGCCCGGGTGACCAGGGCCAGCACGTCGTCGGCGGTCAACCCGGCCGTCCGGGCCCGGGCGACCCAGGCGACGAGTTCGTCCCGCAGCACCGGATGGTCCGGGACGGCCGGTGCGGCGACGCCGGCCCGGACGAAGGTGCCCCGACCGGGGTGTGCCTCGACCAGACCGGAACGCTCCAGCTCGCGGTACGCCTTGAGCACCGTGTTCGGGTTGATCGCCAGTTGGGCCGAGGCCTCCTTGACGGTGGGCAGCCGGTCGCCCGGATGCAGTGCGCCGACCCGGAGGGCGTGCGCGACCTGCTGCACCAGTTGCAGATAGGTCGGCACCCCGGCGTGACGGTCCAGATAGAACTCCAGCACGCGTACATCTTATTCATCTACTCTGTTAGTGCAATAGGTGGTCTCGCCGGATCGGGGCCTACTTCGGACTGGGGCGTCGTGGGTCGATCCGGCCAGCCGTGGGTCGGTCCGGCTACCAGAGCGGGCGCAGTGGCGGCAGCGAGTCGCCGGCCAGGTGCCGGACCAGGCGGGTCAGCTCGGTACGCAGGTTGGCCAGGTCCCCCGCGCCGATCGCGGCGGCGATCTCGGCCTCCAGGCCGTGCAGCACCCGACCCGCCACCGCCAGATGGTCGGTCGCCCGTTCGGTCAGTACGACCAGCCGACGCCGCCCGCCGTCGGGATGCGACTGACGTCGCACGTAGCCACGCCGCTCCAGGTCGTCGACGAGCTGACCGGCGGCCTGCTTGGTCACCCCGAGCCGGTCCGCCAACTCGCTGCTGGTGGCACCGGGACCGCGCAGTACCTGGAAGGCCAGGCCGTGCACCGGGCGCAGGTCCGAATGGCCGGCCTCGGCGACCCGCCGGACGAACTCGGCGAGCACCAGTTGGAATCCCAGGCCGAGCAGGAAGGTCAGTTCGGTGTCGGCGAGAGGGTCATGGTCTCTGGTCACGCCCTATCTTGACACGAGTGAGTCAAGTTGCTTTACTCATCTCGGCAAGTAAAGCAACTTGACTCAGGAGGCGTCATGATCGTGGTAACCGAGAACGAGAGCCGGACGATTCGGTCGGCATCCGGCGTGGTGTCCGGGCTGGCCGCGCCCAGTCAGGGCAGCGGGGAGCTGGCCACCTGGCGGGTCCGGATGACGCCGGAAGCAGCCGGACCCGTGCACGAGATCGACCGGGAGCAGGTGTGGATGCCACTGTCCGGAACGTTCTCGGTCACCATCGCCGACGACACCCGGGAGATCGGCGCGGGCCAGGCCGTGATCCTGCCCGCCGGAGCGGTCCGACAGATCCGGGCCGGAGCCGAGCCGGCCGAGGCCCTGGTCTGCATGGCGGTCGGAGGCACCGCCAGCGTGCCGGGCAACCCGGAGCGCCGGGAGCTGCCCTGGGCGCTCTGAACGGTCAGATCCAGCCGTAGCGGCGGGCGATGCTCACCGCCTCGTGCCGGTTGGCGGCCCCGACCTTGCCGGCCGCCGAGGACAGGTAGTTACGTACCGTCCCCGGAGACAGCGAGACCCGCTGGGCGATCTCCTCGACCGGCGCACCGTCCGCCGCCAACTCCAGCACGTCGGCCTCGCGGGGAGTGAACGGGCTGTCGCCGGCACTGATCGCCTCGGCCGCGAGCTGCGGATCGACGTACCGGCCGCCACCGTGGACCGTGCGGACCACCTCGGCGAGCACCTCGGCCGTGACCGTCTTGGGCAGGAAGCCCCGGACCCCGGCCGAGAGTGCCCGCTTGAGATGTCCCGGCCGGCCGTGGCTGGTGACGATCATCGTCCGGCAGTACGGCAACTCGGCGTGGATCGCCTCGGCGACCGCGATGCCGTCCAGCTCCGGCATCTGCAGGTCCAGCATCGCCACATCGGGCCGCAGGGACCGGGCCAGCGCCAACGCCTGACTGCCGGTCGCGGCCTGCCCGATCACCGTCAGGTCGTCGTGCAGGCCGAGCAGCGCGGTCAGGGCGCCCCGGATCAGGTGCTCGTCCTCGGCGAGCAGGATCCGGATGGGTCCGCTGCCCTGCCCAGGATCACCAACGCCCGACACGTGGTCGCCGTACGGGCGGGGCGGCCCACCCGCCCTGGTCACGCGGGGCCACCCCGGCGCGCGCCGACCCACGACCCGGTGTCCCGCACCGACCGGACGTTCGGCGTGGGCTCCCTGGTCGGCGGCGACGCGACCGGCAACGCCGCGGTCAGCCGGAACCGGTCCCGACCCCGCCGCTCGACCGTGACCCGGCCGCCGAGCGGGGCCAGTCGTTCGCTGAGCCCGAGCAGGCCGTTGCCGAACTGGGGCGGCTCGCCCGGACGCACCCCGTCGTTCTCCATCACCAGGGTCACCAGCCACTCGTCTTCCGGGATCGTCGGGACGTACCCGGTGCCGGCGTCGCCGTCCGGCGGGTCGTTCGGCATCGGAGCGGCGGCCTTCGGCCCGCTCGATCCGCTCAACCCGTTCGACCCGTCCGGCCCGTCCGGATCGGTGGCGGGCCGGCCCTGGCGCAACGAGACAGTACAGGTGATCGCCTCGCTGTGCCGCAACACGTTCGTCGTTCCCTCCCGGACCACCCAGCCGAGCGCGTTCTGCGCCTGCGGGCTCAACTCGTGGCCCTCCCCCAGTACCCGGCACCGTACCCCCGCCGAAGCGAGTACGGACCGGGCACCGGCCAGCTCCGCGTCCAGATCCGCGGAACGGTAGCCCCGGACGACCTCACGGACCTCGGCCAGCGAGTCCTGGGCGATCCGGCGCACCTCCAGCATTTCCTCCACCGCCCGGGGACGGTCCCGCTTGGCCAACTGCGCGGCCAGCTCACTCTTCAGGGCCACCACCGACAGATTCCGGCCGAGCACGTCGTGCAGGTCCCGGGCGAACCGGAGCCGCTCCTCGGCCACCGCCAGCCGAACCTGGTTACCCCGGGACCGCTCCAACTCCCAGAGCACCCCGAGCATCCACAGCGAGGTGCGGAAGCCGAACAGCAACACGACGAACCCGAAGAAGAGCGTCGCGACGGCGGAGACCACCGCCTCCGCCGGCACCGCGTCGACGAGCCCGACGCACAACAGGCTCCCGGCCATCCCGGCCGCACCGGCCAGGGCGTAGCGAGGTGGGGCGACCGTGCAGAGCACGGCGAGGAAGTAGCACGAGACGACGACCGCCGCGGTCAACGTCCAACTGTCCACCTGAGCCGGCGGACGGCCCAGCCCGTCGGCGAGCAGGCAGGCGGCGGTGATGGCCAGGGTCATCCCGGCCCCGGCCACCAGGAGCCCGACCGGACGGTCCCGGCGCCCGAGGTAGTGCTCGATCCCGGCGCGCACGGCGAGCAGGCACAGCACCGTGTGCGCCAGGGCGAGCACCAGCACGACGGTCCGGCCGACCGCTGACACCTCGCCGCCGGTCAAGCCGAAGAGCGTCACCGGCTCGGACGCCGAGACGAGGTAGAGGGTGGCCCGGGTGAACAGGTCGAACCGTTCGGGTTGGCCGCGCGCCCGCCACCATCCGATCACGTCGCGCATTCCCGGGCCTCCCTCGATGCGAACCGGACTAGTGACGCGTGTCCCAGCGGAACCAGCGACGAATCGCGGAGACGCCGACGGCGAGCCACAACAATATGATCACAGCCGGCTGCCGGGCCTCGGACAGGACTCCGACGAAGTCCCGCGGGGCCTCGGCCCCCGTGGTGCCGAGCCAGCCAAGTCGGACCAGGTCGAGGACCGGGGTCAACGGCAACATCCGGCACACCGTGGCGAACGTGTCGGGCATCGCGTCCACCGATCCCGCGACCCCGGAACCGATCATCGAGATGACCAGCACCGGCAGGGTGGTGAGCTGGGCCGTCTCCACGGTCCTGGTGAAGCCCGACGAGGCGGCCGCCAGCAGGACGAAGATGGCACAGCCGGCCAGCATCGCCAGCAGCAGCACCGGAAGGTTGACCGGTACCGGCAGATCGATGAAGACCATCGCGGCCACCACCGTCAGCACGGTCTGGGTCAGCGCGAGCACCAGGGCCGGAACCGCCGCGCCGATCAGGATCTCCGCGTCGGTCGCCACCCCGGTACGCAGCCGCTTGAGCACCCGCTCCTCGCGCCGGGCCACGTACGTCGTCACCAGGTTGTAGTACACGACGTACAGCAGGACGAAGCCGAACATCCCGGTGGCCAGGAAGGCGCCGGTGGAGACGTGCCCGTCACCCTCGAGAAACGTCGAGAACAGCCCCACGGTGGCCAGCGGCAGCAGCAGTGCGGTCGTCGCGGCGGTCTTGTTGCGCAGCAACAGGATCATCTCGGCCCGGCCGAGCGCGCCGATCCGGCGCAGGCTCACCCCGCCGAGTCCGAGCCGGCCGGACATCCCGGACCGCCCGGTCGTCGCCCCCGCTGGTGCGGTCATCGCTGCTCCTCGCTTCGCTCGTCGTCCCCGTGACTCGGCCGGCTGAGCCGACCGATGCTCTCGCTCCGCCCGTTCACGCGGTGCCCCCCGTCATGGATTCGTCCTCGGAGTGGGCCACCGCGAGGAATGCCTCCTCCAGGGACGCGGCCCGGGCGTCCAACCCGCCGAGCTCCACGCCGCGCGCGTTCGCCCAGCCCAGCAGGGCAGTCAGGGCCGGCTGCAGCGCGTCGGTGTACAGCGTCAACCGCGACCCGGACCTCGGGGCGGCACCCGCCGGTGCCGGCTGAATCCCCGGCAGCGTGGGCACGTCGGTCGGGCTCGTTCCGTCCGGCAGCTCGAAACTGATCCGGGCCGGATGCGCGGCCACCACGTCGGCGACGGTGCCGGCGGTGACGATCCGGCCGCGATGCATGATCGCCAGCCGGTCGGCGAGTTCGGCCGCCTCCGCCAGGTAGTGGGTGGTCAGCAGCACGGTGATGCCGTCGACCAGCAGTGCCCGGACCAACTGCCAGGTGTTGTGCCGGCTCTCCGGATCCAGCCCGGTGGTCGGCTCGTCGAGGAAGAGGACCTCCGGCTGGCCGAGGATCGCCATCGCGAGGTCGAGCCGGCGGCGTTCACCGCCGGAGAGCTGCTTCACCTGCGTACGCGCGCGGTGCCGCAGGTCGACCAGCTCCAGCGTGTGGTCGACGGGATGGGCCCGGGGCAGCGTACCGGCCCACATCCGGGCCGTCTCCGCGACCGTCAGGTCGGCCGGGAACCCACCCTCCTGCAACATCACCCCGGTACGCGGACGTACCGCCGTCCGCTCCCGGTACGGATCCCGGCCGAAAACCCGGATCGTGCCCGCGCTCGGCACAGCCAACCCCTCGACCAGTTCCAGGGTCGAGGTCTTGCCCGCGCCGTTGGTGCCCAGCAGCGCGAAGAGTTCCCCTCGGCCGACCGAGAAGGAGACCCCCCGCACCGCCTCGAAGCCGTCACTACCGCCGTACCGCCGCCGCAGGTCGGTGACCTGGACGACGGTTTCCCGACCGGGCGGCGCCATCGCCGGGTCGGGAGCCGTCATCGTCTGGTTCATGCACCCGATTATTTGACCTGTCCGGCAGCGGCGGCAGTGCCGTCACTCACCGCTTTCCGGGTATCCCACCCGGCTTCGGCCATGACGAATCTCATGCCCCGGATCACCGCCTGGCCGGATGGATCGCCTGGAACAACGCGATCCACTGCTCCGGCCAGACCTGTCCGACCAGGGCCTGGGGCGGTACCCGGTTGGCCCGCAATGCCGCGTCGACCCGCCGGGCCGGGTACCGCCGCCGGAGCGAGGCGCCGAGCGAGCCGCCGAGGCCGCTGAAACCGAGTGCGACGAATCGTTCATAGTGGACGGTCTGTGCCGCCGGCAGCAGGTCGACCGGGCGGCGGTCCAGCCGCAGGATGGCGGAGTCCACCCGGGGCATCGGCCGGAACCGTTCCCGGGGAATTCGACCGGCCAGTCGCCAGTGGAACCAGGGCCAGGTCTGCACGGTCCGCAGCGTCCAGCGGCCGTAGTCGCCGCAGCGCTTCCGGGCGTACTCGAGTTGGGTCACCAGGGTCGCGGAGGTCAGGTTCGGCGCCTCCAGGCACCAGTCGACGATCCGGCTGGTGGCGGCGTACGGGATGTTGCCGACCACCGCGAACGGTTCGTCCGGAGGCGGCGACGCGACGAAGTCGCCGTGCACCAGCCGGATGTTCTCGGTCATGCCGAACTCGTCGTCGAGCCGGGCGACCAGGGCCGGGTCGATCTCGTACGCCACGACCTGCCGACACAGCCGGACCAGTTCCCTGGTCAGTGCGCCCTGCCCGGCACCGACCTCGAGGATCAACCCGTTCGGTGCCGGTTGGACGGACCGGATTATCTGCCCGATGATGCGTTCGTCGCGCAGGAAGTTCTGTCCGAGCACCCGCCGCGACCGGTCTGTCCCCGACCGGGGCGCCCCCGACGGGCCGGTCCGGAAGGGGCGCCCCCGGTCGCTTCCGGACGCCGCCGGGCCGCCCGGACTGCCGAGCTGGCGACGGTGCTCTCGATTTCCGCGATTGTGCGGCACAGCCGTGTCCTCCCGCCCGGATCTGCCGGGCCGGTTGTGGGACAGGCGGCACGATCGGCCAGGGCCTGTCCCGAACTGGTTTCGGACTCGGATGACCCTGGACGTGCGGCTAACGGCGGCTCGCGGTCGCGCGTCGCTACGGACGCGCGCGGCCTCCACCGGTCACGGCGACGCCGGGCGTCGCCAGGACGGGATGGAGGTCACGGCGCGATACGCCGGCGGAGGGGCACGACTGTTGCGCCGACGCCGCGACAGCGGGCGCCGGAGGTCGAACCTGCTTTCTCCGGGTTCAGCCGGCCAGGGCGAATCGCCGGGGCCGAGGGCGGAGCAGGAGCAGCAGCGACGCCCCACCAGCGGTGCACATCCCGGTCAGGGAGCCGCGGATCAGGGCTTGGAAGGTGCTCGACACCCGCCCACCCTAACTCAGTGCGTGGTCACCGGATCAACCGAATAACCAGCCTGGTCCCCGCCCCGGCCCCCGGCCATCCGATTGATCACTTCGGGGTCGCCGGGCCGGGCGAACCACCAGCCCTGGGCGTGGTCGCAGCCCATCGTGCGCAGCAGGTGGGCCTGCTCCTCGGTCTCCACGCCCTCTGCGGTGACGGTCAGGTTGAGCCCGTGGGCGAGCGCGATCACGCTGGCCACGATCTGTCGGTCGGCCGGGGTGCTGGGATGACCGGGTGCGAGACCCTCGATGAACGATCCGGCGATCTTCAACTCCCGTACCGGCAACCGACGCAGGTAGGCGAGGTTGGAGTAACCGGTACCGAAGTCGTCGACCGCGACCCGTACGCCGTGCTCGGCCAGCGCCTCCAACGCGTCGGCCGGGCCCTGGGCCGGGCCGAGCAGGGCACTCTCGGTCAGTTCCAGTTGCAGCTGGTGGGCCGGGAGCCCGACCTCGTCGAGGGTACGCAGCAACTCGTCGGCGAGGCCGACGTCGTGCAGTTGCCGCGCGGACAGGTTGACGCTGATGAACGGCGCCCGGTCGCCGAGTTCCCGGTACCAGCCGGCGGCTTCCCGGCAGCCCCGGGTCAGCACCCACCGGCCCAACTGTCCGATCAGACCGAGTTCCTCGGCGAGATCGATGAAGATCTCCGGTGCGATCGGCCCGTGCTCGGGATGGGTCCACCGGAGCAGCACCTCGGCCCCGATCGGCACACCGTCGGCAAGCCGGACGATGGGTTGGTACCGCAGGGCGAAATCGCCGCTTTGCAGGGCCGAACGGAGTCCGGAGCTGAGCGTCGAGCGGAGCGCCTGGGCATCGTGCCGGTTCGGGTCGTAGATCTCGTACCGGTCTCCCCCGGCGGCTTTCGCCCAGTACAACGCGATGTCCGCGGCCCGCATCAGATCGCTCGGTTGGCTGTGCGGAATCCGGTCGTCGGTCACGCCGATGCTTACCGAGACCGAGAGCTGGTGTCCGGCTGCCGGAATGGGCTCCCGGACCGCCGACACGACCCGCTCCGCCACCCGTACCAGTTGATCGAGTTCGGTTCCGGCGGCCGCGACGATGACGAACTCGTCCCCGCCCAGGCGGCCGGCGAGCCAGCCGGGCTCGGCGACACACTCGGCGAGCCGGCCGGCGACGGTACGCAGCACGTCGTCCCCGGCGGCGTGCCCGAACGAGTCGTTGATCGTCTTGAACCCGTCGAGGTCCAGATAGCAGATGCCGATGTGTTCGTCGGGCTGGCGCCCGCCGGCCAGTTCGTCGAGACGCCGCAGCAGCAGGGTCCGGTTGGGCAGGTTCGTCAGCGGGTCGTGCAGGGCCTGGTGGGACAGCGCGGACTGCAGGTGGTAACGCTCGGTGTCGTCCTGCGCGGTGACCACGAGGTGGGCCATCGCGTCGTGTCGGACCGGCGCCAGCGAGAGCCGGAGCCAGACCGTGCCGCCGTCGGGCCGGCTGAACGCGGCGTCCAGCTCCGCATGCGCCCGCCGTCGGATGTGAAGATCCTCGAGTGCCCGCTCGACCGCCGCCCGATGGTCCGGCTGGCTCAGCCCGGTCAACCGTCGACGGTCCAGTTCGGCCACCGGACGGTCGAGCATCCGGGCCAGCGCGGGGTTGGCCTGGACGATCCGGTTCTCCAGATCGACCACGCAGATTCCGCTCGCCGAGGAGACGAAGAGGGCCTCGAAACGGGCCTCGCTCGCCGCCCGGGCCTGTTCCGCGCTGCGCCGGGCGGTCAGCACCGCCCTGATGATCGACTCCAGTTCGGACTGGGTACGCTCCCGCAGCGCGCGGGCGTACCCGGCGGCGACCCCACCGAGCAGCGCGGCCCGGTCGGTGACCCCGGCCGGACCGATCGGCAGCCGGTCGGCGAGCGCGGCGATCGTCGCCTGCACCGCGTCGGTGTGGGTGTAACCGTCGGCGACCAGCGCCGCGCCGACGTCCCGGGCGACGACCTGACCGGCACCGGCACCGGCCAGCCGCGCCGCATAGCCCCGCAGCACCTGCCGCAGGTCGTCCAGACGCACCGGTACGTAGCTGATCCGGGCAATCAGCCGCGCCCAGTACTGGGCGATCTCGTCGAGACCGGCCGAGGCCGCCCCTGGCCCGTCGGCCGCATCGGTCACGGCTTGCGTCCCACCCCGGCGTAGATCAGGGCCCCGGAGAACCGGTCATCGACCTCCACTGTCGGGTCCGGACGCCAGTCGGGAAGATTCACCAGGCCGGGTTCGACCAACTCGAACCCGGTGAAGAACCGTTCGATCTCCGCCCGGTTCCGGGGGGTGAGCGGAGTCGGGGTGCGCCGGTAGAGCTCCCGGACCCGCTCGTCGGCCTCCGGGCTGGCCCCGGAGGCGCCCTGGGTCAGCACCAGGTAACTGCCCGAGGGAAGGCTGTCGGCCAGGCGGGTCACCGACTCGTACGGCTCGTCGGAGTCCTGGATGAAGTGCATCAACGCGACCAGCAGCAGCGCGACCGGGCGGTCCAGGTCGAGCAGGGCCCCCCGCCGGACCTGGTCGAGGATGTCGTGTGGCCGCCGGACATCCGCCTGGAGCACGGCCGTCCGGTCGTCGTCGCGGAGAATCGCCCGACTGTGCGCCACCGCCACCGGGTCGATGTCCACATAGACCACCCGGACGTCCGGGTCGATCCGCCGCGCGACCTCGTGCACGTTGTTCGCGGTCGGTATGCCGGAACCGATGTCGAGGAACTGGCGGATCCCCTGTGCCGCGAGAAACCGGACCGCACGGCCGAGGAACGCCCGGTTGGCCCGGGCGTATCGGATCGAATCGGGCCAGGCCAGCTCGGTCTGGCGGGCGATCTCCCGGTCGACTTCGAAATTGTGCGACCCGCCCAACCAGACATCGTAGATCCGGGACGCGCTGGGCCTGTCGATATCGATGTCGTCGGGCGCCCAATCCGGTTCTGTCACGGCCTCACCCCGCCAGCTCGATGTCCGCCGACCGGCCCTGGCGAGCGGCCAACATCTCGTGCTTGCTCCGCCTCGGCACAGCGCCGGATTCCCGAGCCGACAGCGTACCGATCAAAGTGTGGCTGGCTGACCCGCCGCACATCGAGACACGCCGACATCTTGGCCGCGCACCGTACCGGAGGCGATCCACCGGACCGTCGACCTGGCCCGGCTGGCCGGATCCGGCCCCGCCCGGCTCGCCGACACTCCGGACGGGCGGACGTGATCACGACCGTGGGCTGGAGTTAAGGTACCTGGATGGAAAAGCCCACCGTAGGTCTGGTCGAGGGCCCACCGCCGACCGACCTCGTCATCGAGGACATAACGATCGGGACCGGTCCGGAGGTCCAATCCGGCCAATGGGCCGTGGTGCAGTACGTCGGGGTCTCGTTCGACACCGGCGACGAGTTCGACGCGTCGTGGAACCGGGGTTCCCCGTTCAGCTTCCAGCTCGGCGCCGGCCGGGTCATCGACGGATGGGACCGCGGCGTGCTCGGGATGCGGATCGGCGGCCGGCGAAAGCTGATCGTCCCGCCGCATCTCGGTTACGGGAACCAGGGCGCCGGCAGCCAGATCAAGCCCGGTGCGACCCTCGTCTTCGTCGTCGACCTGGTCGACATCAAGTAGCCCGACCTGACCGCCCGGGGTGGGCGGTCCACCCGGGCGCCCAGGCCCCGGACGTCCTCGACGTCCGGGGCCGTGACACGTATCGGGCCGGTGTGGTGCGCGATGCTCAGAAGCCGAGTGCGGGCCGCCCACCGACCACGGGAATGGTCAACGCGCTGAATGACGGTGCCACCGTCAACCGGGTCCCCGGCAGCGGCAGCAGGGTGTACTCCTGGTCGCTGGAGAAGACCACGACCCCTAGCCGGTGACCGGCCGGGAAGACGTAGTCCTTCGGCTCCAGAGTCCAGCGGTAGTCGTACATCCGGCCCTGACGGACCGGGCGGGAATGCGCCTCGCTGGTCCGGTTCTGCGGATCGAGCCAGCCCCGGGTCACCACGAACGGGTCGTCGGTCGAGCCCGCCGGGCCGTAGTCGACCAGGTATCCGGTCAGGTTCGCGGCCGATCTGTTGTCGACGGACAACCGGACCCGCAACTCCGGCCGCCCGGAGATCCGGACGTCCTGCCGCAGCGCCGGCGACGTGTAGACGAGCCGGTTCGGGTTCGCGGTCTCCGGCGCGGCCACCAGTTCGGTCGGCGCGATCGTCCGTCCAGAGTCGACGAAGCTCTGCTCGGCACGTCCCCGGGGGCCGTGGGTCTGCAGCGTCCCCGGTGCGGTGGGACTGGTCGCGGAGAGTTCCACCGAGACGTTCCGGGCCGCCCGGTCCGGCCAGTCCGGGTACGTGGTGTAGGCCCGGTCCTCCCGCTGCAGCACCGCCCTCGGCTCGGCCATGATGTCGTTGTCGACGCCCCAGAGCCAGTGGTCGAGCCAGCGGTTCTCGGTCTGCCGGTAGGTCCACGACCGCCCGTCCGGCAGGGTCACGGTGGCGGCGCTGCCCGGCCCACCGTGCCCGCCCTGGTGCAGCCAGAGCTTGCGCGGCACGCCGAATCGGGCGAGCTGCTCCCACCAGTCGGCGAACTGGCCAGTCTTGACGTTCCAGTCGTTGAGCCCGTGCACGACCATCACGCTGGCCCGAACCCGACGTACCTCCGGCAGATAGTTCCGCTCCTGCCAGAACCCGGTGTAGTCGCCGGTGATCCGATCCTGCTCCTGCGCGATCTCGGCGATCTCGTCGGCGCAGGGCCCCTCGGACCGGACCTGTCCGGCGGTGTACATGGTGAGGATGTCCGCGTCCTCACCCTGGAACGTGCCCGGCGCCACGACGAGGCCGTTCGCCCGGTAGTAGTCGTACCAGTTGCTGATCGCGGAGACCGGGATGATGGTCTTCAGTCCCTCGACGCCGGTCGTCGCCACCACGTTCGGCAGGGTCCCGTTGTAGGACACCCCGGTCATCCCGACGGCCCCGGTGGTCCAACCGGCCCGGACCGGCGCTCCGCTGGCATCGAATGCCCTGGCCCGGCCGTTCAGCCAGTCGATGATCGCCTTGGTGCTCAGGGTCTCCGCCCGGTCGCCGGTGGTCGGGCAGCCGTCGGAGTCACCGGTGCCGATGCTCGTCCCGGACATCACCGCGTAGCCGCGCGGAACGTAGTAGTCGTCGAGCTGGCCCGGCAGATTCGCCTTCGCCCGGAAGATGCCCAGGTCCCCGGCGCGGGCCGCCGACGAACCGCCGGGTGCGTTCTGCGGCAGGTCGTCGACGAGCACGCTCGGGTACGGAACGTCGTCCCAGGTGTCCTTCCGGTACGGCGAGTGCTCGAGGATCACCGGAACCCGCATCCCCCGGGTCTCGGTCTCGCGGGGACGCGAGATGTCGACCACCACCCGGTCGCGACGGCCGTCGGAATCGGTGTCGAGCGGCGTCTCCACCCACACCCGTTCCTCGATCGCGTCGGCGAACGAGAACACCGGCTGGGTCATGCCGTCCTGCACGACGATGTCCGGTGGCGGACTGCCCGTTCCGGCTTGCGCCGGCACGGGCGACGCGACCAGGGCCAGCGCGACGGCGTACGCGCCGAGGATCCTCGTGGAACCTGGTAAGCGCATGGACGTGCTCCTCTCGGACGGTCCTCATGGGTGAGGCGGTGGCGCCGACGGTCGGGGTCTACCGGGGCGAGCGACGTGGGCATCGGGTTGATGCATTGTCCGCACCGGACGCCCACGGCGCATTCCGGGGTCGCCGAAAAGACCGGAGCCGGGCGGGTACGCGGATGGCCGACAGGGGGTTATGGAAAGGCATTGGTGAACGTGGACACATTGACCGCCTATCCTAGATACCTCATGCAGGTACGTCGATTGGTGCGACGTACCCGGAGCGGGTCGCGGCAGCACGGAGACGGTCGCTGGCTTGGCCAACTGCCTTACCTGGAGGTAGCTTGGCCGCCGACATCATTGGAGGTCGGAGCGGCGCGTGCCTGGACGGGGCCGGCGCGGCCGCTCGACGGTCTCAGCTATGGAGGTTGCATCCCGGTGAGTTCCTACACAATTACGATCGCCCCGGACGATCAGACCCGCGCGACGACGACGTTGCGGGTCGAGGTCACCGGCAACGCCACCCGGATCACCGAACTCCTGGTACGTGCCGGCGAGGGCGACGGGCTCACCCCGGGGCAGCTGCCCGCGGTCGATCTGGACCAGTTGCTGCGCGCCGTCATGCCGGGCTCCAGCGCACCGGCGGTAGCGGCATCGGCACCGACGGCGGCACCGACGGCGATCGCACCGACCTCTGTGGACGCGGCCGAGTCGGCCGAGGCGCTCGCCCCACAGCCGCAGGTGACGACCGAGTTCCCGGCGCACGACCTGGAGCAGGTCACCGGTACGGACGTGGAGCAGGTCACCGGTGTGACCGAGGCGACCGGTACCGCCGCCTCGACCGGGATGGCGACGCCGGAGACACCGCCGACGCCGAGGGCGGCCCGGAAGTCCGCCGCCAGGAAGGCCGGTGCCGCCGTGACGAGCGGGCGGTCTCCGGCGAAGAAGACCACGGCGAAGAAGGCGACTCCGACCCGGAGCACCGCGAAGCGGGGTGGCACGGCGCCGGCCACGACCACCCGGTCCAGGTCCGGAAAGGCCGCCACGAAGCAGACGGCGACCGGTACGGGGCAGAGCGGTCCGGCGACCCCGGCCGAGAAGCGTGCCACGGCCAGGAAGGTCGCGGCGAAGGACAACGCCACGGCCAGGAAGACCGTCGGGACCGTTGCGAGCACCGCCCCGAAGAAGGGCGTCAGCGCCGGCAGCGGCACGTCGACAACGCGGAAGAGCGCCCCTGCGCGGAAGAGCACGACCGCGAGCAAGAGCACGACCCCGAGCAAGAGCACGACCCCGAGCAAGAGCACGACCCCGAGCAAGAGCACGACCCCGAGCAAGAGCACGACCCCGAGCAAGAGCAGCGCGGCGACGCCCGGAACCAACCGGACGGCCGCGACGAAGCG
>NZ_JADPUN010000269.1 GCF_015690345.1 Plantactinospora alkalitolerans | reverse complement strand
AGTTGCGGGTGGGCGTCGAAGGCTCCGACCCGACCAATCAGCGCCCAGCCCGGCCTAGCAATCATGGTCGGGTCGGAGCCTTCGACGCCCACCCGCAACTGGTCGGCCGAGCCGAACGAAGGACAGCCGCCCGGGCACACCAGGCCGGATCCGGCCCGCGATGACGAGCGACCAGCCGAGTAGCCAGGGGACCAGCCCGGGAATCGGGCCGCACACGCCGCAACGCCCGATCTGGCTCTGCCGGATCTGTGCCGTCGCCTGGCCCTGCCTCGGCGCCCGCAGCCTGCTCTCCGTCGAGTTCGCCGCCGACCCGACCGGCCTGTCCTGCTACCTCGCCGGCCAACTCCAGGCCGCGATGGTGGACCTGAGCGCCCTCAACCCCGACTCTGGCCCGGACCCGGTGGCCCTGCACACCCGCTTCCTGGCCTGGGTACGACCACGCGTCGCCATCACCCGGGCCCGCCTCGACGGCGACCCGTCGCCGCCCCCACGTGCGTGACGGTCGTCCGCTGCCCCGACGTCAGGGAGCGGTGCGGCTGACGTACCGGTCGAACATCTGGAAGAGATGTTCGTCGTTCAGGGTGGACGTCAGCCGCTTGGGGATCTCGCCCCGGTAGGTGATCAGGGTGGGCGGGCAGAAGTCGACGTCGAAGGTCCGGTTCACGATCCGCTTCCCGGTGGCGAGGGCGAACAGTTCGATCCTGAATCGTTGGCCGTCCGTCCGGACGCCCCTCGTGCTGTTGCCGGTCCGGTAGCGGCAGGTGCCGACCGGCAGGCTCTTGACGTTGGTCAGACAGGCCAACAGCGCGACCTCTTCGGGGCCCTCCGGCTCGTACCCGGGCGGGTCGTCGCGGGGGATGTACCGCAGCTCGTACCCCTTGCTGCCCTTCTCCTTGGCGAACACCGCGAGGGGATGCGGCGCGGCCCCCTGGTACGAGGCGGCCCGGTGGTACCTGACGTCGTCGGTTCCGCACAGCTTGCCGAGGTCGTCGACCTCCTCCGCCTCGAACTCCGGTTCGGCCGGCGCGGCCGGGGTGGTCGGTACGACCGTCGGGGTGCTGGGTGCCGGGGTGGGCGTACCGGTCGGCGGGGCCGCATCGCCGTCTTCGGCCGGGCCGGAACAGCCCGCCAGGACCACCGCCCCGACCAGCAGGATCCCCAGTTGGTGCCGCCAGGTGCCACTGGACGCCATCGCACACCCCCGGAGCGGCTGGTTCGACGCTGTCAGGGATCATCGTGGATGGTTTCGAGTGAACCCACGGCGGCTTTTTTACCGTCAGGTTGGCGGTTCTCGACGCTGTTCACGTGGTTGCGGTGGCCGGAAGGCGGTACTGCGGCTCGGCGGGGAGCGCGGCCCGTACTGCCCTGGCGAAGGCATCCACGTTGTCGAGCATGATGTTGTGCCCGCAGTCGGGAACGGGCACCACCGTGACGCCTGCGGCCGTGAGCCGGTCGTCGTCGGAGCGGGGTCCGTCGGCCGCCGGGTAGAGCAGGGTGCGGGGGATGGGCAACGCTTCCAGGTGCTGCCGGGTTGTCGGGACGGTGTCGTGCAGCAGACTTCTGGCGCTGCGGTAGAGCGCGTGTGGCCCGGCCTGCCGCATGGTGGCCGCCCACTGTGGCCCGACGAACTCCAGCGTCTCGTCCCAGCCGTGGTCGAGGAATTCCTCCTCACTCCGGTAGACGCCAATGCCTGAACTTCCCGGACGTTTGGTGGTGGGCAGCTGCTCCACCGGATCGAGCGGCGGGTCGACGAGGACCAGTCGGCGTACGAGGTCCGGGTGGCGGGCGGCGAGGGCGACCGCGACCGCGCCACCCATGCTGTGGCCGATCACGTCGGCCCCGGTCACCGTGACCAGCCTGAGTGCGCGCGCCACGACGTCGGCGTGCATTCCGAGGGTGTACGTCGCATCCGTCGGTCGGTCACTGATGCCGAAGCCGAGCAGGTCGATCAGGAGTGAGTGGGAGCCTGTCAGGTCCGGGTGCGTGATCGCCGCGCTGTAGTAGGGCGCGGAGCTGGCGCCGAGGCCGTGGAGGTAGACGCGGGTCGGGCGGGTGCCGGGGATTTCGACCCAGCGGAGGCAGGAGCCGTCGGGAAGAACCTTCACGCTACGCATAGCTGCCAAGGTACATCGGCTCCGAGGTACCTTGGCAAGAGGATATGATGTCGATCATGTTGGAACTCGCGGTCCTCGGCTTCCTCCACGAGAAGCGGTTGCACGGCTACGAGCTGCGCAAGCGCATCGCCGCGCTCACCGGACACGTACGGCCCATCGCCGACGGCACGCTGTACCCACTCCTGAAGCGGATGGAGAATGCCGGGCTGCTCAGCCGGGAACTCGAACCGGGTCAAGCCGCCGCGCCCCGACACATGCTGGCGCTGACCACCGACGGCAGGACGGCGCTGCTGGAACGGCTACGCGTGCCGGACGAACTCTTCATCACCGACGAGAACCGGTGGTTCACGCTGCTGGCCTTCCTGCGCCACCTGGAAGACGCGTCGGCGCAGGCCGTCGTCCTGCGGCGCAGGTTGGACTTCCTCACCCAGCCGGCCAGCTTCTTCTGGGACGGCGACCGGCCGCTGCGCGCCGCCGACTTCGAGGATCCGTTCCGGCAGGGCCTCTTCACGATCGCGACGGCCACGACGCGTACCGAGCTGGCGTGGCTGCGCGAGACCCTGGCGACCCTGGAAGAAGCAACCAGGTGAGCCACCGTGACGACGGCCCGGTCCTGGGCGCCGCTGAGGGTGCGGTCTGAAGCGGTGGTCACGCCGGAGCAAACCCATCGACGTGGTACTGGCGGGTCGTACCCAACTCCGGGCGCGCGGCGGGCTGGACAAAAGGCGAGGGGAGCCGAGAGGATTCCCCCGCACGTCGGCACCTGTGCCGGACAAAAGGAGATTCTTCGGTGTCCACCTTCAGTGACCAGGAGAGCCACGAGTCGAGCGCGACCCTCTGGCGGGACGGGCGCCCGGTCTACGACCGGGGCGGCACGGTCTGCGTCATCGGCGCCGGGGCCAGCGGCCTCACCGCGATAAAAAACCTGAAGGAGTACGGCTTCGGCGCCGACTGCTACGAACGGGAGACCGGGGTCGGCGGGGCCTGGAACTGGCGGCACGACCGCAGTCCGGTCTACGCCAGCACCCACCTGATCTCGTCCAAGCCGTTGACCGAGTACCCCGACTTTCCCATGCCGGACAACTGGCCGGACTATCCGCATCACAGCCAGTTACTGTCCTATCTGGAGCAGTACGCCGACCACTTCGACCTGCGCCCGCACATCTGGTTCGGCACCGAGGTGGTCCGGGTCGAGCCGGCCGATGGGGACCGCTGGGATGTCACCACCCGCAGCACCGGCGGCTACGGCGCCGAGCGCACCTCCCGGTACGCCGCCGTGGTGGTGGCGAACGGGCACAACTGGTCACCGAAGCTGCCGGCGTACGAGGGCCTGGACGAGTTCCGGGGGCAGGTGATCCACGCGTCGGCGTACAAGGACGCCACCCAGCTTCGCGGCAAGCGGGTGCTGGTGGTGGGCGCCGGCAACACCGGTTGTGACATCGCCGTCGAGGCGGGCCAGCAGGCGGCCAGGTGCTGGCACTCGACCCGCCGTGGCTACTGGTACGCCCCGAAGTACGCCTTCGGCCGCCCGGCCGACCAGGTCGGTGACGCGGCCGGGGCGTACCGGCTGCCGCTGCGGGTGCGGCAGTGGATGTTCCACCAGATGTTGAAGCTGACCGTGGGTGACCTGACCCGGTTCGGGCTGCCCCGGCCGGATCACAAGGTCTTCGAGACCCATCCGATCGTGAACAGCCACCTGGTGCACTCCATCGGGCATGGTTCGATCACGCCGGTGCCGGACGTCGCCCGGTTCCGCCGTAACAGCGTGACCCTGGTCGACGGGCAGGAGGTCGAGCCGGACCTGGTCGTGCTCGCGACCGGCTACCTGCCCCGGTTCGAGTTCCTGGCCCCGGAGGTGCTCGGTATCGACACCTCGGGACGGCCCGCGCTCTACCTCAACGCGTTTCCCCGACGCCATCCGACGCTCGCCGTCGCCGGCCTGCTCCAGCCCGACTCCGGCCTGTTCCCGATCGTGCACTGGCAGACCGTGGCGATCGCCCGCTGGCTGCGACTGCGCGAGAACGCGCCGGACCGGGCCCGCGCCTTCACGGCCCGGGTCGACGCCGAGGCCGGTACCCGGTGGCACTCCGCCAAGGTCAAGGAGAGCACCCGGCACTGGTTCGAGATCGGGCACATCGACTATCTGCGCGCGTTGCAGCGCACGCTCGACGAGTTGGAGGTTCCAGCGTGAAGACCCGGGTGGTACGGGTGACGGACTGGACCAGCCCGGTGCCGCCGGTGTACCGGGAGGTACGGGCCGCCACGCCCGAGGCGCCCGAGGGCAAGCCGCCGCTGCTCTTCGTGCCGGGCTTCGGCCATGGTGCCTGGGTCTTCGCCGAGCACTGGCTCGAACACGCCGCGTCGCGGGCCTTTCCGGCGCACGCGGTCAGCCTGCGCGGGCACGGCGGCAGCGGCCCGGCGCCGAAGGCGACGCTGCGGGCGTACGCCCATGACGTGGTCCAGGTGGCCGCGAGCCTGCCCCGGCAGGCGGTGCTGGTGGGGCACGGTGCCGGTGCGCTCGTGGTGGCGCACGCGCTGGCCCGCTACCCGGCGCGGGCCGGGGTGCTGGTCGCTCCGGTGTTCGGCGGCTGGGGGACGCTCGGCGCCGCGCTGCGCCGCAATCCCGTCGGTACGCTGCCGGCGGTCTTCGGCGGCGCGCTGCGGTTGAACCACCGCCAGTTGTTCAGCCGGGAGCTGCCGGACGCGGCGGCCCGGGACTACGCCAGCCGGCTCGGCCGGGCGTCGTCGCGGGCCCAGTGGCAGTTGCTCCGGCACCGGGCACCCGAGCCGGCCGTGGGTAACCCGCCGCTGCTGGTTCTCGGCAGCCCGGACGACCGGGTCGTACCGCCGGCCGCGCTGACCCGGGCAGCCGGGCGGTACGGTGCGGCACCGCTGCTGTTTCCCGGTATGGGCCATGACATGATGCTCGACGCCCGGTGGCGGGAGCCGATCGACGCGATCCTCGACTGGCTGGACAAGGACCTGTAGAGGTAGGCGTGTGATGGACGGCCCGGTGCGGATCCGGTTAGCGGTGCCCGACGACGCTCCGGCGGTGGTGGCGCTGCGCGCGGTGGTCTACCCGTATCTGGTCCGGGGGGTGGCGTCGACCCGGCAGATGATCGCGGAGCCTCCGCCCGGCGAGCAGTGGGTCCCGTTCGTCGCCGAGATCGACGGGCGGGTGATCGGCTGGGCCTCCGCCTACCGGAACATCACCACCTCGGAGCCGAACTTCGGCGAGATCTCGCTGCTGCACGTGCACCCGGATCATCGTCGGCGCGGTGCCGGCGACGCGTTGCTCGGCGCGGCGCGGGAGCATCTCGGCCTGCTCGGGATCCTGCGTGTCCGGGCCTGGGCGCTGGCCGACTCGCTGGACTTCGCCCGGAAACGTGGCTTCGAGCCGACCCGGCAGGCGCGTTACTCGGCACTGACGCTGGACCCGCCGCCACCCGGAGAGTCGGCGCCGGACGGCGTCCGACTGGTCGCCCTGGCGGACCTGGACGACCGACGCTTCTACGAGGCGCACGTCGCCGCCAGCGCGGACGAGCCGGGTGACGTACCGGCCGACGCGATCTCGTACGAGACCTGGCGGTACGAGGTCTGGGACCACGTCGCCCTGGACAAGGTGGCCAGCACCGCTGCCGTGGCCGGCCCGGACGTCGTCGCGTTCTCGCTTGTCAAACGGGACGGCGACCGGATGTGGTCGGACATGACCGCGACCATGCCGCAGCACCGTGGCCGAGGACTGGCCCGGCTGGCGAAGTTGACGGCGCTGCGGCGGGCCGCCGAGCGCGGCGCCACGGTCGCCTACACCTCGAACGCCGAGTCGAACGCCCCGATGCTCGCGATCAACGAGCGCCTGGGCTACCGGCCGGTGGGCACCCAGTTCTCCTGCCTGGCCACCCTCGCCTGACACCCGTTCGCGGGCGTGGACATGGGCGGCCAGGCCGTGCCGGCCACGCCGTGCCGATCAGGTCGTGCTGGTCAGGTCGTGCCGGTCAGGTCGTGCCGGTAGGTCGTGCCGGTAGGTCGTGCTGGTCAGGTCGTGCCGGTCAGGCCGGGCCGGTCAGGTCGTGGCCAGTTGGGTGACCAGGTTCCCGGTCTGGTCCAGCGAGGTCAGGTAGGACCGCGCCCACGCCCGGATGTCGTGCACCCGCAGGTGCTCGCGCATCGACCGCATCCGATCGGTCAGATCGACCGGGGTGGCCTGGAGGGCGTGCAGCAGGGTCGACTTGAGTCCCTCCAGGTCGTGCGGATTGACCAGGAACGCCTGCGGGAACTCCGCGGCAGCCCCGGCGAACTCGCTGAGCAGCAGCGCGCCGCCGTCGTCGACCCGGGCGGCCACGTACTCCTTGGCGACCAGGTTCATGCCGTCCCGCAGCGGCGTGACGGCCATGATGTCGGCGGCCCGGTAGAGAGCGGCGAGTTCCGCCCGGTCGAACGGCTGGGTGAGGTAGTGGATCGCGGGTTCGCCGACCCGGCCGAATTCGCCGTTGATCCGCCCGACCTCGCGCTCCACCCGCTCCCGCAGGATCTGGTACTGCTCGACGCGCTCCCGGCTCGGCACCGCCACCTGGACCATCACGGTGTCCCGCACCTTGACGTGCCCGGTGGCGAGCAGTTCGCTGTACGCCTTCAGCCGCTGCTCGATGCCCTTGGTGTAATCCATCCGGTCGACGCTGAGGATCACCTGCTGCGGGTCACCGAGGTCCCGGCGGATCCGGGTGGCTCGCTGGGCCACGTCCGGCCGGCAGGCCAGCGCCTCCATCTCGGTCATGTCGATCGAGACCGGGAACGCGCCGATCCGTACCACCCGCTCGCCGACCGCGATCCGGCGGTCGGTGGCCGGCAGTTGCAGCACCTTGGTCGCGAGTTGCGCGAAGTTGTGCGCCGCCTGGGCCCGTTGGAAGCCGACCAGGTCGGCGCCGAGCATGCCGTGCAGCAGCTCGGCCCGGCGGGGGAGCTGCATGAACAGCTCGGGCGGCGGGAAGGGTACGTGCAGGAAGAAGCCGATCCGCAGGTCGGGGCGGATGGCCCGGAGCAGACCGGGCACGAGCTGCAGGTGGTAGTCCTGCACCCAGACCACGGCCTCCGGCTCGGCGGCTTCGGCGGCGGCCTCGGCGAACCGTTGGTTGACCCGCTGGTACGCCTCCCACCAGCGGCGATGGTAGACCGGCTGCTCCACCGCGTCGTGGTAGAGCGGCCAGAGCGTCGAGTTGGCGAAGCCTTCGTAGTGGTCGCGTACGTCGTCGCGGGCCAGCGGCACGCTGTGCATCCGTACGCCGTCGATGTCGGCGAGCAGAGGTGCGGGACCGGCGCTGCCGGCCCAGCCCACCCAGGTCGCCGGGGTGTGTTGGAGGAGGGGATGTAGGGCGCTGACCAGCCCACCGGGGCTGCGGCGCCATTCGCAGGCGCCATCCGGCGCCACGCTGTCGTCGACGGGCAGCCGATTGGCCACCACCACGAGGGAACTCTGTCGCATTCGGGCACCTCGTTCCGGGCGAGGCGACCACCGCGAATGAAGAGCGATCGGGTAGTCGTGAGGGGAAGGTAACTTACCGCAGTATTCCTACTGATAGGAAATTACGCGAGTGTTACATCTTGCCTTCACAGGGCGATGAATCTCGCGATCTGGACACCGGGGGTCAGACCACCGCGCCGTCGTCCGGGTCGTCGTCCTCCTCGTCGCCCGGCCGTAGACGCCAGATCAGGGTCACGAAGCCGGTGAGGATCCCGGCGAATCCGAGCATCGTCACCAGGGCCCGGTCGATCGGAAGAAGCCACGGGAAGAGGAAGAGGGCGAACCCGGCGGTGATGGCCAGTACACCGACTACCGCGTACTTCGACATCCGGGGCAGCGGCGGCGGCGGTGGTGGTACGTAGCGCTCCTCCGGACCGTCCGGAAGATCCGTGCCGAAGGTGTCCAGGCCGTCGAGGAGTGACGGGTCGTCCGCCCGGCCACCCACCGAGATGCCGGAGAAGTCGGTGGCGGACGGCAACCGGCGTACGCCCGTGTCGACCGGGCCGGACGGGTCCTGGCTCGGTCGGGTCGGCGGGGTGGTCTCGGCGGCCCGGTCGGGCGGCTCGGTGACGGCGACGTCCTCGACGGCTGGCCAGGACCGGTGGTCCGCCGCGACCTCGGTGTGGTACCCGGCGATGATCCGGGCCCACTCGGCCTCCACGTCGGGGTCCGGCTGCGGAGCGGGCTGGTCCGGAAGATCTTCCTCGGCGAGCTGGGTCAGGTAGTCCCGGGCGGTGGCCAGGAAGCTGCGGTCGACGTAGAGCCGGTCGACCGGCCGGGCCGGCACGGTGGTGGTGCGGGTCACCGGATTGAGGTCGGCGGACGGCTGGAGGTAGGCGGCGATGCCGCCCGCGGCGAGCACGTCGAGCAGATGCTCGCCGAGCCGCGGATCCACATCGCCGGCGACGGCGTACTCCGTCGCCTCGAGCCCGTTGTCCCGCCGTCCCCGGCGAGCCCCACCCGCTGACACCCGACACCCTCCCTACCGGCCCGTGGTGCTCGACCGTGATCATGTCGTTGGCTGACGAACGAACCGTGCAATGAATCGTGACACGCCGGCCACTGGTTCCGGGAGTGCGTTGTGGCGTGCCGTACCGCTTCGTAGGCTTCTTGCCGACAGTTCCCGCCCGCGGCCCGTGGTTCCGGTGCGACGCTTTTCGCGTACCGCGCCGGCCTGAGGCCGTCGTGGGGATGCGCGGGACGCTCGGGAAGGACACCGGTGCTGTACGGGCTGATGAAGTACCTCATCCTCGGACCCTGGCTGAAGTTGATCTTCAGGCCGAAGGTCGAGGGGAGAGACAACGTGCCCGACTCGGGTCCGGCGATCATCGCCAGCAACCATCTGTCGTTCTCAGACTCGATCTTCATGCCCCTGATGGTCAAGCGAAAAGTGACCTTCGTCGCGAAGGCCGAATACTTCACCGGCAAGGGACTGAAGGGCTGGCTGGTGAAGATGTTCTTCGTCGGCACCGGCACCATCCCGGTCGACCGCTCGGGCGGCCGGGCGGCGCAGGCGGCTCTGGAGACCCAGTTGAACGTCCTGCGGGCCGGCAACCTCGCCGGGATCTACCCCGAGGGCACCCGCTCCCCGGACGGGCGGCTCTACCGGGGCAAGACCGGGGTGGCCCGGCTGGCGCTGGACAGCGGGGCACCGGTCATCCCGGTGGTGATGCTCAACGCCGACGAGATCCAGCCGCCCGGAAAGTTGCTTCCCCGGATCAAGCGGGTCCGGATCAGGTTCGGTGAGCCACTCGACTTCTCCCGGTACGCCGGGATGTCCGGTGACCGGTTCGTCGAGCGGGCGATCACCGACGAGATCATGTACGAGCTGATGGAACTCTCCGGGCGCGAGTACGTCGACATCTACGCTCAGAAGATCAAGAACCAGCAGTTGAAGGCCACGGCCACCCCGACCGTCAAGCCACCCGCCGAGTCGACCACCGGGTCCGTCGCAGCCTGACCGCGCCACGCCTGACCGCGCCGCCGTCGCCTGCTCCCCGCCGCGCCTGCCGCCGCCCGGGGAAGGCCCGGACCGGGGGACAGGGGAGCGCTCAGGAGGCGAGTACCGGCGCCGTGTCGGCGGCCGGCGGGGCGTGGCCGAGCCGGAGCAGGCCGGGTGCCCGGTTCCGGAGCGCGAACGCGCGCACCTCGGCCAGCGCCAGTTCGGCCTCGGCGCGGGCACCGGCCAGGGTCAGCTCGCTGGCGGCCAGCGCCAGCGCCAGCATCCGGTCGGTCATGGCCGGAATCTGCGCGTACGTCTGGGCCGCCGCGGTGTAGAGCTGCCCGGCCCGGCCGTGATCGCCGTCCGAGCCAGCCAGGGCCGCGGTCACGGTACGCAGCGCCGCCTCGACCCACGGAGTGTGGTGGGTGACCCGGTCCAGCATGCCCCGGATCCGTACCGCCGAGTCCCGGTCGGTCAGCGCGGCGGCGTACGCGGCGGCGGGAATCCACTCGCCGCTGGCCAGGGCCGGCACCACGGACCACGACTCGACCAGCTCGGCGAGCAGCCCGGCGGCCTCGGACGCGCGACCCTGCAGGGCCCGGCACAGCGCGCCCAGACCCAGCATGTTCCAGTGCAACCGGTGGAAGCCGCTGCGCCGGGCGGTGTCCAGCGCGTCCGTGACGTCGTCGACGGGTGGCTCACCCGGCCAGCTCGGCGCCACCTCGCCCGGTACCGGCTCGTCGCGCAGCACCCGCAGGTACGCCCGTACGCCGCGAACCTGCATGTCCCACCGGCCGTCCGGGGTGTCCACGAAGGCGTCGGCCACGGTCAGCAGCTTGCCGAAGTCGCCCTCGCAGTAGGCGCGCAGCGCCTCCGCCGAGCCCCCGGTGATCGGCGTTCCGCCCTCGGTGAGCGCCTCGCAGGACGCGGTCAGTTCGCTGGCCTGGATCCAGTCGCCCTCCTCCCGCATCGCGTGCGAGAGGTTGCGCACCACCCTGGGCAGCGCGAGCAGTTGGTGGGCCTGGCAGAACCGCAGAATCTCGCGCAACTCCTCCAGCCCGGCCCGGTCGCCCGCCTGGTAACGGGCGGTCGCGACGGTGATCCGGGCGTCGGTCTGGGTCTCGATCAGTCCCAGCCGTTCGGCGATGTCGGCCGCCGCGCCGGCCGCGGCCACCGCCGGGTCGCGTTCGTAGTTCAGCATGTGCAGCCGGCCCAGCTCGGCGTAGGCGTCGGCCTTGTGCGCGGTGTCCGGCAGCGCGTCGAACAGCTCGACGGCGTGGTCGAGGCGGGCCAGTGCACCGGCCCGGTCGGCCCGCAGCCAGGCGGCCTGGCCGAGCAGGGTCCAGGCCCGCGCCGCCCCGCCGTGCTCGCCGTACGCGAAGAGCCGGTCCGCCAGCGTGTGCAACTGATCGGTACCGCCACCGGCGAGGAAGGCGGTGCCGTCACGGAAGTAGGAGATCTCGGTACTGAGCAGCTCCAGTTGCAGCCGGCCGACCGGATCGGTGTCGTCGGCCAGCCCGAGCGCCCGCGCCGCGTGGTTGGCCGCCGCGTCGAGCGCGTGCAGTGCGTACGCCCGCCGGGCCGCCCGGTGCAGCGCGTCCTGCGCGGACGGGGCGTACCGGTCGGTGTCGACGCCGAGCGTGTGCGCGATCTCGTGAGCCGCCCAACGGTGGTGGGCGAGCACCTCGGCCAGGTCGGTCTCCCGGCCCCGGGACATGCTGTCCAGCCAGTCCGCGGTCCGGTCGTGCCGGGCGACCCGCTCGGTCCGGGGCAGCCGCTGGTAGCAGACGTCGCGGACCAGGACGTGCCGGAACCGGAACTCGGCCTGGCCGGCCATGGTCGAGGACGCCTGCTCGTGGACGAAGTCGCGCTGCTCCAACTGGCGCAGGGCCCGTTCGACGGACTCGACGGGCTGGCCGAGCGCGGCCGCGACGGCGCCGGGCCAGAACTGCATGCCGACCACCGACGCCGCGAGCAGCACCGTCCGGTCCGGGCCGTCGAGCAGGTCCACCCGGTTGGCGATCACCGAGTGCACGCTGTCCGGCATCGCCATGTCGTGCTGCTTCTCCAGCGACCAGCCCCGTCCCGACTGGCGCAGCGCACCCTGCTCGATGAGCATCCGGACGTACTCGTGGGCGTAGAGCGGATTGCCGTCGGCCACCTCGACCAGCGGGCTGAGCATGTCGGTCGAGAACGCCGCCTGACCGAAGATGTGGCCGTAGAGCGAGGCGATGCCGGTGTCCCGCAGCGGAGGAAGAGTGATGATCAACGAGCCGCTGGTCGTCCCCGCCCAGCTGGGCTCCCGGTTGACCAGTTCGGGTCGGGCGGTGCAGAGCAGCAGCAGCGGCACGTTCTGGGCGTACGCCCCGAGCAGTTCGACGAAGTGCAGCATCGCCTCGTCCGCCCAGTGCAGGTCCTCGAAGACCAGCACGGTCGGCTGGCGGGCGGCGAGCGCGACCAGGAACCGCCGCCAGGCGGACTCGGACTCCTCGGCCGGCAACGTCGGTCCGGGCAGCCCGACCACCGGGCGGAGCGCGTCCATCAGCCGGTCCGCCTCACCCGGCCCGACCAGCTCGGCCAGCGCCGAGTCCAGCCGGCGGGTCGCGGTGGCGGCCGGATCGGTGTCCAGGATGCCTGCCTCGGCCTTGACGATGTCGGCCAGCGCCGCGAAGGTGACGTTCTCGCCGAACGGGGGACACCGGCCGACCCGCCAGGTCAGCGGCTCGTCGGTCAGCCGCTCGGTGTGCCGGAACAGCTCGCGGACCAACCGGCTCTTGCCGATTCCGGCGTGCCCGAGCACCGTGATCATCTGCGGAAGGCGGTCCCGGATGGACCGGTGCAGGGCGTTTACCAGCAGCCCCAGCTCGTGCTCGCGGTCGATCAACGGAGTGGTGTCGGGCTCCCGGTCCGGCGGCTGCCGCTGGACGGGGGCCAGCGCCAGCCAGACCTCGGTCGGCGTGGACCGCCCGCGCAGGGTCACCGGGGCCTGCTCCTCGTAGCGGATCGCATCCCTGGTCAGCGCGTGGGTGGTGCCGCACACCAGGACACCGCCGGGCGGCGCCACCGACTGCATCCGGGAGGCCGTGTTCACCACGTCACCGGCCACGATCGCCTGGCCGCCGTCCCGGGCGGCGGCCACGTCCACCAGTGCCTCGCCGGTCGCCACCCCGATCCGGAATCGCAGGTGGTCGGCGCCGGTCGGGGTGAACCGGGTCAGCACCCGCTGCAACTCCAGACCCGCACGCACACAGCGCAGCGGGTCGGTCTCGGTCGCCACCGGCGCGCCGAACAGGGCCATCACGGCATCGCCGATGTACTTTTCGACCACCCCGCCGTACTGGCCGATGACCCGGCGGGCCGTCGAGAAGAAGGCGGTCTGCATGCCACGGACCAGCTCGGGATCCGCGCGTTCGACGTACGGCGTGAAGTCGATCAGGTCCACGAACAGGACGCTGACCCGCCGCCGATCCTCCTGCGGGCCCGCCGCCCGCTGGCCGGGTCGCCCCGGTCGGGGTTTGCCGCAGGCCGTGCAGAACGCCGCGTCGGCGGCGAGCGGCTGGTCGCAATGTGGGCAGGCCGGAGTCAGTTCGGTCCCGCAGCCGCCGCAGAAGCGGTCGCCGACGGCGGTGGTCCGGCCGCACCTGGTGCATAGAGCGGAGATGCCGACCTCCTACAGCGTCGAAGTAGCCTGCTGTCCTACGGCGGCGGCGGTGCCGTCCGGTCGTACTGGCCGACGGCTCCGGCAGGTTCTCGACCGCCGCATTGTCGGGCGAATCGCCACCGCCGAGTATCACCGTCTGCGCGTCTGTCAGGAACCGGCCTGTTAGCTAGCGGACAGTTCGCCCGATAGTGTTCCAAGATACAGTCATTGGCGCCTACCGATCGACGGATTATCAGGGAGATGGGCAATGGTGTACGTCCGACTGGAAAGGGAATGGACCGACGGCGACGGCGTCGGGCACTCCCAGGGGGACATGATCGATGTGGACGCCGCCACGCTGGCGAAGCTCCAGGCCGCGGGGATCGTCGGTGGCGAGGGCCCGGACTGGCCCGGACCCACCGGTGGCGGCGGCGGTGGCGGTGCGAGCACGAACTGGCCCGGGGCGACCTGAGTCGTCACCGGATCGAGCGCGATCGGGCGTTTCGGAGGCCGTGGCGGTCTCCGGAACGCCCGTACTCGGTCCGGACCGGAATCGGGCGGCGGCGGTATGGCGAGCCGGAGTGACGGCGGACGGCTGGAAGGCGGCGGACGGCCGGAGTGACGGCGGACGGCCGGAGTGACGACGGGCGGCTGGAACGAGGACGGACGGCCGGAACGACGACGGGCGGCCGGAACGGCGACGGGCGGTAAGCGCCCGTCGGGCGGGTCAGCGGTCGGCCATGCCGGCGCGTCGGCGCAGGGCCGCGACGTCGGTCACCACGATCCGGCGCCCCTCGGTACGCAGCCAGCCTCGGCTGGCGAACGACCCGATGGCCTGGTTGACGCTCTGCCGCGAGCCGCCGGCCATCTCGGCCAGTTGGCTCTGGTTCAGCTCGATGGTGATCATCGGCGCCTGGCTCTCCCCGGCCAACCGGACCAGCGTCTTGGCGACCCGTCCCGGCAGGTCGAGGAAGACGTGATCCGCGTTCTGCTCGGTCAGCCGACGGATCAGCCCGCCCAGCGACCGCATCACCGCGTCGAGGATGCGCGGATTGGAGTGCACCAGTTCCATGAACGCCCCGCGGGACAGCGCCAGGGCGGTGCAGTCCTCAATGGCCTCGGCGGACGCGGACCGGGTGGAGGCATCCAGTAGGGACACCTCGCCGAGCACGTCTGGCGGGCGGATCACGTTGAGCACGGCTCGCTCTCCGGTCGGTGCGGTGCGGAACACCGCGACCGCGCCCCGGCGGAGCACGATCAGGGACTCGCCCGGATCGTTCTCCACGAACAACAGTTGGCCCTTGCGATAGGTGCGCGGGACCGCTGCGGCGATGACCCGCTGACGTACCTCGGGCTCGAGGCCGGCGAACATCTCGACGCCGGTAAGGGCGTCGCCCGGCTCAGGCAGGCGAACCTCCAAGGCTCAAACCCCTCCCCGGTAAATGACCACAGTTGCTCTCGGACGACCCGCAACCGACCGAGGAAGCAAGATGAAACTCATATCGGTAGGAGTCCGGTAGCGGTACACATCAGATCATGACGGTCGTGTCGCTTGCTGTACACCCCTCAAATCACTTCTGTGACAGTTCTGTCGCTGACCAGGGGGCATTCTGAGGCTCAGATTCGCCGCTGGGTGGGGAC
>NZ_JADPUN010000028.1 GCF_015690345.1 Plantactinospora alkalitolerans | reverse complement strand
GTGTGTGGGGACGGGGAGGGCAACCCCCGTCCCCACCGTGAGTTACAAGCACGCACGAGCGGAATTGGCGTCCATGTCGTGCGTGCCGCGCGGGAGCCGGGCCACGCGAGTGGCTCTGGTTCCACCTCCTCTCGACGGTGGTGAGATGACCGACGGCGGAGTCCGGGCTGGCCCGCCGTCAGCCTTGTGGCTGAGCGGTCGGCGAGCTACGGCATACTTCCCGTAGCTCGCCAAGAGGCTGGATCAATCCGGCGGACCGGATGTTCACAGTCTCCGTAGCTGCTGGTGCGATCCAAAGCTACTTACACCATCATCGATGGAAGCGCTCCCATCGACGTTGATTTGGACTGTAGTCCGCGTCACGCTTTTGTGAAAGACCCAAAATAAGATCGAAACATCAGGCCAACGTCGATGAAACTCCGTTGTGCTTACCTCGATCGACTTCACTGCAGGTCAGTGGCGGTTCTCCGACCGTCTGTAGTGGACCGGTGCGGGCTCCACTTGCTGCGGGAGCGCTCCCATGCCACACTGTCGAGCATCGCGGTAGGGAGCCACAGCTGACGCGATCGCGGGCCGCCGAGGGCATCCGAAATTTCGGTACGGCGCCCCCTCTGCACCGATCGGAGCCGCCACGTCCGGCGTCTCCTCCGGCGTCCGCCGACCCCGGTCCGGGACGGGTTGACCACCACCATCCTGGCGCCTACCCACCCACGCGCACCGCTTCGCTCCATGCGCAGGAGGCGCCACAGCCGCGGCACCACCGCGGCCCGGTCCGCGAGGAGAAGTCACGACATGAAGTTGAGCTTAGGAAGACGCCGGGTGGCGATGGCCGCCGCCGGCGTACTTGTGGTCGGGGGTGTCGCCGTCGTCCCCGGTACCGCCTATGCCGCGCCCGCCTGCGACGTCACCTACGCCTCCAACAGTTGGGGCACCGGATTCACCGCCTCCATCACCATCCGGAACGTGGGCGACCCGATGACCAGCTGGCGACTGGGATTCACCTTCCCGGGCAACCAGCGCGTCACCCAGGGCTGGTCGGCCAACTGGACCCAGTCCGGCGCCAACGTGACGGCCACGAACATGTCGTACAACGGCAACATCGGCACCGGTGGTTCCACCAGCATCGGGTTCAACGGCTCCTACTCGGGGACCAACGCCAGCCCGACCGCCTTCACGGTCAACGGCGTCTCCTGCAACGACGCTCAGAACACCGTGCCCACCGTGGACATCACCGCACCGGCCAACGGCGCGACGTTCACCGCGCCGGCCAACGTCACCGTCTCGGCCACCGCGAGCGACGCGGAGGGCCCGGTCCAGCGGGTCGAGTTCTACCGCAACGGCATGCTGGTCGGCACCGACACCGAATCGCCGTACAGCTACACCAACAGCGCCCTGCCGGCCGGCACCTACACCGCCCAGGCCCGCGCGTACGACAGCGCCGGGCTCAGCGGCATCGACGAGGTGTCCTTCACCGTCAGCGGAACCAGCCAGGCGAGCGTGGTCCTCCCCGCCACCCTGACGGTTGCCGAGGGCAGCAGTTCCCCGCTGAACGTCCGGCTCAGCGCCGCGCCGACCAGCAACGTCACCGTCTCGCTGGCCAAGACCGGCGACGCCGACGTGACCGTCAGCCCCACCAGCGTCACCCTCACGTCGTCGAACTGGAACACCGGCGTCAGCGCGACGGTCAGCGCCGCGCAGGACGCCGACTCCACCAACGACTCGGCGACGATCACCGGAAGCGCCAGCGGGCGTACCCCCGGGAGCACCGCGGTCACCGTGACCGACGACGAGGGCGGCGACCCGAGCGGGGAGTACGGCGAGGAGTTCCTGGAGCTGTACAACAAGATCAAGGCTCCGGCGAACGGCTACTTCAGCCCCGAGGGCGTGCCGTACCACTCCGTCGAGACGCTGCTGGTCGAGGCCCCGGACCACGGTCACGAGACCACCAGTGAGGCATTCAGCTACTGGCTCTTCCTCGAGGCGATGTACGGCCGGACCACCGGACAGTGGGGCCCGTTCAACACCGCCTGGCAGATCATGGACCGGTACATCATCCCGTCCGAGACGCAGTCGGGCTACAACGCCAGCGACCCGGCGGACTACGCGCCCGAGGCGAACCTGCCGAGCCTCTACCCGCAGCAGGGTGGCAAGCTCGACGCGAACGTCAAGGTCGGTCAGGACCCGCTGGCCGCCGAACTCCAGTCCACGTACAACAGTGGCCGGGTGTACGGCATGCACTGGCTGCTCGACGTCGACAACGTGTACGGCTTCGGCAAGTGCGGCGACGGCACCACCAAGCCGGCGTACATCAACACCTACCAGCGCGGCCCGCAGGAGTCGGTCTTCGAGACCGTTCCGCACCCCTCCTGCGAGACGTTCGCCGACGGCGGCCCGAACGGGTACCTGCCGCTGTTCATCGGCGACTCCTCGTACGCCCAGCAGTGGCGCTACACCAACGCTCCCGACGCCGACGCGCGTGCCATCCAGGCCGCGTACTGGGCGTTGAAGTGGGCCAAGGAGCAGGGCAACCAGAGCCAGATCAGCGCCACCATCCAGAACGCCGCCAAGATGGGCGACTACCTGCGCTACGCGATGTACGACAAGTACTTCAAGCAGCCCGGGTGCGCCTCGCCGTCCTGCGCGGTCGGCACCGGCAAGAACAGCGCGGCCTACCTGCTGTCCTGGTACTACGCCTGGGGCGGCTCGCAGGGTGGCAGCAGCAGCTGGTCCTGGCGGATCGGCTCCAGCCACAACCACGGCGGTTACCAGAACCCGTTCGCGGCCTGGGCGCTGTCCACGGTCTCCGAGCTGATCCCGCGGTCGCCGACCGCGAAGACCGACTGGGCGACCAGCCTGACCCGGCAGATCGACTTCTACACCTGGCTGCAGTCGGCCGACGGTGCGATCGCCGGTGGCGCGACGAACAGCTGGAACGGCGACTACAGCGCCCGCCCGTCGGGCGTGCCGACCTTCTACGGCATGGTGTACGACGTCAAGCCGGTCTACCACGACCCGCCGTCGAACCAGTGGTTCGGCTTCCAGGCGTGGAGCATGGAGCGGGTGGCGGAGTACTACCACGAGAGTGGTGACGCCCGGGCCAAGGCGGTGCTGGACAAGTGGGTCAACTGGGCGCTGGCCAACACCACGGTGAGCGGCTCGACGTACCAGATCCCGTCCACGCTGAGCTGGACCGGTCAGCCGGGTGGGAACTGGACCTCCGGCACCACCTCGGTGAACAACAGCAACCTGCGGGTCTCGGTCGTCGACCACACCACGGACGTCGGTGTCGCGGGCGCGTTCGCCCGGACGCTGATCTACTACGGTGCGAAGGCCGACCACGCCGGCGCCAAGACCACGGCCAAGGCGCTGCTCGACGCCGTCCTGCAGCACAAGGACGACCTGGGCGTCTCGGTGACGGAGACGAAGGCGGACTACAACCGGATGGACGACCCGTACAACTCCAGCACCAACCAGGGTCTGTACATCCCGTCCGGCTTCACCGGCACGATGCCGAACGGCGACCCGATCAACTCCAACTCCACGTTCCTGAGCATCCGTACGTTCCTCGAGGACGACCCGGACTGGCCCAAGGTGGAGTCGTACCTGAACGGCGGCGCGGTGCCGACGTTCAACTACCACCGCTTCTGGGCGCAGATCGACGTGGCGATGGCGCTGCACGACTATGACCGGCTGATCGGCTGATCCCGGTTCCCATACGGGCCTGATTCCCACGGTCAGGCCAAACGTGGCGGGTCCGGCCGGATTGGCCAACGCAGCGATCCGGCCGGCCCGCCACTCCCTCCTGGAGGCAGTACGCGCCAGACGAGCAGCACCGACCTGCGGACGGGCGGCACCTCTGGTGCCGCCCGTCCGGCTTGCCGCGGGCCCGGTCGAACCGGGCGTCCGACCTCCGCCGTCCCCCGGATGCTGAGTTTTCAGTCAGCCTGTCGTGCTGTCCGCCCGGGAACGGAGTAACCTGGCGGACAGCAGGAGGGGCCGCTTCCCCCGTGGCGGCCCCTCCTGCTTCTTCCTGTCTCCGAACCGTTCCCACTTCCCGGTCCGCCGACGACCGGCCGCGAACGCTTCTTTCGTTCAGCGCGTGGCAACCGGGTGGTGCGGTGCCGGGCACGCCCGGCGGGTCCGTTACGGTGTGCCGCGTGCGAGGGCGGAGCAGCATCCTGACAGGCGCCTGGCTGGTCGTGCTGACCGGGGCGCAGATCCTGACGGTCGTCGTGGTCTGGCGGTTCGCCGTCGGCACCGAGCAGGGCCAACTACTCGACACGATCGCCCTGAACGGCAACTCGATCGGGCGGCAGCGGATCGAGGGCATGGTCGGCGGTGTGCTCGACGCGGTCTCCCTGCTGTCGTTGGTCGCCGCCACCGCCGTCATCGGGTTCATCGCGCTGATCCGCCGACGGCTGCTGCTGGCGGTGGTGACCGTGGGGCTCATCGTGGGCGCGAACGTGACCAGCCAGGCACTCAAGTACTTCATCGAGCGGCCGGACTTCGGCGTCGACCCGGAGCGGGAGACGGCCGGCAACAGCCTGCCCAGTGGACACACCACGGTGGCGGCCTCGGTAGCGATCGCGCTGGTCATGGTGCTGCCGCCCCGGGTCCGGGGCTGGGGTGCCCTGGTCGGCGCCGGCTACGCCGCGGCGGCCGGCGTCGCCACCCTGTCGGCCGGCTGGCACCGGCCCAGCGACTCCGTGACGGCCCTGCTGATCGTCGGTGCCTGGGCGACCGCGGCCAGCTTCGTACTGCTGCTGCGGCAGGGCGACGACATGGAGGTCGAACCCGCCGACGGGAACCGGCGGGTGTTCAGCGTGCTGGCCATCGGCGGCCTGGTACTGCTACTGGCCGCCGCGATCGCCATCGGCTGGACCGACGGCTCCCGCACGACGCCCATGCCGGAGTTCGACCGCCGCCAACTCCTGGTCGCGTACGGCGGCAGTGCGGCGGGCATCGCCGGAACCGCCGCGCTGGTCACCGCTCTGGTACTGCTCACCATGCATCGGGTGGTACCCCGGCACACCGTCGACGCAGCCCGACGCCGGACCGGCTGAGCCGGCCGGTGCCCCGGTCGCCCGGTCAGGACTGGGCGCGCAGGTGGGCCAGCACGACCGGGTCGATCCGGGCGGGCACCAGACGCTCCTCCAGGTTCTCCACCCCGGCCCAGGCGGCGACCCGGTCGTCCAGCCCGGAGCCGTCGTCGGGATGGCCCAGCGCGCCGAGCAGCGCCGCCACCTCGTCGGCGAGGTCACCGGTCAGGTCGAGCAGCGTCTGCGGATCTGGTCGCCCGAAGAGCATGGTGTGCACGTCCAGCAGCCGGGCCAACTCCGTCACCGGAGCGGGATGGTCGTCCACCCGCAGGTCCAGCACGACGTCGCTGCCGCCGTACCCGCCGCCCCGGGCGACCACCAGGAGCGCCGCGCTCTGCCGACCCCGGCGGTCACCGCCGGCCCGGTCGCCGGCGTCCAGCGCCCCCAGGAGTCGTTCCGCGAAACGCCGGTCGGAGAGCGCGAGCCACGCGTCGCGCATCTCGTCCAGCACCTCGGGACCGGTCAGGATGTTGCCCTGGATCGCCCAACCGGTGCCGGTCTGTCCGCCGGCCCAGTCGGTGCAGCCCGACCCGGTGTAACTGGCCCCCTCGCCCTCGACGCCGACCACCCCGAGCTGCCGCTGCATCCGGCCCGAGTCCGCGGCGACCAACCCGGCCACGACGTCGGCCGGGGCCAGGCCCGTACGGAGGAAGGCGAGTCCCTGCGGCCGGAAGGCCAGATTGGCGTACGCCTGGGTGGCCAGCGCGCCCACCTCGGCCTCGGCGGCGGGCACCATGGCGCCGACCCCGAGAAACTTGCTGGCCACCGCGACGCCGTGCATCCTGCCGTCATCGGACCGCGCGACTATGGAGAAGGTCACGGGGCCGAGGCTACCAAGATCGGACCTACTCCCGGGAGGACAGCGGCGCGGAATCTTGCCCGGCCGGCGACCGACCAGGCACCATCGACCGATGACCACACGCTGGGGAATGACCGTGCCGTTGAGTGGCGTCCCGCTCGCCGGGCACGCCGCGATCTACGCCGCACTCGTGGGCGCCGGGTTCACCGACCTGTGGTCTTCCGAGGTGGCCGGCAGCGACGCCTTCACACCGCTGGCGCTCGCCGCGGCGTGGCAGCCGGACGTGCGGCTGGGCACCGCGGTCGCGCCGGTCTACACCCGAGGACCCGGCCTGCTGGCGATGAGCGCCGCAGCCCTGGCCGAAGCGGCCCCGGGCCGCTTCTCGCTCGGCATCGGGGCGTCGTCACCGGTGCTGGTCCAGGACTGGAACGCCACCCGGTTCGTGGAGCCGTACCGCCGGACCCGGGACATGCTGCGCTTCCTGCGCGCGGCGCTCCGGGGCGAACTGGTCGACGAGGTCTACGACACCTTCACCGTACGGCGGTTCCGGTTGGAGCGGCCGCCGGTCGCACCGCCGCCGATCCTGCTGGCCGCGTTGCGACCCCGGATGCTGCGGCTCGCCGGCGCCGAGGCCGACGGCACGATCCTCAACTGGCTGGCGGTCGAGGACGTGCCACGGGTGCTCGCCGAGCTGGGTGAGCTTCGGGCCGGCTTCGAGGTCGCTGCCCGGATCTTCGTCTGCCCGACCGAAGACGTCCAGCACGCCCGCGCGCTGGGCCGCCGGCTGATCACCACCTACCTGACCGTGCCGGCGTACGCCGAGTTCCACCGCTGGCTCGGCCGGGAACCGGTGCTCGGTCCCATGTGGCGAGCCTGGGCGGCCGGCGACCGTCGTGGAGCCGGCGAGCTGCTCCCGGACGCCCTGGTCGACGCCCTGGTGGTGCACGGCTCGCCGGAGGACTGCCGGGCCCAGATCCAGCGCTACGCGTCGGCCGGAGTCGACATTCCGGTGCTCGCCCTGCTACCCACTCCGGAACTGGCGGCCGGCGGAGCGGCGGCGCTGGCCACGACCATCGCCCAGCTCGGCCCGGCGACCGTGGCGGCCACCTGAGCCGAGTCGCTCAACTCCGCCAGCGCAGCGGGCCGGGATGCAGGGACCAGAGCGCCCGCCGCCACCACGGCCGGTCCGCGCGCAGCTCGCCCGCGTACGTCAGTGCCAGCTCGGCAGCCTGACGGGCCTGGTCGTCGGTGGCGTGGCCCGGCGCGAACGCGGCCAGGTTCACCAGTACGGCCAGGTCGTCGATCGGCGGAACGGCTCGGCGCAGCGTCGCCGGGTGGGTCGTCGCCGTCGGGTCGGCCGGGGCCGGAACGTCGTCCCCGGGGCCGGTCGGAGTCGAGGGGGCGGCCGCGCCCTGGATGCTGGACCGGGCGTGCTCCGCGACCTCGGTCGCCGCCAGATGGTTCGGCACCGGGCGGCCGGCCAGGCGCAACGCGTCGGTCACCTCACGCCAGGCACCGTAGATCCGTTGCGCCGGAGATCCCTCGGCGAGCCGGCGGCGTCGTTGGGCTCTCCGCAGGCCGACGACCACCACCGCCAGCCCGGTCAGCAGCAGTAGCAGACCGCCGGTACCGCCGCCGACCAGCACCGGTGTGCCCAGGCCGCCGCGCCGGTCCGGGGCCGCCGCCGGGCCGGGCGTACCGCTCGGGGTGGGTTCGGCGGTCTCGCTGGCCTCGTCCGGGGGTGGTGTCGGGTCCTCCGGCTCCGGCTTGAAATCCTCTTCGACCGGCCGGGGCTTGGTGTTCGGCTTCGGCAGCGGATTGAACGGCACCCAGCCGAGCCCGTCGAAGAGCACCTCGGGCCAGGCGAGCGCGTCCGCGGCGCGTACCGGCCCGCTGCCGGTGGATGACTGGAAGCCGACCACCACCCGGCTGGGCAGGCCCATCATCCGGGCCAGTACGGCGAACGAGGCGGCGAACTGCTCCGAGGTGCCGCGTTGCCCGCCACCGTTGCTCGGGCCGAAGAGGAAGAAGTTGAGGTTCGGATAGGCGTGCCCACTCGGCGCGTCGGGGACCACCCGGTAGTGCTCGGCGAGGAAGGTCTCGATCGCCGCGGCCCGGCCGTACGGGGCGCCGTTGTCCTCGGCGAGTTGGGTGGCGAGCCGGGTAAGTTGCTCGGGGGCGCCCGCCTCGACCCGGAGGAACCGGGCGACGGCGTCGCCGGACGGCACGTTCGCCGCCGGCAGGAGGTCGTAGTCGGGATACTCGCGTACCGACGTGACCGAGTAGGCCAGCCCGGACTTCAGCCCCTCGGGCCGGATCATCGTGCCGCTGCTCTGGTCGTACGCCACCCGGGCGCCGGTCACCTCGCGCGGGGTCGGCACGGCGGGCAGCAGCCGCCCGGTCAGGCCGTCGATGGTGATCTGCTGTTGGATCCGTTCCGTCCGGAGGTCGGGTACCGACTCCACCGCCGGCAGAACCCGCCCCGCGTTGCGGTACGTGGCGCCGACCCGCCAGGTCACCCCGTCGTAGTCGTTCAGCACGGCGAGCCGGATCCGTACCCCGGCCGGCTGCTCCAACTCCTCCACCGGGTCCGGCTCGACCGGCGCCTCGCCGTCGGCCGGGGTCGGCTCGGCACCGCCGCCCGGGGCTCCGCCGGCCGGACCGGCCGGCACCGTTCCGCCGGAGGTGGTCACGTCGAGCAGCTTCTGGTCCGGGCTCAACGCCCAACCGGAGATCCGGATGAGCGGATTCTCGTCGAGGCTGTCGACCTGCGGTGGTTGCACGTATCGGCGCGGGTCGACCGGAGTGGCGCCGACCTGGCGGGCCACCAGCGGCGCCAGCAGCACGGCGAGCCCGACGACCACGGCCAGCCCGGCGGCGGTGCTGGCGAGCACCCGGAGCCGCATGGTGGCCCGGACCGCCGGAGGAAGCTCGGAACCGGGGTCGGACGGACCCGGGGGCGGCTGGCTCGGCCGCCCGCCCGCGGCGAGCGCCACCGCTCCCGCCGTGGCGAACGCCAACGTCGACCAGACGGTCGGTTCGGCGTTCGGTCCCACCACGTAGAGCGCCCCGGCGTACAGGACGGCGGGGGCGACCAGGCCGAGCAGCACCCGGCTGGCCCGGATCCCGACCTCGGCACCGGCGAGCCCGGCCAGCCAGGCGGCGACCAGCGGCACGATCACGGTGTCCGGCATCGGTTCGACCGGAATCAGCGCGGTCAGCAGCCGGGGGATGCCGTTGCGGGCCGCGTCCACCGCCACCGTGCCGAGCGCGCCCGGCAGGTCGGCCCGCTGCGCGGTGAACCACAGCGCGAACGCGGTGTAGCCGAGCAGCGCGCCGACCGAGAGCGGCGCGACCAGCCAGGACGGCAGCCGCCGGGCGGCCAGGCTGACCCCGACGGAGCCGACCGCCGCGCCGAGCACGAGCTGGGTGAGCAGCGAATCGGCGTACACCCGGCCGAGCACCGCGCCCGCGAGCCCGATCATCGCGATCAGAGCCAGCGGCACCGGCAGCGCCCGCAGCGACCTCACCACCGCCGGACCCCGTCCCACTCGGCGGCGAACTCCGCGCCGTCCGCCGCGTCGATCACGACCAGGCCGGACACGGCGCCCGGGGTCTGTCCGCCGGCCGCGAAAACTCCGGCGACCACCGACGGGTACGCCGGCCGCAACGCACCCACGTAGCCCAGGTCGGCGCGGGCGCCCGGCCCGGTGAGGAAGACCAGGGTGTCGCCGAGCCGTTCCTGCCGCAACCGGAGAGTCGCGGTACGCAACGGGTCGCGGTCGTCGCCCCGTGGCCCGGACACCAGGTCGGCGGCGGCGAGCCGGTCGAGGAACTCCCCGCTTCCGTCGTCGTCGGCGACCAGCAGCAGTGTCACCGGCAGATCCTCGCGGCGGGCCGCGGCGACCACCGAGGCCGCCGCCTCGCACGCCGACTCGAACGTCTCGGCGATCCCGTCGGTCCGGTCCGGATGGGCACCCGCCCGGTTGTCCAGCAGTACGACGATCCGGGGCAGGCTGGTGTCCACCTGCTCGCGGACCATCAGCTCGCCGACCTTTGCGCTGCTCCGCCAGTGCACCCGGCGCAGTTCGTCGCCGACGACGTACTCCCGGAGCGAGTCGAAGGTGATCGAGCCCTGCGGCACCTTGTCGTGCCGGCCCTCCAGGCTCCGGGACGCCCCGGCGGGTACGGCGGACAGCAGGTGGATCCGGGGATGTACCCAGACCTGTGCGGTCCTGCCGTGGGACCGGGCGACGGTGATGAGTCCGAGGGCGTCCCGCCCGGTGACCCGGAGCGGGCCGACGGCGATCACCCCGCGTCGGTGGGTGGGCACCGGATAGCTGACCGTCGTGTCCCGACCGGGGCGCAGCCGGAGCAGGGGTACCGGAACCGGACGGCTGCCGCAGCGGTCCTCGGCGATCAGGTTCGCCGACCGCAGCCGGGCGCTGTTCCGCACCGTGAGGGTCATGGTGGCCGGCTCACCCCGGCCCACCCTGTCCGGATCGGCCACCCGGGACACGTCGAGCCGGGGCCGCCAGAGGGCGTTGCCGGCGGCGCAGGCCACCGCGATCGCGGCGGTGGCGCCGAGCAGGGCGAGTTCCGGGTAGCCGAAGCGGAACCCGGCGGCCAGGAGCAGGGCGGCACCGGCGAGCAGACCGATGCCGCGTGCGGTGATCGTCATGGTGCCGGGGTCAGGTGCCCGCGGAGGCGAGCTGCCCCGAGGGGAGTGGCACCGGCACCGACGCCACCGCCTCGTGCAGCACCTCGGCCGCGGTGACGCCGCGTACCTGGGCGTCGGGGGAGAGCAGGATCCGGTGTGCGAAGACCGGCTCGGCCAGGATCTTGAGATCCTCCGGCATGATCCAGCCGCGCCCGTCGATCAGGGCGTACGCGCACGCCGCCCGGGTCAGCGCGATCACGCCCCGGGGGCTGACCCCGACCCGGACCTGCGGATGGTTGCGGGTGGCCGCCGCCAGGCGCACCGCGTACGCGTAGAGCGGGTCGGCGATGTGCACCCGCTGGGCCATCCGGACCATCTCGCCGACGGTGGCGGTGTCGGTGACCGCCTCCAGCGCCTCCGGAGACCGGACGGTGGCGCCGCGCAGCACCTCGATCTCGACCACCTCGTCGGGATAGCCGATGGAGAGTTTCACCAGGAACCGGTCGAGCTGCGCCTCGGGAAGCCGGTACGTCCCGTCCATCTCGACCGGGTTCTGGGTGGCGACCACCAGGAACGGCCGGGGTACGGGGTGCCGCACCCCGTCGACGGTGACGTTCCGTTCCTCCATCACCTCCAGCAGCGACGACTGGGTCTTCGGCGAGGCCCGGTTGATCTCGTCCGCGATGACGATGTTGGCGAACACCGGCCCGGGATGGAACTCGAAGGCCCGGGTCGCCTGGTTGAAGATGGTCACCCCGGAGACGTCGGACGGCAGCAGGTCCGGGGTGAACTGGATCCGCCGCCACTGTCCGTGCACGGTGGCCGCGACCGCCCGGGCCAGGGTGGTCTTGCCGACCCCGGGCACGTCCTCCAACAGGACGTGCCCCTGGGCGAACAGCGCGGTCAGCGCCAACCGGACCACGTGCGGCTTACCCAGCACCACCGAGTTGATGTTGTCGGCGATCCGGGCGGCCAGGTTGGCGAAGCCCTGCACATGGTGCGGGGTAAGCGGCTCGGGGTTGTTCACGGCTGTGGTGCTCCTTGCGCGGTGGTGCGATCAGCAGGTCGGCAGGACGTTGATGTCGTCGCCCCCTTCGAGGTTCAGCCAGGCCCACGGGATGTAGTTCTGACCCTCGTACTCCACCCGGACCCACCAGGTGCTCTGCTTGTTGCTGTTGTAGATGTACGCGTCGACGTCCTCACCCGACTTCTTGCAGAACGCCTTCAACCGGCGACCGTTCGGCACCCAGCCGACCTGTCGGCTGTTGTCCTGCCGGGTGACCGAGAAGATCTCGTTGCCGTTGCGGCCGGGCCGGTCCTCGTCACAGTACGTCGCGGTGTCACCGTTCTGGCCGTTGCGGCAGGTGGCGATGCCGTAGAGGGCCTGGGTCGCCCGGCTGGCGGGGGCCGTGTCGGTGCCGGCCGCGTTGGTCGCGCTCACCGTGAGGTCGTACGTCGTCCCCGGGGTCAGCCCGGTGACCCGGATGCTGGAACAGCCTCCGTTGACCTTCGCCCGGCCATTCGGGGTGACCGAACACTCCGCCGTTCCGCCGCCTTGGTCCACCGTGAAGTTGACCGTGACCGAGGTGGCGTCCGACGCGGTTCCGGTGACCGTCACCTGGGGCGGCGCCACCGTGCTCGCCGTGTCGGTGGCGGCGGTGCCGGGACCGGCCTCGTTGACGGCCTGGACCCGGACGGTGACGGCCTTGCCGTCGGGCAGGTCCCGGACCGTGGCCTGGGTGTCGGTCACCTCGCTCTGCTTGCCACCCGCGTCGACCAGGTACTTCGTGATCGGTCGGCCGTTGTCGGCGGGCGGGTTCCAGCTCATCGAGATGGTGCCCCGGGACCCGCCGACCGTCTGCGCCTTCAGGTTGACCGGTGCCCCCGGGGTGGTGAACGGCACCACGCTGTTGCTGACCGGCGACGCGGCCGAGCCGGCACCCTTCTCGTTGATCGAGACCACGGTGAAGGCGTACTGGTTGCCGTATTCGAGCTCTCCGGCGGGGATCACCAGTTCGGTCTTGGTCGACTCGCCGGCCGGGGCGTTCGCGCCGGCCGAGATCGCGGTCACCGCGTACTTGCTGATTTTGTAACCCTGACCGTTGGCCGCCGCCCACTTGACCAGCACCGTGCCGTCCGGTCGTTCCTGCGCGGTGATGCTGGCCGGCGGGTCGGGCACCTCGGAGGTCGGTACGACCGGGTTGCTGTTCCGGGCCGGACCGGCGCCCTTGCCGTTCACGGCGTTCACCGCGAACCGGTAGGTCTCGCCGTTGGTCAGGCCGGTCACCTCCAGCGAGCGCTGGTTCGCGCCCACCTCGAAGGTCCGGCCGGCGCCCTGCACCACGTACCGGGTGATCGCCGAGCCGTTGGGTGCGGCCGCGCGCCAGCTCACCCGTGCCTGGGCGTTTCCGGCCGAGGCGGTCACCGACTTCGGTGCGCCCGGCTTGCTGATCCGTGGCTTCGGCGGCGGCGGTGGGGCCGGCGGGTCCGGCGGCGGGTCGCCGCCGAGGATGTTGTCCGCGTACTTGTCGACCTCCTGGACGTGGTGCTTGTCGTCGATCACGCGGGCGGTGGCGGAGTTCGGGGCGTTGATGAACAGGTGGTTCTCCCGGACCTCCAACTCCAGTGGGCCGTTGGCACCCTTGATCTCGATCTTCTCGATCAATGTGCCGTCGAGGTCGAACGAGTAGACCGTCCCGGTGTCCTCGTCCGCGCAGTAGAACCGGCCGGCCCAGGAGACGGCCGGGCTGAGCCGGGTCCCCGCACCGGGCACCTTGAACTGCCGCCCGACCGTGCCCTTCTCGGACACCACGACGTTCCGGTCGTCGAGCACGGTAACCGGCACCTGCGGACCGGTGGTGCGCTCCGGCAGCGCGCCGGGCCCGGTGAGCGGGAGCTTGACCGGCAACGGCTTCTCGTCGCCGCGCAGCGTGGTCAGCGTGCTGGTGGTCCGGTCGAGCACCGCGACGCCGTCGTCCAGGGTGGAGATGGTCAGGTCGTGGCTGGGGTCGGCGACGGCCTCGCTGCGGATCTGCTTCGGGCTGACCCCGCCGCCCGTGCCGCCACCGGCGGCGGCCTTGCCGGCGGTGAGGTCGGCGGCGGTGATGGCGGAGACGGTTCCCTCGCTGGGCACCGCGATCCAGAGTCGACCCTTACCGTCGAAGGCGCCGCCGGTGATGCCCGGCGGATAGTTGATCTGCTCGCCGACCGGGGTGAGCGCGCGGGGGTCGAGCTGCCGGACGATGCCCTGCACCGCGTCGACCACGAACGCCGAGTCCTCGTGCAGCGCCACGTTAACGCCGAGTCCGGCGGTGGTCCTGGTGGTCGCGATGATCTGTAGCGTCGCCAGGTCGAGCGAGCTGACCTGCCCGGTGTTCAGGTCGCGCAGGATCAGTAGGCGGTCCGTCTGGACGACCTGCATCTGGTGGCTGCGACCCTGCGGTATCTGGACCCGGGTGTCGACCTTGCCGGTGACCCCGTTGACCCGGGCCATCTCGCTCTTGGCCATGCTCCACAGCCAGGAACTCGCGTCGTAGCTGGCCACCGCGTTGTCCGCCGCGCCCAGCCCGAGAACGGTCAGACCCATCGCGGCGGCCAGCGCCGCCACCGTCGCGATGGTTACCACGCCACCGCGAATGCGGGACCGGCGACGAGCCGGGGACGTGCCCGGCGCCACGCCGGCGGAACCCTCTCCGCCGATGCCGTCACTACCTGTGAAGCCGTTGTCTGTGGTGACCACAGCCGGCCGCCCTCCCCATGCGTTGGCGGTCGTGTCCACCGCCGTCGTCAGCGAATCTCCCCGAAACCGGGTGCCATCATATGGCCAGCCCTTTGTACGCGGGTACCCGGAACATGTCGCTGTGGACGGACGCGCTGCGAATTGTGGATAACCTTGCGCTTCCGAGGTCGTTGTCGCAGGTCAGCGGGACTGCAATCGGTGTCGAATTGTGATCAGCGCGGAGTTGCCGTCGCGCCGCCCCGGTTAGTACAGACCAGGTCCGAGGGGGCGTATTCGTTCGTGGAATAGACCGCCAGCACTGTGAAGCAGTAATCCAGCCGGGGATTCAACGCGTTGACCTTGTACGTGGTCTCGCCCACGCCGGGGGTGCCCATCGCCTTGGTCTCCTGGTTGGCCCGGGCACCGGCGACGATGAACGGCACCGTACCGCCGCTCGGGTCGGTCCAGGTGATGGTGATCGCCGCTCCCTCGTCGAGCAGTTTCACGTTCGTCGGCTTCTCGCCGGCGATGACCGGCTCCCCGGGCTTGCCGCCCTGATCGGCGGTGTCCGCCGGCGGGTCGCGGTCGGCGACCAC
>NZ_JADPUN010000255.1 GCF_015690345.1 Plantactinospora alkalitolerans | reverse complement strand
GCGGGGGGCGAGTACGACGACGAAGCGGGGTCGGGTGGTGATCAGTTCGAGGTAGTCGGCGAGTTGGGGGCCGAGAATGACATCCTGGACCACGGCGGTGAAGCCGGACTGGGCGTAACCGTCGGCGGTCGCCGCCGAGAGGCGGTAACGCAGTCGCAGTTGCGCCGTCGCCTCGGTCGCCTGTTCCGGGGTGAAATCCTGCTGACCCGAGACGATCATGCGGCGGAACACGTCGCCGCGTACGTGTGCCGCTCGGGGCAGCCGCTCCGCGAGCCGCTGCGCGACGGTGGACTTGCCGGCGGCCATGGCCCCGGTGATCACGATGACAGCGGCGGACAAATCGATCATCTCGGGTGCCGAATCTACACCATGACCAGGCACGACGAGAGAATCCACAGGTAGGTGGAACCGGGTGCGGGCGTCGGTTGGTCTCCCCTCCCGCCATCGCCGGTTCGTGCGCGTCTCTTCGCCGACGGGTGCACAACGACACGTCGGGGCTGGTCAGGCCGTCCGCGACCCGGTTAGCTGGAGCGTATGCAGGAGGACCACCCCCGCGCACCGTCCGACGAGGTTCTCGCGGGGCAGGCCGTGTACAACCGGCTCGTGCTGGCCGGCTATGACCAGTTCGTCCTGGGCCTGTCCTGTCGACTGTTCTGGCGCTGTCCCAAGCGGCACATGCTGGCCAACTACGACCGCAACGTCGGCGCCCACCATCTGGAGTTCGGTACCGGCAGCGGGTACTTTCTCGACCGCTGCCGCTTCCCGACCCGGCGCCCCGAGCTGACCCTGGTCGACCTGAACCCCACCGTGCTGCGGGTGAGCGCGGCCCGGGTCGCGCGGTACGAACCGGCGGTGGTGCGGGCGGACGTGCTCCAGCCGTTGCCCTTCGACGACGGCACGCTCAAGGCTGGCCACCACGACTCGGTCGGGGCGAACTTCCTGCTGCACTGCCTGCCCGGGAGCTGGCAGGAGAAGGGCGAGGTGTTGACCAATGCGGCGGTGGCGCTTCGCCCCGGCGGTCGGCTGTTCGGGAGCACGATCCTGTCGTCGGGAGTGGATGTCAGCGCGCCGGCCCGCCGGATGATGGCGGTCTACAACGCCCGGGGCATCTTCCACAACACCGACGACGACCTGGCCGGACTGCGCTGGCAACTCGACAAGCGGTTCACCGACATCCGGGTCACCGTACGCGGCTGCGTGGCCCTGTTCGAGGCCACCAATCCGGGACCGGATCCGACAGCATCCCCCGAGGACTGACCGCCGACCGGTGGCAGGGGACCGGTGGTCAGCCGCCTCCGACCGGCTGGTCCGCGTCGAACTGGGCGCTGTACGCGGCGGCGCCCCGGACGGACTCCACCCCGAAGGTGACGTGGCCGACCGGAACCCGACCGTCGACGGCCTCGATCACCCGGGCCGCGTCCTGGACGGAGAAGCCGCCGCACAGCTCGATGAGCCCGACGCCCTCCTCGACGAGTTGGACCGCCACCGGGGCGGCCTGCGACTCGTCCGGTACCGGCACCAACGTCGTCCGCTGTCCGCCCCGGTCGAGCACGACCCGGTCGGCCACCGGATCGGCTCCGGGATGTCCATAGAGGTACGCCCAACTGACGCTCATGGCGGCGGCTCCTCTCCATTCGGCTGGCGACGTGTCCAATGGCGAACATCCTGATACCTCGATCCCACTTGAGGTCAACCCGGCGGAGGAAGTCCTCCTGCGGAGTTCGGCTGGAGATCCTCCGGAATCCTTCTGTGGAGTCCCCCTGTGGAGGGAGGAGGTTCACCTGCGGCCGGGAGGCCCCGGGCACCCGGGATCGCGATGGTGGGAACAGGACCCGGGAAAGGCTCCGGCGGGGTGACACGCCCGCCGCAGCGCCGGAACCGGGCCTACCGTCGACGGAAGGACCCGCCATGGCCACCACCAGCACTTCGCCGCAGCGCGACGATGCCGGCACCGTCGCCCGGGGCGGGTGGACGGACCGGATCGGCTACCTGGCAGCCGGCTGCACCGCGCTGTTCGGGTTACTGGCCTCGGCTTGGGTGATCATCGGGCACGGGTACCCGTTCGGCGCAGCGGACCCGGACGGCGAGGGCAGCCTGCTGTGGCGGGTGCCGGCGGGCGTCGCCGCCCCGGTCTTCGCGCTGCTGCTGCTCGGCGCGGCGGTGACGGCGCTGGCGATTGCCGGTCCGCACGCGGTACGGCTGCGCGGAGCACCCCGGATCGCGCTGCTGGGCTACGGCTGGCTGGTCGTCACCGGACTGCTCCTGGTGGTGCCGGATGTGCAGGTGCTGACGTACGCCGGGTACGCGCCGATGTTGATCGGTGGACTGCCGTTCGGCTGGCCCCCGGTCGACTACTCCGAACTCTTCACCTGGGCGCTGGGCTACAAGGTCTTCTCGATCGTGACCGGACTGCTGCTGGCCCGAGCAGTGTTGAGCTGGCAGTTCCGTACCGCCGGGGCCTGCCCGTCGTGCGGGCGCCGCGCCGGCGCCGCGACCTGGACCTCGGCGGAGTCGGCGACCCGCTGGGGGCGCTGGGCGGCCTACACCGCGGTGGTCATCCCGGTGCTGTACGCGGGCACCCGGTTCGCCTGGGGACTCGGGATTCCGCTCGGCATCACCGAGGAGTTCCTCGACGAGATGCACGACAGCGGGCTGGTCTGGGCCGGTGTCGGGCTGGGCGCCTTCGGAGTGGTCGGCGCGATTGCGACCCTGGGCCTGGTGCAACGCTGGGGTGAGCGGTTCCCTCGCTGGATGGTCGGGCTGGCCGGTCGTCGGGTGCCGATCAAGCTGGCCGTGATCCCGGCCAGTCTGGTGGCGATCGCGATCACCGCCGGCGGGTTGGCCCTGTACGGGCAGCCGGAACTCTCCGAGGAACTGGGCGGCGGCAGCCTGACCGTGATTCCGATGCTGCTCTGGCCGCTCTGGGGGTTCGCGCTCGGCGCCGCCACCCTCGCGTACCACCTGCGCCGCCGGGGTGCCTGCGGGTACTGCTGAACAGCGGCTCAGGAACGGAAGCGGATCTTCAGGGTGCCGAGGATCATGGTTGGCCCACCGGGTACCCGCCGGTCGGCGGAATCTAGAGCTAGCGTAGGGCGGGTGACAAAGACTTCCCAGGTCCCGCCGACCCCGCCGGCCGAACTGCCCGGCACCCTCGGCGAGCTTCGCGCCGCCGGCCACCAGTACCGGACCGTCAAGCAGGAACTCCGGGACAACCTGCTGGCCCGGCTCCGTGCCGGCGAGCCGCGCTTCCCCGGAATCGTCGGCTACGACGAGACGGTGCTGCCCGAGGTGGAACGGGCGCTGCTGGCCGGACACGACCTGGTGCTGCTCGGCGAGCGGGGCCAGGGCAAGACCCGGCTGATCCGGGCACTCGGCCAGTTGTTGGACGAATGGACCCCGGTGCTCCGGGGCTCCGAGCTGAACGAGCACCCGATGCAGCCGCTGACCCCGGCGTCCCGTCGTACGGTCGCCGAGGCCGGCGAGGACCTGCCGATCGGCTGGCTGCACCGGTCGATGCGGTACGGCGAGAAGCTGGCCACTCCGGACACCAGCGTCGGTGACCTGATCGGTGACGTGGACCCGATCCGGGTCGCCCAGGGACGTACCCTCGGCGATCCGGAAACGATCCACTTCGGGCTGGTACCCCGGACCAACCGCGGCATCTTCGCCGTCAACGAGCTGCCTGACCTGGCCGAACGGATCCAGGTGGCGCTGCTCAACGTGCTGGAGGAACGGGACATCCAGATTCGCGGCTACCAGCTCCGGCTGCCGCTGGACCTGCTGCTGGTGGCGAGCGCCAACCCGGAGGACTACACCAACCGGGGGCGGATCATCACGCCGCTCAAGGACCGGTTCGGCGCCGAGATCCGGACCCACTACCCGCTCGACCTGGAGCTGGAGCTGGAGCTGATCCGGCAGGAGGCGGCCCTGGTGTCGGCGGTGCCGGAACACGTACTGGAGGTGTTGGCCCGGTTCGCCCGCGCGGTGCGCGAGTCGCCGTCGGTCGACCCCCGGTCCGGAGTCTCCGCCCGGTTCGCGATCGCCGCCGCCGAGACCGTTTCCGCCGCCGCCCTGCGCCGGGCCGGCCTGCTCGCCGCCGGTACGCCGGACGGCCGGCCCGCCGCCGCGCCGGACACCGAGCCGGTGGCCCGGGTCGGTGACGCGGTGTCGGTGACCAGCACCCTGCGCGGCAAGGTCGAGTTCGAGAGCGGCGAGGAGGGCCGGGAGATCGAGATCCTCGGTCACCTGCTGCGTACCGCCACCGCCGAGACCTTCCGGGCCCGCCTGGCCGGGTTGGACGTGTCCGGGTTCACCGCGCTGGTCGCCGACGGTGCGGTGATCGAGACCGGTGAACTGGTCGGCCCGACCGAGTTGCTGCGCCAGGTGGGCACCGTACCGGGGCTCGCCAAGGCACTGGACCGGCTCGGCCTGGGCGACGCGCCGACCCCCGCCGAGGCGGCGGCCGGGATCGAGTTCGTCCTGGAGGGGCTGCACCTGACCCGCCGGCTGGCCAAGGACGTCACCGACGACGGCCGTACCCGCTACGGCGGCCGGAGCCCGGACAGCGGCCGGCGGCCGGGCGGCGGTGACCGGGATCTCGGCGGTCGTCCGGACCGCGACGACGACTGGGCCTGATCATGGCCGGCGGAAACCGCTTCCGGTACGGCTCCTGGCGCGGCGGCCCCGACCCGCTCGCCCCGCCCTACGACGTGCGGGCCGCGGTCGACTCGGTCGGCGCGGAGGTGCTGGCCGGCGGCAGCCTGCGCGAGGCGCTGCGTAATCTGCTGCGCCGCGGACCGGAGAACCGGGGCGGGCTCGACGACCTGGTCGCGCGGGCCCGGCGGATGCGCCGGGAGGCGCTGCGCCGGGGAGATCTGGACGGCGCGGTGACCCGGGCACAGGCACTGCTCGACCAGGCGCTCGCCGCCGAACGCGACGAGTTGCGGGGTCGCGACGACGACAACGCCCGGTTCGCCGAGGCCGTGCTGGACAACCTGCCCTCTCAGGCCGCGCGGGCGGTGGAGGAACTCTCCGGATACGAGTGGGCCAGCGACGAGGCGCGGGCCAGCTACCAGCAGATTCTGGACGGGCTCCGCCGGGACGTCCTGGAGCAGCGGTTCAGCGGGCTCCGGGACGCGATGCGGGGTGCCGCCGACCCGGCCGCGCAGCGCCAGCTCTCCGAGATGCTCGGCGATCTCAACGACCTGCTTGCCCGGCACGACCGGGGCGAGGACACCACCGACGCGTTCGCCGAGTTCATGCGGCGGCACGGCGACTTCTTCCCGGAGAAACCGGAGACGGTCGAGGAACTGGTCGACGCGCTGGCCCGGCGGGCCGCCGCCGGGGAGCGGCTGATGCGGTCCCTGACGCCGAACCAGCGCGAGGAACTGGCCCGGCTGATGGAGTCGTCACTCGGCCCGGAACTGGCGGGGCAGCTCTCCGCGCTGGACGCCAACCTGCGGTCGTTGCGTCCCGATCTCGCCTGGGAACGGCGGGAACGGGTCCGGGGCGACCAGCCGCTCGGCTACGGCGAGGCGGCCGGGGCGCTGGGCGAGATCGCCGACCTCGACGACCTGCTGGACCAGCTCGGCCAGGAGCATCCCGGGGCGACCCTGGACGACATCGACGTCGAGTCGGTTTCCCGCAGCCTCGGCCGGGACGCCGCCGACGACGTACGCCGGCTGCGGGAGCTGGAGCGGGAGTTGCGCCGGCAGGGGTGGCTGACCCGGGGCGCGGACGGGCTGGCGTTGAGCCCGAAGGCGCTGCGCCGGCTCGGCGGCACCGCGCTGCGCCGGATCTTCGCCGAACTCTCCGCCGGGCGTCGGGGTCAGCACGATCTGCGTTCGGCGGGCGCTGCCGGCGAGGTCACCGGGGCCTCCCGGCCCTGGGAGTACGGCGACGAGCAGCCGCTCGACGTGGTCCGGACGCTGGCCCGCGCGGTCCGGCGTACCGGCGCCGGGGTGCCGGTGCAGCTCGCTGCCCAGGACTTCGAGGTGGTGGAGACGGAGCGCCGGGCCTCCGCGGCGGTGGCGCTCTGCGTCGACCTGTCCTACTCGATGGTCTCCGAGGGCCGCTGGGGGCCGATGAAGCAGACGGCGCTCGCCCTGTCCCACCTGGTCGCCACCCGGTTCCCGCAGGACGCGTTGCAGATCATCGGCTTCGGTCGGGAGGCGATGCCGTTGACCCAGCAGGAACTCGCCGGAGTGGAACCGGACATGGTGCAGGGCACCAACCTGCAGCACGCGCTGAAGCTGGCCGGTCGGCACCTGCGGCAACATCCGGGCTCCGAGCCGGTGGTGCTGGTGGTCACCGACGGTGAGCCGACCGCGCACCTCGATCCGGAGCTCGGCGGCGGGGTGTTCAACTGGCCACCGCTGCCGGAGACGATCGAGGCGACCGTGGCCGAGGTGGACAACCTGACCCGGTACGGCGCCACCATGAACCTGTTCATGCTGGGGGAGGATCCCGGACTGCGCCGGTTCGTCGACGCGGTGGCCCGGCGCAGCGGCGGCCGGGTGTTCACCCCGGAACTGGGCGACCTCGGCGAGTACGTCGTCTCCGACTACCTGCGCGCCCGCCGGGGCCGCCGGGGTCGCTGATCTTCGGGTTAGCGCCACGTTCCGCACCGACCCGGTCTTAGAGTCGGGGGATGGAGACGGCGGAACTGCGCCGGGCGTACGCGGACCTGCTCGCCGAGGTGGCCGTGGGCGGGTTCGGGGCACCGCCGTCGGGTGAGTTGAGCGCCGAGCAGGTCGTGGTGCACCTCGCCGCCAACGACGAGTTGCTGACCGAGGCGACCGAGGCGGTGCTGGCCGGTTCCCCGTGGGCGTACTACGACGCGCGGCCGACCCTGCGACCGCAGTTGGACGCGATGATGCCGGCGGAGGCGGGGCTGCCCGAGTTGGCCGCCCGGTTGCACGTCACCAGCGAGCGGCTCTGCGCACTGGTGGACCGGCTGGGGCCGGAGGCGGAGACGCCGGTGGACTCGCATCTCCGGGAGGGTTTCGAGTTGCACATCGAGGAGTCCCTGCCGTGGGGGAGGATGCTCGACATCCACGGTCGGCTGCACCTGCCGGCGCACCTCGGGCAGTTGCGCGCTATGCGTGCCCACGTCCGGTAATCTCCCATGGGAGCGTTCCCATAGTTCGGGACAGGTGGATCTAGGCGTCGTCAGCAGCATTACCTTCCTGTTAACCGATGGGAGTCAATATGCTGCGACGTCAATCTTTCGGGCGGCTCTGCCTGGCTGGCGCGGCCGCCATAATCACTCCGCTCGTCGCGTTCGGCGCACCGTCGGCGGCGGGACAACCCGCCCCGGAGCGCGCCGAAGCAGCGGCGGCGGCGGTACCGCTGGACCAGCTCACCGTCAGCACCACCCAGGTCGCGTTCGGCCTGCAACGGCCGACCGCGATCTTCGCCCCGGACGACGGCAGCGGCCGGCTGCTGATCGCCGAGAAGCAGGGCACCATCCGGGTCTACCACCCGGACACCGGGCTGGCGGCCGAACCACTGCTCAACATCACCGACCGGGTCGACACCTCCGGCAACGAACGCGGCCTGCTCGGCCTGGTCACCACACCGAACTTCGCCCAGACCCGCACCCTCTACCTCACCTACACCGCGCTGCCCGACGGCGCCGTCACGCTGTCCCGGTTCACCCTGGACAGCGCCGGCCAGCAGCCGATCCCGGCGAGCCGCGAGCAGGTGGTGCTCAGCCAGGCACACTCCGAGTACTCCAACCACAACGGCGGGCACGTCACGTTCGGCCCCGACGGCTACCTGTACTGGAGCATCGGCGACGGGGGCGGCTCGGACGACGTACTCAACTCCGGGCAGAACCTCGGCACCCTGCTCGGCAAGATCCTCCGGCTGGACGTGAACCGCGCCTGCGGCACCCAGCGCTACTGCGTACCGGCCGACAACCCGTTCGTGAACACGGCCGGAGCGCGGCCGGAGATCTGGACGTACGGGCTGCGGAACCCGTGGAAGTTCTCCCACGACCTCGGCGGCGACGGCTCGCTCTGGATCGCCGACGTCGGCCAGGGCACCTGGGAGGAGTTCGACCACCTGCGGGCGAACCAGGGCGGCGCCAACCTCGGCTGGTCCTGCCGGGAGGGTCCGGTGGTGTTCAACCAGGCACGGTGCCAGGCCGGCGCCCAGTACGTCGATCCGGTCCACTCGTACCGCACCTCGGCCGAGGGCTGCGCGGTGATCGGCGGTTACGTCTACCGGGGTGACGAGTTCGCCGACATCGCGACCGGCACGTACCTGGCCACGGACTACTGCTCCGGCACCGCCTTCGTGGTCCGTCCGCCGGCCACCGCCGGTGGGGCGTACGCCACCCGGTCGCTGACCGAACTGACGATCCAGCCCACCAGCCTCGGGCAGGACGCCAACGGCGAGCTGTACCTGGTCAACGACCTCCCGGGCCAGCTCCACAAGATCTCGTTCGGCACCACCGTGCCCCCGGCGGCCTGCCGGGTCAGCTACAAGGTCGACCAGCAGTGGGGCACCGGCTTCAACGCCACCGTGACGGTCACCAACACCGGCACCCAGCCGGTCAGCGGCTGGACGGTGGGCTGGACCTTCCCCGGCACGCAGCGCGCCGGCACCTTCTGGAACGCCACCGGCAGCCAGCAGGGCGCCGCCGTCACGGCCCGGAACGCCAACTGGAACCCGAACATCCAACCGGGCGGCACGCTCCAGTTCAGCTTCCTCGCCTCGAACACCGGCCCGAACCCGGCACCCACCGCCTTCACCCTCAACGGCAACACCTGCGCCTGAGCTGTAAGGAGGGGGCCCTTCTTATCGGTTTTTGTATAAGAAGGGCCCCCTCCTCACACCCTCATCCTCATACCGGGGGCGCGGGTGGGCGGAAGGTGCGGCGGTAGGCGGTCGGCGGTACGCCGATGCGCTGGTGCAACTGTTGCCGTAGGGCGGCGGTGGTGCCGAAGCCGGAGCGGCGGGCGACCTGGTCGACGTTGAGGTCGGTGCTCTCCAGCAGCAGGCGGGCGTGGTCGGTGCGCTGCTGGAGCAGCCAGCGGGCCGGACTGAGTCCGGTCTCCTCGCGGAACCGCCGGGTGAAGGTCCGCACGCTCATGCTGGCGTGCGCCGCCATCTGGGACAGGGTCGGCGGCTCGTGCAACCGGTGCTGGACCCAGTCACGGGTCCGGGCCGTACCGTTGGCGGTCGCCTCGGGTAACGGCCGTTCGATGTACTGCGCCTGACCGCCCTCCCGCCACGGCGGCACCACACAACGCCGGGCCGACCGGTTCGCGACCCCACTGCCGTGATCGGTCCGGATGACGTGCAGGCACAGGTCGAGCCCGGCGGCGACCCCGGCCGAGGTGAGAATGTCGCCGTCGTCGACGAAGAGCACCTCCGGATCGAGCCGTACCCGCGGATGCATCCGCCGGAACCGGTTGGTGTACGCCCAGTGCGTGGTCGCCGGGCGGCCGTCGAGCAGACCGGCCGCGGCGAGGACGAAGGCGCCGGTACAGATGGACATGATCCGGGCACCCCGGTCGTGGGCCTGCCGCAGCACCCTCCGGATCTCCGGATCGACGGTGCCGTCGGTCAGCGGTGCACCGCCGTGGATCCCGGGCACGACGACCGTGTCGGCCTCCTCGGCGATCTCCAGTCCGTGGTCGGGCAGCACCTGGAACCCGGCGCTGCTGCGTACCGGCCGGGCGCCGGCGGTGCCGACTGCGACCGTGTAGAACGGCACCTCGGCGTCGTCCCGCGCGGTACCGAAGACCTGGGCGGGAGTACCCAGGTCGAGCCCGACCACGGAGTCGAGGGCGAGCACGGCGACCCGGTGCGGTCCTGTCCGTCCGGTGGTGACCATCGTCACGTTCTCCTTCGACTCCGACCGACTCCGACGCTGTTGGCCCAATTCTTGCGCATCGTGGCTCTCCGGCCACTCGCCGCTCCGGCCCGCGAGCCGCAGACTCGGCTGGTGACCCTCATCCGCCGTCTGCACCCCGCCTGGCTGGTCGCCGCCGTCGCGTTCGTCGCGCTGGTCGGCGCCGCCGGTTTCCGGGCCACCCCGTCCGTGCTGCTGCATCCGCTGCACGAGGAGTTCGGCTGGTCCCTGGCCACCATCTCCACCGCGGTGTCGGTCAACCTCATCCTGTACGGCCTCACCGCGCCCTTCGCCGCCGCGCTGATGGACCGGTTCGGCATCCGACTGGTGGTCGCCGGTGCCCTGACCCTGGTCGCCGCCGGTAGCGGGCTGACGGTGTTCATGCGGACCAGCGCGGAGTTGATCCTGCTCTGGGGCGTGTTCGTCGGGCTGGGTACCGGGTCCATGGCACTCGCCTTCGTGGCCACGGTGACCGGGCGGTGGTTCGTGCACCGGCGGGGCCTGGTCACCGGGGTACTCACCGCCGGGGGTGCCGCCGGCCAGCTCGTCTTCCTGCCGCTGCTGGCCAACCTCGTCGAGGCGTACGGCTGGCGGGCGGCGGCACTGGTGGTGGCGGGGGCGGCGCTGGCCGTCGTACCCCTGGTCGGATGGCTGCTGCGCGACCACCCGGCGGATCTCGGCGTGCCGCCCTACGGGGCGACCGAGGTCGTCGCGGCACCGGTCCCGACCGGAGGAGCGGCGGCGCGGGCGGTGGGTGCGCTGCGCACGGCGGCCCGGACCCGGGCGTTCTGGCTGCTGGCCGGCGGCTTCGCGATCTGTGGCGCGTCGACCAACGGACTTGTCGGTACGCACTTCATCCCGGCCGCGCACGACCACGGGATGACCGAGACCACCGCCGCCAGCCTGCTCGCGCTGGTCGGTCTCTTCGACATCGTGGGAACCATCGCCTCGGGTTGGCTGACCGACCGGGTGGACAGCCGGCTGCTGCTCGCCGGCTACTACGCCCTGCGGGGTGCGTCGCTGCTGGTGCTGCCGAGCCTGTTCGGCGACTCCACCCGGCCGAGCATGCTGGTGTTCATCATCTTCTACGGGCTGGACTGGGTGGCCACGGTGCCGCCGACGGTGGCGCTCTGCCGGGAGTACTTCGGTGCGAGCGGAGCCGTGGTGTTCGGCTGGGTCTTCGCCGCCCACCAGGTCGGCGCGGCGATCGCGGCCACCGGCGCCGGACTGGTCCGGGACCAGCTCGGCAGCTACACCGTGGCCTGGTACGTCGCCGGGGCGCTCTGTGCGGGCGCGGCGGTGCTGTCGATGCGGCTTCGCCGTCGGGACCGGCCGCCGACCTCGACCCCGGTCAGGCCGGCCGTTGCTCGATCCACTGCTGGTTCGGCGTCGCCTGACAACTGAACTGCCGCATCCTGATTCCGGGTGCCAGGTTGGCGGCCGGCAGGTCGAGGCACTTGCCGCTGTGCACGCTGACCAGCATCGTCGTACCGGCGGCGGTGCGGACGAGCCGCCAGCGCTGGTCGGGCTGGCCGGTGCACGACCACTGCTGGACGGGAGCGCCGTCGGCCAGGCTCGCCCCGTCCACGTCGAGGCACTTGCTGCTGGCGGCGTTGACCAGGGTGAAGACGTCGCCGCCGACCAGGTTCGGCAGCCAGCGCTGGCTCGCCGTGGCGTCGCAGGGCACCTGGTGCACGTCGGCCCCCTCGGCGATCTCGGTGCCGACGATGTCCAGGCAGAGGGCGGAGACGGCCGAGCGGAACAGCCGTGGACCGGTGGGATCGGGTGTCCCGGCCGGGGTACGACTCGGCGCGGAGGTCGGGGTCGGGGTCGGGGTGGCGGCCGGGTTGCTGCCGGCCGCCGATCCGCCCGGGGTCGGTGCCGGCGGGCTGGCACTGGGGCCTCCGGCCGGAGCGACCCGGGTCGGTCGCTCGCCGGCCCCGTTTCCGGAGAAGACTCCGGCGGCGAGGAGCACGCCGAGCAGGACGCCCGCGCCACCGACGGCGAACGCGGCAAACAGCAGCGGGTCCTCGGGCAGTCGGCGGTAGCGGCGTCCGTAGACGGTGCCGCCGGGGGGACGGCCCGGTTCCTCCTGCCAGGGTGTCTCATACCTGGGCATACGCCATGAATACCCACTGTGCTCATCCGGGGCCAGTCGGCCCGCCGATGGACCGGTGGCGGGCTGGCTGCGGAGGTGTCGGCAGGCTGACCGGACAGTGACGGAAACCCGACAGGCGACTACTTATTGTCACGACACGATTACTCCATGAATAGTGGCGTAATCACCCTGGTGGTCTCCGGGCCGGTCCCCGGAAGCGTGCGCGGCGATGCCGAGTCGGCAACGGCGCTGTTCAGGGAGCTGCACGCCCGGACCATCCTGCACGTCGCCCGGCCCGATGTCGACGATCCGACCGGCGGAGGCGAGTCGACCGGCGGAGGTGAGTCGTTCGGTGGAGGTGGGTCGTTCGGCACCTCCGACGTCGGGAACCCCGCCGGCCCGGTCGAGACCGCCGAGCGGCTCGGCCGGCTCGGGCGCCCCGGCCCGAAGGGCACCGCCGGCGCGCTCGCCGAACTCGTGGTCACCGGTCTCTTCTCGGCCACCACAGTCGCCGCGCTGGCCCAGGTCGCGGTCGCCTTCGTGCAACGGGGCGCCGCCCGCCGGATCATCCTCCGGGACGGACGCCGGACCCTCACGATCAGCGCTCCCAGCGAGGAGACCGAGCGGATGGTGACCGAGTGGCTCGGCGTACCACCAACTCAGAGCGGTGCCGGGTCCGGTGCGGATTAGCCCGCCGGCCGGCCGCTACGCGCTGCTCATCGCCGTAGGCGAGTACGACGACCCGTCACTGAACCAGTTGCGGGCCCCGGAGCAGGACGTCGAGCGGCTGGCGGCGGTGCTGGAGGACCCCGCGGTCGGGAACTTCACGGTACGCACCCAGCAGGACGCCGCCGACCACGAGGTACGACGGGAGATCGAGGACCTGCTCACCGACCGGGCCGACGACGATCTCGTCCTGCTCTACTTCTCCTGCCACGGCATCGTGGACCCGTTCCACCGGCTCTACTTCGCGGCCGCCAACACCGTCCGGACCCGACCGGCCAGCACCGCCATCTCCCGCTCCTTCGTCAACGAGCAACTGGAGGCGTGTCGCGCCGCGGCCAAGGTGCTCGTGCTGGACTGCTGCTTCGCCGGCGCCTTCGCCGAAGGCTTCAAGGGCGCGCCGCAGGGTGCACTCGAGGGCCAGGTCGGCCGGGGCTACGTGGTGATCAGCGCCTGCGACAGCTACGAGTACGCGTTCGAGTCCGACGGCCTGGTCGAGTCGGCGCCCCGGGGATCGATCTTCACCGACGTACTGCTGGAGGGGCTGGCCACCGGCGGTGCCGATCTGGACGGCGACGGTCGGGTCGGCGTCGACGAGCTGTTCCGGTACGTCCACGACGGGGTGGTACGCCGCCGGCCGGACCAGAAGCCGAAGTGGAGCGCCTACAACGCCGAGCCGCACATCTACCTGGCCACCGTCCCGGCACCGGCCGGTCGGCCCGGAGCACCGGACGGGGACGGTGGCGGGATCGCCAAGGCCGCCACCGGCGCCGCGCCCCGGCGCACCAACTACAACCGGCACCAGGCGATCGTCGCCCGGGGGTTCCGAGCCGGCGCGGACCTGGTCCGCCGGACCTTCGGCCCGCTCGGCCGGCGGGTGCTGGTGGAGGACGCCGCCGGGGCGTACCACGAGCTGGGCGACGCGGCGAGCGTGGTGCGGCAGTTCACCGCGTACGACACCCGGGACGCGATCGGCGCCAACTATGTCCGGGAACTGGTGGAGGGCGTCCGGCACCGGGTCGGCGACGGCGCCACCACCACGGTCGTGCTCGCCCAGGCCATGATGGACGGCGCCTCGGCGGCGCTGCGGGCCGGCGCGAACCCGGTGGCGCTGTGCCGCGGCATCGAGTCCGGCGCCCAGGCGGTCCTCACCGAGCTGGCCGACCTCGCGGTGCCGGTGGAGACGAAGGAACAACTGCGGATGGTCGCCACCATCGCCTCCGGCGACGAGGTGGTCGGCGACCTCGTCGCCACCGCCATGGAGCGGGTGGGCAAGGACGGCGTGGTGATCGTCGAGGAGAGCAACCTGTTCGGGCTCGAACTCGAACTCACCACGGGGATGCGGGTGCCGGCCGGACACGTCTCGCCGTACTTCGTGACGGACCCCGAGGGCGCCGAGGCGATGCTCGACGATCCGTCGATCCTCATCGTCGACCAGCGGTTGGCGGCCGTACCCGAGCTGCGCCCCTTCCTGGACCTGGCCGGCCGGGAGGGCCGCCCGCTGGCGATCTTCGCCCGGGACGTCCGGGACGCCGCGCTGACCGCGTTGATCGTCGGAAAGATGGAGCAGGACCTCGGCACGGTTGCCGTACGACTGCCCTGGCCGGACGAGGAGCGGTGCGGGGTGATGGCGGATCTGGCGCTGCTCACCGGGGCCACGGTGGTGCTCGACGCCGACGGTGGGCTCGCCGCGGCCACCGTGCAGGTGCTGGGCGGCGCGCGCAAGGTGATCACCACTCGCCGGGACACGACCGTGGTGGACGGCGCCGGGGACGCCGACCTGAACCGGCGCCGGATCCAGGGCCTCCGGGCCGAGCTGGACCAGCATGTGGGCGACGAGGAGCGGGGAATGCTGCGGGAGCGGCTGTCCCGGCTCTCCGGCGGCGTCGCGGTGATCAGGGTCGGCGAGTCGACGGAGGGACAGCTGAAGAAGCGCCGGCGCCAGATCGACGACGCGGTACGCAACGCGAAGGCGGCGGTCGAGTGGGGACTGGTACCGGGCGGCGGAGCGGCACTGCTCACCATCGCCGACCGGATCGGCGCGCGGCTGTCGCGTAGCGGGGACGAGGCGCTCGGCTACGCGGTGGTGATCGACGCCCTTGTCGCACCGTACGAGGAGTTGATGCGCAACGCGGGGCGGGATCCGCTGGCGGGTCCGACCGACCTGTGCCGGCGCGGGCCCGAGGTCACCTTCGACGTCGTATCCGGGGCGTACGTGACCGCGTTGGACGCCGGCATCGTCGACGCGGCCGCGACCCTGCGGCAGGCGGTCACCGCCGCGGCCGGAATGGTGTGCCGCTACCTCATGATCGGCTGAAGGCACCCGGGGCGGGGCCGCGCCGGGTGCCTTCAGCCGATCATGAGG
>NZ_JADPUN010000171.1 GCF_015690345.1 Plantactinospora alkalitolerans | reverse complement strand
ACCGTGGCGAAGGCCGCGGCCGACGCGCTGAGGGCCGGCTCCACCAGTTCGGCCGGGGTCCCGGCCAGGTGGCCCGACGGGGTGAACGGGTTCTCCGTCGGGCCGCCCTGTCCGGTGATCGCCGAGGCGAAGGCGAGCTGATCGCCCGCCGAGTGCTGGAGGACCTGGGCGACGTTCCAGTCGCTGCACGGGGTCGCCCGCCCAAGGTCTGCGGCGGTCAGCGGTGCGGTGGCGTCACGCAGTGCCGTGTGGGCCCGGTCCAGGATCGTCCAGGTGGAGGTCGCGGTCATCGTGTCTCCTCGAGAAGGCGGTGCTGGAGCTGGCGTGGTCTTGCCGGTACTCCGGAACGGAACGGAACGTTCCGCTGCATTCGACAGTAGCGGAACGTTCCGTTCCGCACAAGTGCTACTCTGAGCGTGCTGCGGAAGTCACCAGAGGGACGGAGAGCGACCATGACAGAGCCGGACGTACGGGACGTCCTCAACGGCCGACGGGCCCAGGCCGCCCGGAACGACGGCGCGATCCTCGCCGCCGCACGAACGGTCTTCGTCGCGGAGCCGGATGCCCCGATCGGCGCGGTCGCGCGGGCGGCGGGCGTCGGGATCAGCGCACTGTACCGGCGCTACCCCAGCAAGGAAGCCCTGCTGGCCACGCTCTGTCTCGACGGGCTACGCCAGTTCGTAGCGATCGGACAGGCGGCGCGCGAGGTGGCCGACCCGTGGGAGGGGTTCGTCGAGTTCCTGCGCGGCATCGTCGACGCCGACGTCCACTCCCTCACCGTCTATCTCGCCGGTCGGTTCACTCCCACGCCGGAGCACCGTGATCTCGCGATGCAGGCGGCGGCGCTCACGGACGGGATCCTGCACCGAGCCCAGCAGGCCGGCGCCGTCCGCGACGACATCGAGAGCACCGACCTGCCGATGATCTACGAGCAGCTCGCCGCGATCCGTCTCGGGAATGCTGCGCAGATCCGCGAGCTGCGCCGACGCTACCTCGACCTGCATCTGGCCGGCCTGCGGTCCGCGGCGAGTTCGTACGGCTCGTTGACCGGCAGCGCCCCCACCCAGGCCGAACTCGGCGCCCGCTGGAACCGCTCCACCTGACGCAGCCTCGTACCGGGTCGGCAACCCGCCCGCCAGCACCGTCGGGCGGTCGCCTGCCGCCGACAGCCGCAAATCGTTGGACAGCGCGTACGCCCATGGCGAGGACGGCGGGCGTGCAGCAGGAGGAGATCTGGGACGTTGACGCTGCCCAGAACTACGACACGCCGGGCGCCGGCATGTTCGCCCCCGAGGTGCTGGGCCCGGCCGTGGACCGTCTCGCCGAACTCGCCGGCAGCGGAAGCGCGCTGGAGTTCGCCATCGGAACCGGCCGCGTAGCCGTACCGCTCGCCGAGCGCGGGGTGTCCGTCACCGGCATCGAGCTGTCCCGTCCGATGGTCGACCAACTGCGTACGAAGGCGGACGAGGCAACGATCCCGGTGGTCGCGGGGGACATGGCGGCCGCCACCGCCCCGGGGAAGTACACACTCCGGGCGGTCGGTCTGCCGGCCCGCCGTTCGTCGGTCGCCGTCACGATGCCCGTATCCGGCGCCTCGCACCGATCACCGCCCCTCGGGCTCACGGCGTCGGTCTGGCCGTGACGCAGGTGAGCACCCGGCCCTGTCCGCGAACCTCGGTCACTGCGGTGGTGGCGAACCCCTGGGCCCGGAGCAGCCGCTCGGTCGAGGTGAGGTTTGCGGTGGGGTGCACGGACATGGGCCGCTCGCCGAACACGTAGAGCCGCCCTCCGGCGGCCAGCAGGCTCCGCATCCGATCGATCTGTTGCGCCGCGGCGTCCAGCCAGAACAGGTTGACGTTCACGGCGTAGATCTTGGTGAAGTACCGGTTCGGGACGTCGACCGACTCGAACTCGGCACATCGGATCTCGGCCGTGCCCGAGTTGATGTGGTGGGCGTTACGTTCGGTCGCGAGCCGCGCCATCGTCGCCGCACGATCGATCGCGACGATCCGGCCGGTGCCAAGCCGGCTGGCGACCAGGGAGGCGGCCACTCCGCGACCGCATCCGATCTCCAACAGGCGGTCCTGGGGTGTGACATTCATCAGCTCGACCGCCCAACGCTGCCGGTAGGCGGCGGCCGTGGCCTGAGCCGATGTGCCGGGCATCGGGCCGGGGTCGTCGGCGGCGAGACCCGGATCGCGGGTCGGCAGGGCGCATCTCACCACGTCACTCGCCAGGCCAGGTTCTGCTCACACACCTGATTGCACCTCTCTGGGCGGCTGGATGCACCGTGCCCTTGGTCACCTACCGAACGGACTCAAGCATCCACGTACGACATTGCCGGCCGAGCGGACGGGCCGGGGGAGCGCCGGGTTCGGCTACCACCCCGCGACCGACCCCGCCGCCTCGCCGGAAGTGGGCGTCCCGCCGATGGTGAGCCGGGGTTGGAGTTCCCCCGGTCGGCGAGCGGAAACCCGCCCGTCCGACGGGCCGGCACGCCGGGGATGGCTTCCTCCCACGCAGTGCGGACCGAACAGATCACAGATTCTCCGGCGCGTCGGTCATCTGGTTGAGCAGCGGTACGAGCTGCTGCTCCTCGTAATCCAGGTGGGCTTCCAGCTCATCGGCCAGCCGGTCGAGTTCGGCTCCGATCGCCGCCCGGTCCCCGGTCTGGCTCAGTGACCGGACCTGGGCGAGGATGCGTGCCACCGTCCGGTGTTCGCTCCTGAGCCGCGTGAGGATCTCGGCAAGTTCCGGGTGGGCGCCGGCCAGGTGGGGAAAGAGGACGTCGTCCTCGCCCGTGTGGTGGGCGTGCAGGGCCTCGCAGAATGTCAGACAGTGCTCACGGAGGCTGGGTCCGAGGCTCCTGCTGCGGCGCAGTTCGGCGAGGTCGCGGCGGAAGCCGTCGTGCAACTTGACCAGCTCGTCGCCCCATGCCACGAGCCTGTCGTCGGGTGCGGTCAAGGCATCTCCTTCATCAGTGCGCCTGGAACCCGGGCCAGGGCGAGGTGGATGAATCCGAACAGGGCGGCGACAAGGGCGGAGACGGCGGCGACGCCGAAGCTCCAGCCGGCGGCGCCGCCGGAGAGCAGGGCCGCGGTGACCGTTCCGGCCAGGCTGCTGCCGACGATTCGGACGAGGGCGTTGACTCCGCCGGCGGCCGCTGTCTTGGCCGGCTCGACGTGTTCCACGGCCATGGTGCCGAGAGCGGCGTAGCCCAGTCCGATGCCGACACCGAGGACGCCGGCGGCGCCGTACAGGTCGGATGCCCGGTCGTGGCTGGCGGCCAGCCAGAGTGCGGCGACGGCCACGAGCAGGGAGCCGGTGCCGACCAGGGACGCCGCCGGGTAGCGGCGCATGAGGGGACCGGCGAGCAGTGAGACAGCCAGCATCAGGCCGGCGGTCGGCAGCAGGTACATACCTACCTGGAGCACCGAGGCGCCCAGCGTGCCCTGCGCCACCGCGGAGATCGTGGTGACCCCCGCGAACAGCGCGAATCCCAGCAGCATCGAAGCCACCGTCGCGCCGATGGTGGCGCGGTGCAGCAGCATCGGAATCTCGATCAATGGGGCTGCGGTACGCCGCGCGGTCAGCACCCATATCCAGGCCGTGACGGCGGCCCCGGCCAGCAGTCCCAGGGTGAGCGGCGAGGCCCATCCCCAGGCGGCACCCTTGCTGATCGCCAGCAGCAGGCAGACCAGCCAGGTCGCGACCAGGGTCGCGCCGACGAGGTCCGGACGGCCGCCATCCGCGTGCCGCTGTCGCGGTTCGCGGACGAGGAGCGCCACGAGGGCGAAGCCTGCCGCGCCGAGCCCCGCCAGCGCCCAGAACAGCCCGTGGTACGTCCCACCGACCAGCCCGGCAAGGATCATCCCGCCTCCGCTGCCGACGCCCATCATCGCGCTGAGCACACCGATGGCCGTCGGCAGCCGATCGAGGGACACCGTGTCGCGTGCGATGCCGATGGCCAGCGGCAACAGTGGAGCGGTGACGCCCTGCAACAGTCGTCCGGCGACGAGCCACGCGAGCGTGTCGGCCACGGCGGCGATCAGCGAGCCGGCCACCAGGAGGGCGAGGGCGCACAGCGCGACCGGTCGCCGGCCGTACAGGTCGCCGAGGCGCGACAGCAACGGAATGCTGACCGCGCCGGAGAGCAGGGCGCTGGTGAGTACCCAGGAGGCGGAGGCGAGCGGCACGTGCAGCTCGCGTTGGAGCACGGGCAGCATCGGGACCACCGCCGTCATCTGCAGGGTGGCGACGGCGACGGCGTAGGCGAGCACGCCGACGGCGAGCCAGGAAGACTTTTTATACACGTATAGAAAGTAACATGACGGCATGCCAGCGCGCACGGGGCGACCCCCCAAGATCTCCAGGGCGGACATCGTCTCCGCGGCGAACCGGATCCTCGACGCGGAGGGAACCCAGGGCCTGACCATGCGCAGGCTCGCCCGCGAGGTCGGTACCACGGCGATGGCGCTCTACCACCACGTGCGCGACAAGGACGAACTGCTCCGGTTGCTGCTCGACGAGTACGCGGCCAAGGTCGCGATACCTGAACTGCGAACGGAGGACCCCGTCGAACGCGTCGTGGCCGCAGCCACCGCGATGCGGGAGGCGGTGGCCGGCTACCCGTGGATCGTGGAGGTGCTCAGGGCGGACGACCTGCTGTCCCTGCGCGCGCTCTGGTACCCGGAGACAATCATCGACGGCCTCGTACACGCCGGGTTGACGCCGGAGGACGCGGCGGACGCGTACCGGATCATCTGGCACTACACGGCCGGTGAGATCAGCGCCCGAGTGGCCGCCACGCGTCGGCGCGAGGACGACAGACCGACGTACCGCAGCCAGGTCTTCGTCGACCTCGACCCGGAGGACCTGCCCCGGCTGGCGGCGCTGGGTGAACGCTGGGAGGAACTGACCGCCCGCGACACCTACGACAAGGGCCTACGCGCGATCGTCCGCGGCCTCCTTGTCGGTCACGTCTGACGGAACAGCCCCGAGACCGCGACGGTCCGGGCTCGGAGCCGAGTTCCGAAGAACGTCTCGGTTCAGTTCGGACTCGACAAGACCACGTTGATGAGCCAGTTGGACCGGCTCGAAGGCAGGGGCCTCGTCGTGCGCCACAGCGACCCCCGCGACCGCCGCCAACCCTGCCACGCTCGCGACAGCGGTGTTTGCGGACGGGACGCCGGACCTGCCGTCATGGTCAGATCGCCGTTCCCGGCGGGGATTTGAACAGGGGCGTCGCCTGGGCCGGATAACCGCCCTGGCCGTTTCGTAACGCGCTCGCCGCGATGCGAAGAAGATCGATGTTGACGCCGGCGGCACCACTTGGATCATGTACCTTCAGTTTCAGGTCGAGGCTCACCGCCGTCTCGCCCCACCCCTGCGCCTCGACGTTCAGGTGCGCCACTTTCTGGGATCCCAGGTGCGACAGGTACCCGAGCGGAGCGACCTGGACCTTGTCGGCCGCCGACAGAGCGTTGAGCTTGGACTGCTCCTTGGTGCTCGGGTTCTCGACCAGGTTGCGGAAGTCTTCGGTGCCTCCCAGATTGACCTGGTAGGAACTGACCAGGGTGAGTCCACGCTCCTTCAGCAACCGAAGCAACGCGTTGTGCACCACCGAGGTGCCGAACTGACTGGCCAGGTCGTCACCGAGCAGCGGCAGACCGGCTTCCTGGAACCGCTCGATCCACATCGGATCCCGGGCGACCGGGTCGGACGTGGTGTTGATGAAGGCGACACCTGCCCGGAGGGCCGCCTCCGCGTAGGCCCGGGCCGTTTCCGTCCGGCCGCTCGGCGCCGAGTAGAGCAACACCTCCGCCCCGGCCAGCGCCCCGGCCACCCGATCCACCTCAGCCGCATCGACAAGTCCCTTGGTCACCGGAACATCCGCCCTCGGAAGATCGCAGTCGAGGCGAGGGAAGTTGTTCGGCGGCAGAAAGATCGCCTCGGTCAGGTCCCTGCCGACCTTCCCGGCGGAGGTGGCGAAGGCCGCGACGAAGTCGATGTCACTCACCCCGAGCCCATCGATCGTCGCCCTGTTGATTCCCGCCAGGCTGCCGGTCTGGCGGTAGAAGGCGATGCCCTGTACCAACGCTGACGTGTTGTTACCGACACCCACGACCGCAACCCTCGCCCGTTTGATCATGGGCAGCAGGGTACTTGACGACACTCCCTGGTCAGCCGCGATCCTCGGCCGGACGCGACCCGGCATGCGGGTCCGGCCGAGCCGGATCTGACCGGTCAGGCTCCGGCGGCGGGCCGGAGCCCGCCGTACCGGCAACCACTCAGAGCTGGCCCACCTCGGTTCAGAGCTGGCCCACCTCGGTGATCCGGAGCACCGCCGCACCGACCGCGTCGGAGGCGGCGAGGTCGACCTCCGCGCTGATTCCCCAGTCGTGGTCGCCGTCCGGATCGTCGAGGATCTGCCGGACCGTCCAGCGGTCGCGCCCCTGCTCGATCATGAGCAGCGCCGGACCCCGGGCCGCCGGGCCGGTGCCGATCTCGTCGTACGCCTCGAAGTACGGCTCCAGCGCCTCGGCCCAGGCGTCGGCGTCCCAGCCATCCTCGGCGTCGAGCCCGCCCAACTCGTCGTACCGGCGCAGAGCGGCCAGCTCGACCCGGCGGAACAGGGCGTTGCGGACCAGCACCCGGAACGCCCGCACGTTTCCGGTTACCGCCGGAGGCTTGTCGTCGACCACCACCGTGGCCGCCTCACCCGGGTTGCGCAGCCGCTCCCACTCGTCGATCAGGCTGGAGTCGACCTGCCGGACCAGCTCGCCGAGCCACTCGATCAGGTCGATCAGTTCCTCGGTCTTGGCGTCCTCGCGCACGGTCTGCCGCAGCGCCTTGTACGCGTCCGCCAGATAGCGCAGCACCAGGCCCTCGGAGCGGGACAGCCCGTAGAAGCTGACGTACTCGACGAAGGTCATCGCCCGCTCGTACATGTCCCGGACCACTGACTTCGGGGCGAGCTGGTGGTCGGCCACCCAGGGATGTCCCCGCCGGTACATCTCGTACGCCGCGTCCAGCAGCTCGACCAGCGGCTTCGGATAGGTGACGTCGTCCAGCAGTTCGAGTCGGGCCTCGTACTCGATGCCGTCGGCCTTCATCTGGGCGACCGCCTCGCCACGCGCCTTGAACTGCTGCGCGGACAACACCTGGCGAGGATTGTCCAGAGTAGACTCGATCACCGAGAGTACGTCCAGCGGGTACGTGAGCGACGCCACGTCCAGCAGTTCGATCGCGGCCAGCGCGAGCGGCGAGAGCGGCTGGTTGAGCGCGAAGTCGAGCTGGAGGTCGACGGTCAGCCGTACCCGTCGGCCGGCCTCGTCCGGCTCGGCGAGCCGCTCGACCACGCCGCCGGCCAGCAACGCCCGGTAGATGGCGATGGCCCGGCGGATGTGCCGGCGCTGCGCGGCGGCGTCCTCGTGGTTGTCGGTCAGCAGGTGCCGCATCGCCGCGAACGCGTCGCCGGGCCGGCTGATCACGTTGAGCAGCATCGCGTGGCTGACGGTGAAGCTCGAGGTCAGCGGTTCCGGCTCGGCCTCGACCAGCCGTTCGAAGGTGGGCCGACCCCAGCCGATCGAGCCCTCCGGCGGCTTCTTGCGGACCACCTTGCGGCGCTTCTTCGGGTCTTCGCCGGCCTTCGCGAGGGCCTTCTCGTTGTCGATCACATGCTCCGGTGCCTGCACCACCACCGTGCCCAGGGTGTCGAAGCCGGCCCGACCGGCCCGGCCGGCGATCTGGTGGAACTCGCGCGCCTTGAGCAGCCGGGTCCGGACGCCGTCGTACTTCGACAGGCCGGTGAACAGCACCGTGCGGATCGGTACGTTGATGCCGACGCCGAGGGTGTCGGTGCCACAGATGACCTTGAGTAGCCCGGCCTGGGCCAGCGTCTCGACCAGCCGCCGGTACTTCGGCAGCATCCCCGCGTGGTGCACCCCGATGCCGTGTCGGACCAGCCGGGACAGGGTACGCCCGAACCCGGCGGTGAACCGGAAGTTGCCGATCGCCTCGGCGATCATGTCCTTCTCGGCCCGGGTGGCGACGTTGACGCTGGTCAGCGCCTGGGCCCGTTCCAGGGCGGCGGCCTGGGTGAAGTGCACGACGTAGATCGGCGCCTGGCGGGTGCTGAGCAGCTCCTCCAGGGTCTCGTGCAGCGGTGTCATCGCGTACGTGAACATCAGCGGCACGGGCCGCTCGGCGTTCTTCACCAGCGCCGTCGACCGGCCGGTACGCCGGCTCAGGTCGTCGGTGAACCGGGTGACGTCGCCCAGCGTGGCGGACATCAGCACGAACTGCGCCTGCGGCAGCTCGATCAGCGGGACCTGCCAGGCCCAGCCGCGGTCCGGCTCGGCGTAGAAGTGGAACTCGTCCATGATCACCATGCCGACGTCGGCCCGCTCGCCGTCGCGTAGCGCGATGTTGGCCAGGATCTCCGCCGTGCAGCAGATGATCGGCGCGTCCTCGTTGACGCTCGCGTCTCCGGTCAGCATGCCGACGTTCTCGGCGCCGAACATGTCGCAGAGCGCGAAGAACTTCTCCGAGACCAGCGCCTTGATCGGCGCGGTGTAGAAGCTGATCCGGTCCTCGGCCAGGGCCGCGAAGTGGGCACCGGCCGCGACCAGGCTCTTGCCGGAGCCGGTCGGGGTGCTCAGGATGACGTTGGCACCGGAGACGATCTCGATCAACGCCTCTTCCTGGTGCGGATAGAGGGTGAGGCCACGCTCCTGCGCCCAACCGGCGAACGCGTCGAAGAGGGTGTCTGGGTCGGCGCTGCCCGGCAGCTGGTCGGTGAGCGTCATAGCCGGTCAATGGTGCCTGGCCCGGCCCGGCAACGCCAGTCCGCCACCCGCCCGATGATCGTTTTCGGGTTGGGAGGGGGCCCTTGTTATCGGATTCTGTTGTAGAAGGGCCCCTTCCTAACCCCGTCCGGCGGACTCAACGGCGATGGAAGATCAGGTCGAAGATCCGGCGGCCGGCGGCGGTGCCACGGCGTTCGAACTTCGTCACCGGCCGGTGCGCCGGACGGAGTGCGTAGTCGGCGTACGGGTTCACCAGACCGGGATCGGCGGTCAGGGTCTGGAGCATCGACTCGGCGTACTCGGCCCAGTCGGTGGCGCAGTGCAGGGTGCCGCCGGGAACCAACCGGGAGCGGAGCAGGGCCACGTGCTCCGGCTGGATCAGCCGCCGCTTGTGGTGCCGGGGCTTCGGCCACGGATCGGGGAAGAAGGCGTGCACCGCGTCGAGGGCGTCCGGCGGAAGCAGGTACCGGACGAGATCGAGCGCGTCGCCCCGGGCGATCCGGACATTTGTCAGTCCGTGGCGTTCGGTCAGCGCGAGCAGGTTGGCGATGCCCGGGGTGTGCACCTCGACCGCGAGGTAGTCCCGGCCGGGGTCGGCGGCGGCCATCGCCGCCGTGGCGTCGCCCATCCCCGAGCCGATCTCCAGGACCACCGGCGCCCGGCGACCGAACAGGGCGACCAGGTCGATCGGCGCGCCCTCGTCCGGGACGCTCCAGCCCGGCGCGTCCTTGTCCGGGGCGCTCCAGCCCGGCGCGTCCTTGTCCGGGGCGCTCCAGCCCGGCGCGCCCTCGTCCGGGGCGCTCCAGCCCGGCGCGTCCTTGTCCGGGGCGCTCCAGCCCGGCGCGCTCGCGTCCGTCGTGTTCCGGGCCGGCGCGCCCACGTTCGGGGTGTGCCGGCCCGGCGTGTTCCCGGTCGGGATGGTCAGGCCGAATCGAGGCCACAGCCGGTCCAGCGCATCGAGGTGCCGCCCGCTGAGCCGGCCCCGGCGCGGATGGAAGGTGCGGACCCGGGCCAGCCGCTCCGGCGGCGCCACCTGGGCCGCTCGGGCCGACGGCACTCCGGCGATCTGCTCACAGCTGGAAAGGGTCACAGGAACGTGAGCCTACGCGACCGGCCCGGTCGACCGCCGATCCGGCCGAGAACGCCCGACCGGGTGTGCGCGGCGCCGCTGGATGAGAAGATTCCTCTGTACGGCAGGCCCCGGGGCGCCGCGCCCGGCCCTGCCGACGGCGCCGGGAGGGGGAACTGTGGCCACGGGTCGACGCACCGCGATCCTGTGCGGTGCCGCGCTCGCGCTCGGCGGGGTGCTGATCGCGCCCGCCCCGGCCCGAGCCGCCGACGTCTTCGTCCAGGTGAACCCGAGCACGGTCGAGGCCGGGTACATGGTCGGCATCAAGGCCAGCTGTACCAGCAACACCCAGCCGGCCACGGTCGAGTCGAGTGCCTTCGGCACCGTGACCGTAGAGCCGCAGGCCGGCTTCCTCACCGCCGTGGCGACGGTGCCGCAGAGCACCCGGGCGGACACCTACCGGGTCAGGTTGAGCTGCCCGGACGGCAAGAACGGGTCGACCCGGCTGATGGTGGTCGGCGCCACCCGGCCCAGCCGGGGCCCGGCGACCGGCTTCGGCGGTACCGCGGGCGAGGATCCGGGCGGCCTGCTGGTGACCGGCGGGCTAGTGACCACGGCGTTCGGCGCCGTGCTGGGTCTGATCGCCCTACGCCGACGGAGCCGGTCGGCGACGGCCCGCCGGATCTGACCCGGGTCTCCGGTCATGCCCCGCCTCTCGAGCACCCGTCGACCTCGCCTCGGCGCCCGGCACCCGGCGCCGCACCTGCGGCATCCGGCGGCGCGGGGCGGGGGCGCCCGCCAGCGTCGGAGCGTGATCGGGCCGCTCGCCATCGTCCTGGTGCTGGTCGGGATCTTCGCGACCGGGGCGGGACTCGGGCAGTCCTCGGGCGGGCCATGGAACTGGCTGGGCAGGGGCCACAAGGAGCCGCCGCGCGAGTTTCCGGTGCTGACGCCGAGCCGGCCGGTCAAGCTGGCGATCCCGTCGATCGACGTACGGGCTCCCGTGCACCGGGTCGGGCTCGCCGACGACGGTTCCATCGCCGTACCCGCGCTCGACTGGCACAACGAGGCCGGCTGGTACGAGCGCGGGCCGACCCCCGGCCAGTTCGGTCCGGCGATCATCGTCGGCCACGCGGACACCCGGACCGGCCCGTCGGTCTTCCACGACCTGGTCAAGCTCCGGCCCGGGGCCAAGATCGAGATCACCCGGCAGGACCGCTCGGTGGCGATCTTCGAGGTGAACTCGGTCGAGCACTTCGACAAGGGCAAACTGCCCGTGGAGCGGGTGTACGGCGACTACGGGCGCCCGTGGCTGCGCCTGATCACCTGTGGTGGCCGGTGGATCGGCGGCGGCACGGGCTACTCCGACAACATCGTCGCCTTCGCGTCACTTGTGGATTCCCGGGAACGCTAACCGGTCGTCCGGCTGGCCTGCTGGACCACCTCGAACTCCAGCAGCGTGGCCCCGGTGGCGACCGGCCGGGGCTGCTCGCCGCCCGATCCGCCCTCGGCCGGACCCCGGGCGTGCGCCTGCTTGGCCGGTCCGGCGGCCCAGGCCTGGTACGCCGCCTCGTCCTCCCACTTCGTGTAAACGAAGTACCGGGTGTCGCCCGACACCGGACGGAGCAGTTCGAAGCCGAGGAATCCCGGCGAATTCTCGACCGCGCCCTGTCGGGCGGCGAACCTGCGTTCCAGTTCCTCGCCGGCACCGGCGGGAACCTCGATAGCGTTGATCTTCACGACTGCCATGGCCCCACCTTACGAGTTCTGGGTTCAGCCGCCGCACCTTTGCCTAGTTCGGCGCCGGCTGGCCGCCGAGATCGGCGTCCACCACTATCGGGGCGTGGTCGGACGGGCCCTTGCCCTTGCGGGCCTCCCGGTCCACGTACGCCGCTCCGACCGCGCCGGCGAACGACTCCGTCGCGTACACCAGATCGATCCGCATGCCCTTGTTCTGGTGGAACATCCCGGCCCGGTAGTCCCAGTACGTGAAGGGATGCGGCCCCTTCATCGGCGTCGGTACGACATCCGCCAGGCCGAGGGCGCGCAGGTCGGCCAGTGCCTGCCGTTCCGCGGGGGTGACGTGGGTGGAGCCGACGAACAGCGCCGGATCCCACACGTCGGCGTCGGTCGGCGCGACGTTGTAGTCACCGCAGACCGCCAGTGGCCGGCCGGTACGCAATTCGGCGGCGAGTGCGTCACGCAGCACCGCCAGCCAGGCCAGCTTGTACTCGTAGTGCGGCGAGTCCGGGGTCCGCCCGTTCGGCACGTAGATCGACCAGATCCGTACCCCGGCGCAGGTCGCCGAGATCGCCCGGGCCTCCGGTTCCGGAAAGCCGGGTTCGTCGGCGAACCCGACCACGACGTCGTCCAGCCCGACCCGGGACAGGATGGCCACCCCGTTCCAGCGGCCGTCGCTGTGGCTGGCCACCGAGTAACCCAGCTCGCCGACCTCCTCGACCGGAAACGCCCCGTCGGGGCATTTCGTCTCCTGGAGGCAGACGACATCGGGCCGGGTGTCGGCGAGCCAGTCCAGCAGCCGGGGCAGCCTCGCCTTGACCGAGTTCACGTTCCAGGTCGCCAGACGCATGTGCCCAGCCTGCCGGATCAGGCGCCGCCGCGCGAAACGGAGCGCCGGGTGGCCGGTCGCCGCGCTCAGTTGCCCGGCGTGTCCCCCGGTCGGCCCTGCTCGGCGAGGAACCGCTCCAGCTCCGCACCGAGTTCGTCGGCGGTCGGCAGCGGCCCGGTCTGGTTCGCGAGCAGGTTCGGACCGCCCCGGCCACGGGTGAAGGCGTCGTACTGCTCCTCCAGCGCCCCGACCAGCGACGTCGCCTCGTCGGTCTGCGCCACCTGGCGGTCGATGTCGAGGCGTACGGCCTCGGCGGCGGTCCGCAACGTCTCGGTGGGCAGCAGCAGCCCGGTGGCCCGGGAGACCGAGGTCAGCAGCAGTTCGGCGGCGCCCGGGTACTCCGTCTGGGCAACGTAGTGCGGCACGTGGACGGCGAAGCCCAGCGCGTCCCGGCCCTGCTCGCCGAGGCGGAATTCCAGCAGGTTGCCGGCGCTGCCGGGCACCTGGATGCGTTGCAGCCACGACTCGTAGCCGCTGATCAGCTCGGGGCGGGTGGCGTGGGCGGTCACCCCGACCGGTCGGGTGTGCGGCACGGCCATCGGAATGGCGTTGAGCCCGAGGGTGAGCCGGACTCCGAGCCGGTCGATCAGGCCGGTCAGCGACGCGATGAACCGTTCCCACTGGAAGTCCGGTTCGGGGCCGGAGAGCAGCAGGAACGGCGTACCGGCGTCGTCGTGCAGCAGGTGCAGTTCCAGCTTCGGCTGTTCGTAGTGCTCCCAGTGGTCCTCGACGAAGATCATCGTCGGCCGCCGGGACCGGTAGTCGAGCAGCTGGTCGACGTCGAAGGTGGCGATCGTCCGGCAGTCGAGCGTCGACGCGAGGTGTTCCCGGGCCAGCCGGGTCGCGTTGCCGGCGTCGACGAAGCCGGAAAGCGCCTGGATCAGCACCGGCTGACCCAGTTCGGGCAGGTCATCGGTGAGCTGGTAGAGCTCGTTCGGGTCGAGCACCGGTCAGGACCTCCTCAACGGGGTACGCCGGGACGCGCCCGTGGCGGACGGCACCCCGATGTAGCAAACGCTGCCGCTATCTTGGTCCATTCCGCCGAGCCAGTCGGAGACGCCTGCCAGCATCGCCGTCCGGACCTCCGGCGGGGCAGCCGAGGCGTCGATGGATCCCCGGGCCAGCCTGGCCAGTTCCTCGTCGGTGCAGCCGAGCACGTCCCGGGCCAGCACGTACTGGTCGAGCAGGCCCGTGCCGAACAGCAGCGGGTCGTCCGTACCGAGCGCCACCGGCACGTCGGCGGCCAGCAGGGCGCGCAGCGGGGTCGACGCCAGGTCCGCGGTGACCCCGAACGGCGGATATGAGCTGGGGCACACCTCCATCGCGACCGACCGGGAGGCGAGCAGGTCGAGGGTCGGCGGATCGGCGGCGGCGGTGAGCCCGTGGCCGACCCGGTTCGCGCCGAGCAGCGTCACGCACTCCCGAACGTGCCAGGCGGCCTCGTAGAAGCCGCTGTGCGGGACCGCGAGCAACCCGGCGTCGGTCGCCGTCCGGACCGCCGGGATGAAGTCGGCGACCCGGCCCCGCCGCTCGTCGTTGGAGAGCCCGAAGCCGACGACGCCGGCTCCGGCGTACCGGGCCGCGATCCGGGCGACCCGCTCGGCCTGCTCCGGCGGTCCGGCCCAACTCGCCGCCAGGATCACTCCGGTACGGCCACCGGCGGCGCCGGCCAGCACCGCCTCCACCACCGGCTCCAGCCCGCCCAGCCGGGCGGCGTACGTCGTCGGGTCGACCTGGATCTCCAGCCAGCCACCGCCCTCGGCGGCGTTGTCCTCGGCGGCCTCGGCGACCACCCGGCGCAGATCGTCCGCGGTACGCAGTGCCGCACGGGCCAGGTCGTACCGGCTCTGGAACGCCGACCAGCCGTGTACGGCGCCGGTCGGCAGCGGATCGGGCAGCGGCAGCCCGTAGCGATCCGTCAGCTCGGTCAGGGTGCTCGCCCGCATAGAGCCGGTGAGGTGCAGGTGCAGGTTCGTCTTGGGCAGTCGACGGAGTTCTCGGGATGCCGGTCCGGTGACCCGTGCCATGACCCACGGTCTCACGGCGCGGCCCGGTTTGGGCAACGGGTGGGGCGCCGACCGGCCGAGTCCCGGGTCCTCCGATCGGGGGAGGGGGCCGGCGTCACGTTCGGTGCCGGTTGTTTCGAAGGTAAATGCCGGCCTGATCCCTGAAACGCAACATCCCCGAGATGTCGGCCTTGCCCGGGTTGGCCGGTGCCGCCCACGCCTGCGGGCCGCTGACCGGTTGGTCGATCGACGATTGTGGCCAGGGCCACTCGTTCACCCGCTGTAGTCGGATGTTTGGCTGCCTAGCCTCGTCGGATGCCTGTCGACGACCGTTCTGAGACCGTGAACGCCGCCAAGCCCGGCACTGTCCGATCGGCCGAGGTCCCCTCCACCGACCCGGCATCCCCGTCGGAACCGAGCCGACCGACCAACGCCGCCCTGCTCCGGCTGACCCTCCTGCTCGCCCGGCTCTGGACGCTCGTCCGGACCGGATCGGCCCGACTGCGGGACGCCATCGAGCCGGAACTGGCTCGGCTGCGCGCCAGCGGGTCGGTGCTGCGGCGGGCCGTCGCCGGAGCAGCCCGGCCCGTGCTGGTTCGCGCGCGGCGGTCCGCGGCCTTCCGGGCCGCCGAGCGG
>NZ_JADPUN010000031.1 GCF_015690345.1 Plantactinospora alkalitolerans | reverse complement strand
CCAGGCTGGGCAGGACGAACCCGCCCGCGCGGGCCGACGCCGCCGGTCTCGGCCGGGCCCGCGCGGGCGGGTTCGTCCTGCCCAGCCTGGTGCTCATCGTGCTGTTCCTGGTCGTGCCGGCGTTGTGGACCCTCTACCTCGGGGTGACCAACTACCGGCTGACCGGGCTCGCCGCCGCCGACCCGCAGGTGGTCGGGTTGGACAACTACGTCGCCGCGCTCGGCGACGAGCGGTTCCACACCTCGCTCTGGCTGACCCTCCAGTTCGTGCTCGGCTCGGCGGTGCTCGGCCAGGCCGGGCTGGGTTTCGCCATCGCCTGGTCGCTGCGGGACCGGCGCGGGCCGGTACGCCGGGTGGTGGAGGCCCTGGTCCTGCTGGCCTGGATCCTGCCCAGTTCGGTGGTCGCGTTCCTCTGGATCGCGCTGCTCGACCGCGACGCCGGCACCCTCAACGCGCTGCTCGGGCTGCCCGGGACGGCCTGGCTCCTCGATCATCCGATGCTCTCGGTCATCCTGTTCAACACCTGGCGGGGTACGGCGTTCTCGATGATGCTCTACGCCGCCGCACTACAGAACGTGCCGCCGTCGCACCTGGAGACCGCCCGGCTCGCCGGGGCCTCGACCTGGCAGCAGCTCCGCGATGTCGTCTTTCCCCGCATCCGGGGGCACGTCCTGACCAACCTACTGCTGATCAGCCTCTGGACGTTCAACGACTTCACGCCGTTCCTGATCACGGCGGGCGGCCCGGAGCAGCGCTCGGAGATCCTGCCGGTGTACGTCTACAAGATCGCCCTCTCCGGCGGTGAGCTCGGCTTCGGCGCCGCGATCTCGTTCCTGATGTTGTTGATCAACCTGGTCATCGCCCTGGTCTACCTGCGCACCCTGGGTGAGCGGCGGAAGGACCGGCGATGACGGTCGAGTCGCGGAAGGACCGGCGATGACGGCGCGGCGGGAGGCCCGGCGATGACGGTAAGTTGGCGGGGCGCGCTGGCCCAGATCGGCCGCTACACCTTCGTCTCGGTGGTGCTCGGCTTCTTCGCCCTGCCGCTGCTCTGGCTGGCCACCGCGCCGTTCGACCGGACACCGACGATCACCACCTCGCTGCCCGAGTTCACCCTGGACAACTTCCGGGCCCTGCTGGACAACCCGTACGCGGTCCGGTCGCTGTGGAATTCGATCGTGCTGGCCGGCGGCACGGCGGCCCTGGTGGTGACGTTCGCGGCGCTCGCCGCGTACGCGCTGAGCCGGGTCCGGATACCGGGCCGGGACGCCCTCCTGTACGGCCTGCTCCTGCTCTCCTCGATCGTCACCGGTACGGCGACCATGGTGCCGCTGTTCGAGCTGGCGTTCCGGCTGAACCTGATCGACTCCCAGCTGGGCGTGATCCTGATCCTCAGCGGCGGGCTGCTGCCGGCGGCCATCTTCATCCTGAAGGACTTCATGGACTCGACCCCGACCTCGTACGAGGAGTCGGCCCGGGTGTTCGGGGCGAGCCCGTTGCAGATCGTCCGGCACATCGTGCTGCCGGTGGTCCGGCCCGGTCTGGCCACCGTGGCGGTCTGGGCGGTGGCCGGGGTGTGGGGCAACTTCCTCGTGCCGTTCCTGCTGCTCCGCAGCCCGGACAAGGCTCCGGCGGCGGTGATCATGTACACCCTCTACACCGAGGGCGGCCAGGCGAACCTCGCGCTGCTCTCCACCTTCTCGCTGCTCTACTCGCTGCCGGTCGTGCTTCTGTTCGTCTTCGTGAGCAGCCGGTACGGCTTCCGGTTCCACGGAGGGATCAAGCGCTGATGTCCGCCATCACCCTGAGTCGACTGACCAAGGTCTACCCGGGCGGCGTCCGGGCCCTGGACGCGCTCGACCTGTCCATCGCCGACGGCGAGTTCTTCGCGCTGCTGGGACCGTCCGGCTGCGGCAAGACCACGCTGCTGCGGACGATCGCCGGCCTGGAGGTCGCCACCGGGGGCACCGTCGAGATCGGCGAGCGGGACGTGACAAACCTCCAGCCGGGCGTCCGGGACGTGGCGATGGTCTTCCAGGACTACGCGCTTTTCCCGCACATGACGGTCCAGGACAACATCGCGTACCCACTCCGGATCAAGAAGGTGGACCGGTCGACCCGGCAGGACAAGGCCGCCGGGACGGCCGCCGAGCTGGGCCTGTCCGCCCTGCTGGACCGGCGCCCCGCCCAACTCTCCGGCGGGCAGCAGCAGCGGGTCGCGCTCGCCCGGGCGATGGCCTGCCGTCCGCAGGTCTTCCTGCTCGACGAGCCGCTGTCCAACCTGGACGCCCGGCTCCGGCTGGAGGCCCGGACCTTCCTCAAGCGGCTGCAATCCGAACTCGGGGTCACCTGCGTCTTCGTCACCCACGACCAGGCCGAGGCGCTGGCCCTGGCCGACCGGATCGCGGTGATGGACGGCGGCCGGATCCGGCAGGTCGGCACCCCGGTCGACGTGTTCCGGCGGCCGGCGAACACCTTCGTGGCCGGGTTCATCGGCTCCACCCCGATGAACCTGCTCGACGCCGAGGTGACCGGCGACGAGGTCACCGTCGCCGGGGTCCGGCTCGCCGTGCCCGAGGCCGCCCGTCCGCTGGTCTCCGACGGCGACCAGGTGGTCTACGGGGTACGCCCGGAGTACCTCGACCTGCACGCCGAGGCGGTCGGCGGCGCGCTGGTCGGACAGGTCGTGGTGGTGGAGAACCTGGGCAGCAGTTCGCTGGTCTCGCTGGACCTTCCCGGTTCGGACTCGTCGGCCGGCGCCAGCTGCCAGGTCGTGGTGCCGGAGGGCCGGGAACCGTCGCTCGGTGCCACCGGCTGGGTGCTGCCCCGCGAGGGACGTTCGCTGCTCTACCGGGACGGGGAACTCCTCGGCACGTCCCAGCCGGCTCCGGTGGCCGGGGTGCCGGGGTGAGCCCCCGGCGTACCGTGCACCGGGGGCGGTGGACCCTCGACGACCGGGCGGCCGAGGTGCTCCGGTCGGTGCCGGTGGAGGTCCCGGACGGTACGGCCGCCCTGACGGTACGGCTGGACTATCCGCGCGACGCCGGAGTCCTGGACCTCGGCTGCCAGGGACCGGCGGGCTTCCGGGGCTGGTCGGGCGGTGCCCGGGACGGCTACACCGTGGCCGTGGACTGGGCCACCCCCGGCTACCTCCCCGGCGCCCTGGAGCCGGGCCGGTGGCAGGTGCTGCTGCGGCTGCACCGGATCCCGCCGGAGGGCCTCGGATACGAGCTGACCGTGACGACCAGCACCGACCGGCCGGCGCCACCCGACCGGACCGCCGTACCGCCCAGCCCCGAGCGCCCGCCCGGCCGGTCGCTGCCGGCCGTCGACGGGCTGCGCTGGCTCGCCGGTGACCTGCACGCGCACACCGTGCACAGCGACGGCACCAGCACCGTCGCCGAACTCGCCGCACTGGCCGCCGCCCGGGGACTCGACTTCCTGGCGGTGACCGACCACAACACCGTGAGCCACCACCCGGAACTTCCGCCGGTCGGCGCCCGGTACGGCATCACGCTGCTGCCCGGCCAGGAGGTGACAACGGACCGGGGCCACGCGAACGTCTTCGGGCCGGTGGGCTGGATCGACTTCCGGGAGCATCCGGACGAGTGGCTGATCGCGGCGGAGCGGCGCGGGGGAGTGATCTCCGTCAACCATCCGCTCGGCGCCGACTGCGCCTGGCGGCATCCGCTGCGGGTCCGGCCCCGGTTGGCCGAGGTCTGGCACTCCGGCTGGTGGGACCGGACCTGGGGCGCGCCGCTGGCCTGGGCACAGTCCTGGCGTCCGGATGTCGTACCGGTGGGCGGCAGCGACTTCCACCGGCCAGGGGAGGGCCCGGTGATCGGTTCGCCCACCACCTGGGTACTGGCCGGGCCCGACGACCTGCTCGGCGGCCTGCGGGCCGGTCGTACCGCCGTCTCGGCCGGACCGGACGCACCGCTGCTGCTGCGGATCGGCGACGAGTTGCTCGCGCTGGACGCCGACGGCACCGTCCTGGTACGCCCCGACGGCGGTCGCCGGGTGCTGCACGGCGACCGGGTGCTGCTGCCGGGAGTCGACGGGATGCACCTGCTCGAGTCGTACCGGACGGAGGTGGTCGCGCTGTGCGCGTGACGGAGGACGAGCGGATGACGATCGTGGTGGTGCCGCACACCCACTGGGACCGGGAGTGGTACGAGCCGTTCCAGCGCTTCCGGCTCCGGCTGGTCGCCCTGCTCGACGAGGTGTTCGAGCGGATGGAACGCGACCCGCGCCAGCGGTTCACCCTGGACGGGCAGTTGGCCGCGGTCGACGACTACCTGGAGGTACGTCCGGAGCGGCGCGACCAGGTGGCCGCCCTGGTCGCCGATGGCCGGCTGGCGGTCGGACCGTGGCAGATCCTGCTGGACGAGTTCCTCTGCTCCGGCGAGAACATCGTCCGCAACCTGGAGCTCGGGTTGCGCCGCTCGGCCGGGTTCGGCGGGGCGATGCCGGTCGGCTACCTGCCCGACATGTTCGGTCACGTCGCCCAGATGCCGCAGATCCTGGCCGGAGCCGGGCTGGCGCACGCCTGCGTCTGGCGGGGCGTTCCGGAGCGGGTCCGTACCTCCGCCTTCGCCTGGATCTCGCCGGACGGCACGGCGATCCGGACCGAGTACCTGCACGGCGGCTACGGCAACGCGGCCGGCCTGGTGGACAACCCGGCGCTGGTGTCCCGGCGGGCCGCCGAGCTGGCCGAGCGGCTGTCGGGCTGGCGTTCCGACGACGGGCAGGGAACCCCGATGCTGGCCATGTACGGCGCCGACCACGGCGCCCCGGCGGCGAACACTCCCGACCTGCTGGCCGAGGCGGCCGAGCAGACCGGTCTGCGACTGCGCGTCGGCACCCTGTCCGAGTACTTCGCCGACCAGCCGACGGAGGTCACCGGCCTGCCGCAGGTACGCGGCGAGCTGCGCTCGCACGCCCGGGCGAACATCCTGCCCGGGGTCTACTCGGTCCGGGCCCATCTGAAGCAGGCGATGGGCCGGGCCGAGCGGTGTGTCGAGCGGTACGCGGAACCACTCGCCGCACTCTGGTACGACCGTTCGGCGCAGCGCTTCCTGGACATGGCCTGGATCCGGCTGATCGAGGCGAGCTGCCACGACTCGGTGACCGGCTGCGGCTGTGACGAGACGGCCGAGCAGGTGGCCAGCCGGATCGCCGAGGCGGAGCAGCTCGGCCGGGCGGTGCACGACCTGGTCGGCGCCCGACGCGCTGCCGGGACGCCCCGGGACGGCCACCTGGTGTTCAATCCGACGCCGCAGCCCCGGACCGCCCTGGTCCGGCTGGACGTCGCGCTGCCCTCGGCCGGGGCGCCGGTGGCGTTGGAGACCGGGGCCGGCGCGGTCGTCTCCACCCAGCGGCTGGGCGTGACGCCCACGGTGCTCGCCGACGACTGGTACGCCGAGGCGGACCTGCCGACGGTGCTGGCCCGGGTGCACGGCGTCGAGCTGTACGGGCAGGAGATCGCCAGGTGGTCGGTGTCGCCGCCGGAGGAGGCCCCCGCCGGTGGCCCGGCGTCGTCCGGCTCGTCGGGTGGCCGCCCACCCCGGTCCGGAGCGCTCACCTTCCACGTCGCCAGCCACGGCGACCCGACGTTCGACGTCGCGCAGGTGCGCGCGGCACTGGCCGCCGCCACGTCCACCCCGGACGGCGGCGCGCGGAACGAGGCGTCCGCCTCCGGCGGCGGCGCGCGGGACCGGGACCCGGGTTGGCGGGTGCGGATCCTCGCCGAGCCACGGGCGGCGGTCGCGGCGCTGGTCGAGGTGCCCGCGTTGGGCTGGACCAGCGTACGGCCGGTGCCGGTGCCCGCACCGACGATCGCCCCGCCGTCGCCGGTGGTCGCCCGGGGGCGGATGCTGGACAACGGTCTGCTCCGGGTCGACGTGGCCGACGACGGCACGTTGCTGCTGCGCACGCCGGACGGGCTGCGGGTCGACGGGATCGGCCGGATCGTGGACGGCGGTGACGTCGGAGACAGCTACAACTACGCGCCACCGGCGACGGATTCGCTGATCGACAAGCCGCAGTCGGTCCGGACCGCCATCCTGCACGCCGGCCCGGTGGTCGCGGTGCTGGACGTGCTGCGTACGTACCGGTGGCCGGTGGGCGCGGAACTGGCGGCGGGGAGCCGTTCGGTGCGTACCGAGTCGGTCACCGTGGCCACCCGGCTGGAGCTGCGGGCCGGTGAGCCCTTCCTGCGGGTGACGACGAGTTTCGACAACCGGTCGGAGGATCATCGGGTCCGGATGCACCTGCCGCTGCCGTCCCGGGCCGACACCTCGTACGCCCAGGGGCAGTTCGCGGTCGTCGCGCGGGGGCTGACCAGTGAGGGCGGCGGTGGCGAGGTGCCGTTGCCGACCTACCCGGCGGCCGGGTTCGTGGCGGCCGGCGGCGCGGACGGTTCGCTGGCGGTGCTGTTGGCCCAGCCGAGCGAGTACGAGCTGGTCGACGGCGGACGTGAGCTGGCGCTGACCCTGCTGCGGTCGATCGGCATGCTGTCCCGGAACCGGAACGCGATGCGGGACGAGCCGGCGGGGCCGCAGCTGGCGACCCCGTTGGCGCAGTGCCGGGGCGAGCGGACGGCCGAGTTCGCCCTGCTGCCGTTCCAGGGGGAGTGGCACACCGCAGGGGTGTCGGCGGCGGCCGAGGTGTACCGGCACGAGGTGCTGGCCTTCGCCGGTGCCGGGCCGGCGGGCGGGGCACTGCCGCCGGACCGGTCCGGCCTGTGGGCCGACGGCGACGGGGTGGTGCTGACCAGCGTCCGGGATCGGGACGGGCTGGTCGAGGTACGGGTGGTGGCGGAGTGTCCCCGGGACACCACCGCGATCATCGGTGCCGGCCGTCCGGTGGCCGCCGCGCGCCGGGCCGACCTGTTGGGTCGACCCGGCGAGATCCTGCCGATCGGTGCCGGCGGCGCGGTACGGCTGCCGCTACGGGCCTGGGAGATCGCCACCGTGCAACTCGATATCGAGTCGTCGTAGCCGGAGCCCGGGTGGCACCAGGTCACTTCGACGGTTCGGGTGCGTCACACTTGATTTCGGGGTTCATTCCGACGTAGTTCAGCGGACCCGCGATGACCGTCACGATGGTGGTGCCGACCTCGGCGCAGTTGTCGTTGTCCCGATCGAAGTATCCGCGTTGTCCGGCCGCGATCGCGCCGATGATCAGCCAGATCAGTACGATGACGCCGCCTATGGATCCGTACCGCATGAGAGCCTCCCAGCTAGGGAATGGGATCGAGCCCGACGTGGGGTCCACCGGGTTCGAGGATCCTGATACCCATTTCCGGCTCGCACGCAAACGCCGTCGCGGCCGCGCCTCGACGGCGCGGCGGAGCCGGTGCCCCCATTCGGACGGGTGTGACCGTCGACGGTTCGGGAGCTTGACCTCAACCATGGTCTGGGTCCGAGTCTTGGAGGCGGTTCCGCCGGAACCGGCCGGCGACGGATGAGCCGGCACCGTTTCCACAGGGGGAGGAACAGTGACGAGCGAACGAGGCACGGTCCTGGTCACCGGGGCGACCGGCAACATCGGCCGACACGTGGTGCGCGGACTGCTGGCGGCGGGTGTCGCCGTACGGGCGGTGGTGCGGGATCCCGAGGCCGCCGACCTGCCCGACGGCGCGGAGGTCGTGCGCGGCGACCTGACCCGCCCGGAGGAACTGGTCGGAGCGTTGGCCGGGATCGACACGGTGTTCCTGCTCTGGCCGTTCCCCACCGCCGAGGGCGCCGCGACGGTTCTGGAGGTGATCGCCGCGTACGCCGGACACGTCGTCTACGTCTCCTCGATGTCCGTCCGGGACGACCAGGAGCCGGCCGCGAACGGTGTCTGGGGCGAGGTCGAGCACCTGATCGAGAAGTCGGGGCTGGCGTGGACCTTCCTCCGCCCCGGCGGCTTCGCGACGAACACCCTGGAGTGGGCGGGCCAGATCCGCGCCGACGGAACGGTCCGCTGGGTGTACGGCGGCGCCGGCCGGTCGTTGATCCACGAGCGCGACATCGCGGAGGTGGCGGTCCGGGCGCTCACCGATCCGGGGCACATCGGGGCACGGTACGTCCTCACCGGCCCGGAGGTGTTGACCCAGGAGGAGCAGGTGCGGATCATCGGCGAGGTGATCGGCCGTCCGGCGCGCTGGGTGGAGATCCCGGTGGCGCAGGCGCGGCAGATCCTCGTCGACGGCTGGGCAGGTGCTGGTCTCGTGGACGGGGCGCTCGGCTACTGGGCGAGGCTGGTCACCGATCCCGAACCGGTGACCCGGACGGTCGAGGAGGTCACCGGTGTGCCGGCGCGGACCTTCCGGAACTGGGCCGCCGACCACGCCGACGAGTTCCGGCCGTCGCGGCCGGAGGGAGGGGAATAGGTGATCGAGGACGAGGTACGGGACAGCCCGACCGGCTGGGTCTCCGCACACATCCGTCGGTACCTGGAGACCGACGGCCGCGACGGACACGACTACAACGGCTTTCCGACGCTGCTGCTCACCACGCGTGGCCGGAAGACCGGCACGCCGCGCAGGACCCCGCTGATCTACGGTCGGGACGGCGACCGGTACGTCGTGGTGGCCTCGAACGGCGCCGCCGTCCACAACCCGCAGTGGTACCTGAACCTGACGGCGGATCCCGAGGTACGGGTGCAGGTCAGGGCCGACCGGTTCACCGCCCTGGCCCGGGACGTGGACCCCACCGAACACTCCCGGCTGTGGCAGTTGATGGCGGGGATCTTCCCCACCTACGAGACGTACGCGGCCAGGGCACCCCGACAGATTCCGGTGGTGCTGCTGGAGCGCTCCTGAGTCGGTCCGCCGTTCCGGCCGCTTCCCGTGCTTCGATGAGCTGAAGGCGGGTGCGCCGGGGCTGGGCGAGCCGGCGGAGACAGGGGAGTGTGATGGACGGTTCATCTTCCGGATCCGCCCCTCGGACCGCCGAGGCGTACGGCCGGGCGGCGAACCGGCACCGCTACGGCGACGGGGCCGAGGTACGGCGGTACGTCGCCGATCCGTACCACCGGATCCGCCGGGAGATCGCCGTCCGGATGCTGCTCGACGGGGTCGCCCCGACACACCGGGCGGCCCCGTCGGGTCCCGACGGGAGGAAACCGTCGGCGGGTCGTCCGCCACTGCTGGAGTTGGGTTGCGGGTCGGAGAGCATGCTGGCGGAGGTACCCGATCCGTCCTGGCCGATCGTCGTCGCGGACCTGGCACTGGACGCGTTGGGTCTGGCCCGGCGGCCGTCGGTCGGGATCCTCTGTCTCGACGCGACCCGGCCGCTGCCGCTGCGGGACCGTTCGGTCGGTGGCGTGCTGATGGGCGAACTGATCGAGCACGTCTACGATCCGGTCGCGGTCCTGCGGGAGTGCCGGCGGGTGCTGGCACCGTCCGGCCTGCTGGTGCTGACCACGCCGAACCTCGCGGCCCTGCAGGACCGGGTCGGGTTCCTGGCCGGACGGGCGCCACGGCAGGTGAATCCGCTGCATCCCTACCTCTGGTTGCACATCAGACCCTTCACGGTCTCGCTGCTCCGGGAGGTGTTGCGCCGGGCCGATCTGGAGCCGGTCCGGGTACGGTCCAACTACGTGGGTTGGCGGCTACGCGGCGGCCGGTGGGTGAAGTCGCGTACCCTGGCCCGGCTGTTGCCGGGTCTGGGTGGCTCGCTGGTGGTCGCGGCACGACCACGGTGACGCCGTCCTCGATCCACATTGGCGGGTCTGATATCTACTTAGGGCTATTATGAGCAAATCGCCTTCGGCCGGGAGTTGACATGGCGCGCCTTCTGAGCTGGGTCGCCAGCAATCTCGACGCCTTCTTCGGGCTGGTCGTCGCGATCACCGTCAGCATTCTCGGGCTCACCGACGACGCCAGCGAGGACGTCGTCAACAGCGCGATCCTGCTGATCCTGGCCCTGCTCGCGCAGGCCCTGCTGCGCGAGCGGTGGCGACGGGACACCGCCGAGAGGGCGACCCGGAAGATGTTGGGCGAGAGCGCCGCCCGGATGGACGCGCTGCTGCCGCACCTGGCCGCGATCAGCGCGGACGACGGCGTACTCGCCCGGGCCCGGACCGCGATCGACAGCGTCTCGATGGTACGGGTGCTCAACGGTGCCGAGGTCGGACACGCGCACGCCGAGGCGCGGTCGCAGACCGACCGGTGGCAGTTCAAGGGCGGCACCGGCACCTTCACCCGGGCGGTCACCCTGCCGGAGTGCATCGAGCACGCCCGGCGGCGCAACGGCACCCTCGACTTCGGCATCGAGATCATCGACCCCGGGGACGAGCAGGTGTGCGAGCGCTACGCGCAGTTCCGGCGCAGCCTGTCGCCCCGGCCCGACGCCACCGGCGAGCGGTGGACGGTGGACCGTACCCGGAAGGAGGCCTTCGCCACCGTGCTCGCCGCCTGCTGGTACCAGCAGCGGTCCGGCCTGCTCAACATCGACGTACGACTGTCCAGTCAGATGAGTACGTTCCGATTCGACCTGTCGTCGAGTTGCGTCATCATCACCCAGGAAAATCCGCAGACTCCGGCACTTCGGATAGATCGCCGCGAAATCTACTACCATCGTTATAGCATCGAGTTGCAGTACAGCCGCGAGCAGAGCCGTCGGGTCCCGATCGAGCAGGCGAAGCAGGTGCCGCTGGACGACGAGCCGTCGGTCGAGCAGACCCGGAGGCTCTTCGCGGCGCTCGGTGTCCCCCTGCCGCGAGCCTACGGCGACCGGGAGGTATCGGACATCATCGTCAAGGCGATACAGGCGAGGAATCCGTACGAATGATGAACTATCCCGAGCTCTACCGAGAGATCGGTCGTGGTACCGGGAGCGGCCGGGTGCACACCTGGGTGATCGACGTACTGACCGAGATCGCCGAGGGTCGACACCAGCTCAGGGCGGTACGCCACCCGCTCGGGTTCACCTGCCTGCCGGTGGACCGCAGCGGCGACGACGGAATCTGCGTACACCTGTGGGCGGCGGACCGCCCGGCCGTGCAACCCGTCACCTCGACCATGCACTCACACAGTTGGGACCTGCTCAGCCAGGTGCTCTACGGCGAGGTACGCAACGAGATCATCGACGTTACCGACGCCACTGCCGAACCGACGCACCGGATCCACGAGGTGCACAGCCGGGGCGACCTGGACGAGATCCGGCCGACCGCCCGACTGGTCCGGGCCGGTGTCGGCACCGTGGAGCGGCACGCCGCCGGTGCCACCTACGCCCTGGAGGCCGGCAGGTTCCACACCTCCGAGGTGCCCGACGGGCGGGAGGCCGTCACCGTCGCGCTCGGCCGGACCGCGCCGGGCGCCTGGGACCTCAGCCTCGGACCGCTGCGGGGGCACACCGAGCAGACCCGACGGGAACGCTGCGACCCGGCCGAAACCGCCCGCGCGGCCCGGGCGATCGCCGAGCGGGTGGCGGCACACGCATGACAGGCGACGATCGGTAGCGACCGCGGAGAGCTGGAGGACTGGCGATGGAACGCACCTGGACCGTGACGGGGACCTCGCTCGACCTCCGGGAGGCGCAGCGGTTCGCCGTCGCGGCGGCCGAGGCGGCGGGCCGGGTGCTCTGGGAAGGTTCCCGGGGCGACCTCAACATCCGTGAGAAGGGCAGCGCCGGTGACCTCGTCACCGACCTGGACCTGGCGGCCGAGCGGTTGATCGTGGACCGGATCCGGCGACGGTTCCCGGACCACGAGATATTCGCCGAGGAGGGCGGCCGGTACGCCGCCGAGGACGGCGTCTGGACCTGGCTGGTCGATCCGCTCGACGGCACCAACAACATCGCGATCGGCCTGCCCGCGTACGTGGTGGGACTGGCGCTCTGCGCGGACCGGGTACCGGTGCTCGGCGTGGTGCACGACCCCGTGTCCGGGCGGACCTGGTCGGCGGTGCACGGCCACGGTGTCACCGTCCATTCCGGTGCGACCGGTCCGCTGCCGCTGCGGGTGCCGCACCGTCCGGTGCCGGCGGCCCCGGTGCTGGCCTGGACCCAGGGACACGAGGTACGCCGGGACGACAGCACCCTGCGCGCGCTGAAGGTGGTGCTGGACAGCACCGCCCGGCGGGTGCTGCAACTCTGGGCGCCGCTGCTCTCCTGGGTGATGCTGGCCCGGGGCGACATCGACGGGATCATCGGCTACCGGCCGGAGGCGGTGGACCTGCCCGCCGGGGTGCTGCTGGCGGTCGAGGCCGGCATGGTGGTGCGCAGCCTCGACGGCACCGAGTTCGATCCCCGGATCGGCAACCCGGCGGACCGGCGCAGCTTCGTGGCCGGGCCGCCGGAGAGCATCGACCGGCTGGTCAAGCTCGTCACCGCCGCCCAGTGGATCGAGCCCGAGGTACGCCGCCTGACTCCGATCAGCCTCTCCAGCGTCGGCTGGTGACCGGCGCCGTTCCGACGACGGTCCGCCGATGCCCGCGACGTGATCCACCTCGTACGGACCCGGGCGACCGGTTGTTCTAGGCTGCGTGGTCATGAACGAGGCATCCGGGGCGGGACTCCTGCGGCACGAGCCGCGATACGACGGCTTCGTGGCGGCCCCCGGGCAGCGGCAGGAGGTGGCCGAGGCCATCGACCAGCACCTCGCCACACACTTCGGGCCGGTCGCGTTCGTCCTGCACGAGATCGCCTCACACCTGGTCGGGGTGCACGTGTACGTGGTCGGGCCCACCGCCGAGCGCCCGTACCAGACCCTGGTCACCTCGGGGATGAGTGACCGACCGATGACCGTACCCCCGGGACACGGCATCAGTCCGTACGCGGAACTGATGATGTGCCTGCCGGCGGACTGGCCGCTGACCCAGGCGGCGCTGCACGACGAGCGGACGGGCTGGCCGGTACGCGTGCTGAAGCGGGTGGCGCGGCTGCCGCACGAGTACGGGACGTGGATCGGCGAGTGGCACTCCGTACCCAACGGGGATCCCGCGCTGCCGTACGCGCCCGGTACGCCCTTCGCCGGAGTGGTCGTCACGCCGATGCTCAACGTACGGCCGGAGGCGCGGACCATCGACGTCGCGGACGGGACCCGGATCGACCTGCTCGCGCTGATACCGCTGCACCCGGCCGAGGTGGCGCTCAAGGTGTCGGAGGGCACGAACGCGCTGATTGCGACGCTCGATCGGGGCGGAGTCAGCGAGCTGCTGGACCCGGCCCGACCGTCGCTCGTGTGACCTACGAACAACCCCCGGGCCGTCCTCGGTCGGCACCGGGGGTTGTCGGATCGGGTCGACGACTCAACAGACCCAGCAGTAGAGCGAACTCTTGGTGCGCTCCGCGTCCGCTGCCAACCAGGCCATCTCCCCGAGAAGGTCGTGGGCCAACTCGTCCTCGATGTCCTCACCATCCTCGGCCCGCAGCGCGATCCACCGTTCGACGAGCCCGGCCAGTCTGTCGCCCTTCGCGTCCGCCAACGCCGCCGTCAGTTGCGGCGGAACGAGCAGGACCAGGGTGCCGTCATCGTGGCCCACCACCTCCGGCCCTCCGGTGTCGATGAGCTCGTCGAGATCCCGTTCCAACAGGATGCTCTCCCACTCCACCAGGGTCGTCCAGACGTCGAAGTTGCCGTAGGTGGCCTGCTTGAGGTCCTCTCCCGGGCCGCCTCGGACGACGCTGGCGGCGACCCCGTCGTCAGGGGCGACGAAGAACTCGATTATCGAACTCACGTGCTGATACTGCCAGCCGAGTGTGACAGGACCCGCGCTATCCGGGTTGGACGGACAGCGCGTGCCGGAAGACGTTCCGGGGATCCCAGCGGGTCTTGACCCGCCGCAACCGGGGGTAGTTGGACCGGTAGTACAGCTCGGACCAGGGCACCCCGGAGGTGTTCCAGGCCGGATCCGCCAGGTCGACGTCCGGATAGTTGATGTAGGAGCCGTCGTTCCGCCCGTTCGGGACCGGCACCCCGCCGGTGTCGGCGTACATGTCGCGGTAGAACTCGCGGATCCAGGCCAGGTGCTGGGCGTCCTCGGCCGGGTCCACCCAGCCCGCGAGGTAGAACAGCTTGATCACCGAGTCGCGCTGGGCGGTGGCGGTCGCCGCCGAGGAGACGGTGTTGATCTGCCCGCCGTAGGTGTTGAGGCTGAGTGAACCGGCCGGGTTGGCGTAGTCGGCGCGGGTCAGGTGGTGGTAGGCGGCGGACAGCTGCCGGTCGGTGAAGCCCCGGCGCAGGTACCCCGCCTTGGTCTTCAGCCGCCACCGCTTGCCGTCGTCGCCGTTTCCGCGCAGGGCCGACATCAGCCACGGCAGGGTCTCCTGGGTCCGGACCGGCGCGACGCCGACGCCCGCACCCAGGGCGGCGACGTGCTCGTCCAGCAGCCGTACGGCACCGGACCCCCCGGCGACCTGGCCGATCAACGTGTGGTTGCCGGCGGGGCGGCGGGACAGCAACAGTTCGCTGTACAGCCTGGCCTGGGCCGTGCCCGGCCCGCCGTGACGTTCACACCAGCTACCGAAGTTCCGGGCCAGCCGGCTGAAACCCCGTTCGTCCATGCCCTCCCACGGCCACTGGACCGTGAAGCTGAGCACCGATTCCGGCGGCCGGGGCAGCAGCCGGCCGGGGTCGTTCCCGGGTACGCCCGGCGACCGGAACCAGTACCGGGTCACGATGCCGAAGTTTCCGCCTCCGCCACCGGTGTGCGCCCACCACAGCTCCCGGTTCGGGTCGGCCGGCTCCCGGCTGGCGAAGACGGCACGGGCGGTACCCGACCGGTCCACGGTCACCATCTCGACGGCGTACAGATGATCGACGACGAGCCCGTGCAACCGGGACAGCGGTCCGTAGCCGCCGCCCGCGACGTGGCCGCCCGCGCCCACTCCCGGGCACGAGCCGCCAGGCAGCGTCACGCCCCAGCCGAGATACAGCCGGCGGTACACCTCGCCCAGCGTGGCGCCGGCCTCCACCGCGAACGCGTTGCGGAGCGGATCGTGGTAGACCCCGGTCATCCCGGACATGTCGATCAGCAGCCGGACCGCCGGATTGTCCACGAAGTCCTCGAAGCAGTGGCCCCCGCTCCGGACCGCGACCCGGCGCCCGGTCCGTACGGCGTCCTGCACGGCCGCGACCACCTGCTCGGTCGAGCCCACCACCCGGATCTCGTCCGGGGTGCCCACGAAGCGCCGGTTTCCGCGTTGGGCCAGATCCGGATAGCGCGGATCGTCCCGACCGACCCGCACCGGTCCCAGCGGGGGCGGACTGCCGGCACCCGACGGGCCGGCACCCGACGGGCCGGCACCCGACGGGCCGGCGATCGACGGATCGGTGATCGCGGGACCGGCGATTGCGGGACCGGGCCGGAGTCCCTGCTGGACGGTCAGGCCGGCGGCCGTCACCGCGGCCGCGCGCAGCAGGACGTCTCTGCGGCTGTGTGCACTCATCTGGTGG
>NZ_JADPUN010000123.1 GCF_015690345.1 Plantactinospora alkalitolerans | reverse complement strand
ACTCCGGCATCTCTCGGGCCGTCGGGTGGACGCTCAGGGTACGACGACACGCCTTTCCGTGGAGATCCCGTCCGGCACCGAACTACCCTCTCGGCATGCCCGACCCTCCCAGCCCGAGGCCGAACTACCCGGCCAAGCCCCGCCCGGGAGACCGGGTCGCGGTGCTCTCCCCGTCCGCCGGACTGCCGGCCCTATTTCCCGAGGTGTACGAACTCGGCCTGCGCCGGCTGCGTTCCGAACTCGACCTGATCCCGGTCGAGTATCCGACCACCCGGATGATCGACGCCGACCCACGGGACCGGGCCCGCGATCTCACCGCGGCGTTCGCGGATCCGTCGGTGACGGCGGTGCTGGCCAGCATCGGCGGCGACGACCAGATCCGGGTCGTTCCGCACCTGGACGACGCGGTGCTGCGGGCCAACCCGAAGCCGTTCTACGGCTACTCCGACAACACGAACCTGCTCGCCCACCTGTTCGACCTGGGCATCGTCGGCTACCACGGCGGATCGGTCATGGTGCACCTCGGCCGGGGCGGGGCGATGCACCCGACGACCCTCGACTCGCTGCGGACCGCGCTGTTCGGCACCGGGTGGCACGAGCTGCCCGAGGTCACCGAGTACACGGACGAGCCCGCCGACTGGCGGGACCCGACCGGACTCGACCGGGCCCCGGCCATGTACCCGGCCTCGGGCTGGACCTGGCACGGACCGCGACGCCAGGTCGAGGGGCGGATCTGGGGCGGCAACCTGGAGGTGCTGTCCTGGCTGCTCCGGGCCGGTCGGATCGGGCCGAGCGAGGCGTACGCCGGATGCGTGCTGCTGGTGGAGACGTCCGAGGAGTTGCCGTCGGACGTCGAGGTGTACCGGATTCTGCGGGACATGGGGGAGCGGGGACTGCTGGGCGGCTTTCCCGCCGTACTGGTCGGCCGGGCGAAGGCGTGGGACCGCGACCGGCCGAACAACCCGGAGCAGAAGCGGGCGTACGCGCGGGCGCAGCGGGACGCGGTACGCCGGGCCTGCGCCGAGTACGCCCCGGACGCCGTACTCGTCTTCGATCTGGAGATCGGGCACACCGATCCGCAGTTGATCGTCCCGTACGGTGGCGAGGTCCGCATCGACGCGACGGCGAAGCGGATCACCGTCCGATATTGATCGGGGTTGCGGGTGGCGCAATGGGTACGTCACGCTGTGCCCTGTCAATGTGCCGGGAAGGCGATGGCCGTTGTGCCGGTGGATCAGCGTCGTTTCCGACAGATCCGGCTTGGTGTCGCGCGTGCCGTAGCGGCGCGCACCGGCAGACGGTTACGCTCGAAGACTGAGCGGAGTTCGGTACGACCTGGCGGAATTCACTCCGCTACGAGGATGGCGAAGTTGGTGGGGCAGCACTGAAAGGCGGCTAGGGTGGCCCGAGAAGGGGAGCCGGTAGAAACCGAATTCGCGTACCGCGCCGACAGCAAGCGCGTGGCGTACGAGGTCTCCGGTGCTCCCGACGGTTTCCCGGTCTTCCTGATGCACGGCACCCCGGGCAGCCGTAGGGGCCCGAAACCACGCGGCATCGTCCTGCACCGGCTCGGGGTCAAGCTGATCAGCTACGACCGCCCCGGCTACGGCGACTCGGACCGCTTCGAGGGCCGGGACGTCGCCGACGCCGCCCGCGACGTCGAACTGATCGCCGACACGTTGGGACTGGCGCGGTTCTCGATCGCCGGCCGTTCGGGTGGCGGGCCGCACGCCCTCGCCTGTGCCGCCGACGAGCACCTGCGCCGCCGGGTCCTGCGGGTGGCGGTGCTGGTCAGTCTCGCCCCGTCGGACGCCGCCGAGCTGGACTGGTTCGACGGCATGAACGCGGGAAACGTCCGCGGCTTCGGCGCCGACGCCACCGACACCGCCTCGATGGTCGAGGAGATCCGCCGACGTGCCGAGCGGACCGCCGAGGACCCGAGGTTCCTGCTCGAGGACGTGATGCGGGAGATGACGGCCGCCGACCGGCGGGTGGTCAACAGCCCGGCGATGCGGCGACTTATCGCCGACACCTACGAGATCGCGCTGAAGACCGGCCCGTACGGGTGGATCGACGACGTGCTGGCGCTGCGCCGGAGCTGGAAGTTCGACCTGCACGACATCGACGCCAGGGCGACGAAGATCCGGCTCTGGCACGGCGCCGACGACACGTTCGCCCCGCCCAGCCACGCGCAGTGGCTCGGCACCCAGCTTCCCGGAGCCGAGATCGAGGTCCAGCCCGGCGCGGCACACTTCGACGCCATGGAGGCGCTGCCGCGCATCCTGCACTGGCTCGCCACGCCCGCCCCCGCCCCGGTGGCCCGGAACGTGCTGATCGGCGCACCCATCGGCCTAGCGTAGATGTCGGGAAGCTGTCCGGACCTGCTGCTTCCTGACCGGCCACAGAATCAAGCTGATGATCAGCAGTAGCGGTGGGCCCTGGATGAAATGGGCGAGCCACGCGCCGGCCAGGCTCGGTCCGCCCCACGACCGGTCGAGGTGGTCCGCCCCGAAGATCGGATAGAGCACTCCGCGGGTGATGAAGACGGCCCATGCCGGAGCCAGCAGCGCGAAGGACATCAGCTCGAAGGGCAGACTGGACAGGCGGTATCGCAGCGGCACCCGGCTGCCGCGTCCTCGTGACGTGTCCGCCTGGTGGACCGGGACACCGAGCAGACGGGCCACCGCCTTCCGCTGGATCCGGTCCGTGCGCGCGGCCGCGGCGAAGGGCCCGCAGAGAAGTCCGAGGATGTCGACCGGCAATGCCACAACGGCGTACGCGTGGTAGTCGAGCATCGCCGCGACCCTGCCGCGTCTGGCTGTTCTCGCCTCTTCGTCCTGGGCCGACGGTGCGTCGCTGAACGATGTGCTGGTACCGGATGGCATCCTGCGATCTCCTGACTTCGTGGTCACGATCTGACGGCCCGGCGTGGACGATCGAACGCCTCGACCGGACAACCACCATGCTCGTGCCGTCGCGGCCGCCGATCATCGGCGCCCGGGCTGGACAATGGGCTCGGCCGGGCGACCGACGAGATGCCCCACCTACGTCCGGAGACGGAGTCGTGGTCCCGTCCGGCGACCGATGGCCGGTCCTCGGTGCCCGGGTACCGTCGCCGCATGGGCCACGGTGATCTGGCAGAGGCACGTACGGTGGTGCAGCCGCGCGGCGGGAGGCTCGCGCTGCTGGTCCGCGGGCTGGGGCCGGTCGCCTGGCAACGGGTCGACACCGTCGTCGCGCTGGCGCTCCTGGTGGGGCTGACCGGGCCCGAGCTGCTCGACCGTTCCGTCAACGGCGATCCACCGCTGGCGATCCTGGCACTGGGAGCGGGTGCATCGCTTCCGTTGGCTGTCCGACGAAAATGGCCGAGAACGGTTCTCGCGATCACGGTGACGTGCGCGGTGGCCGCCTCCCTGCTCGACGTCGGATACACCCCGTTCGGTAGCAACGCCGGACCAGCCGTCGGGGTGGCCATGTACACCGTCGCCGACCGGTTGAGCCGAAGGGTGTCGGTCACGGCCCTCGCCGTGGTCGTGGTGGCGACCTTCTCCTCGTCGTGGATCGCCACCTGGCTCTACGGCGGTCAGGAAAACGCCGTCCACGTGGTCGCGGCGGCCGTCGGTTGGCTTGCCGGCGACGCGGTACGCACCCGCCGAGCATTTCGGACCGAGATGGCGGACCGGCAGAGCCGGGAGATGGCCGAGCGCACCCGGCGCGCCATCGCCGAGGAGCGGGTGCGGGTCTCTCGCGAGGTCCACGACGTGATCTCCCACAATCTCAGCGTCATCGCCGTCCGCTCGGGCGTCGGGCGGCTGCTGTTCGACAGCAGGCCGGACGAGGCCCGTACCGCCCTGACCGAGATCGAGACGGTGAGCCGTAAAGCTCTCGGCGAGCTACGCCGGCTGCTCGGTGCGGTTCGCGACGCGGGCGAGACCGTTCCGACGCCCACGCTGGCCGATCTTCCCGGGTTGATGGCGGAAGTGGCGTCGTCGGGCATCGACGTGACGCGGGAACAGGGCGAGCTGCCGTCCGGCCTCCCGTCGACAATGGAACTGTCCGTCTACCGGATCGTCCAGGAAGCACTGACCAACGTCGTCAAACACGTGGGCCGCACCCGCGCCCGGGTACTCGTGACACACGCCGAGAACGTGCTGTCGGTCGAGGTCACCGACGACGGGCCCCGGGACGGCCGGGGCGAACGGGCCGGGGACCCGGGATGGGGCCTCGTCGGCATCCGGGAGCGGGCGGCACTCTTCGGCGGCACGGCCGACATCGGGCCCCGCCCCGAGGGCGGTTTCCGGGTCTCCGTGCGGATTCCGGTACCCGTGGAGTCCCGCGTCGGAGTTGACCGATGAGGGTCAGCGTGCTGGTGGTCGACGACGAGGCTCTGATCCGGGCCGGGTTCCGGGCCCTGCTCGATTCCGACCCCGAGCTGACCGTCGTGGGCGAGGCCGCCAATGGTGCGCAGGCGGTCCAGCTGGTGCGTACCCTCCGGCCGGACGTGATGCTCGTCGACATCCGCATGCCCGTCATGGACGGACTGGAAGCCACCCGGCGCATCACGCGGAGCGAACCCGTTCCTCCCACCCGGGTACTGGTGGTGACCACCTTCGACCGCGACGAGTACGTCTTCGAGGCGCTGCGCGCGGGCGCCAGCGGATTCGTCCTCAAGGACACACCGCCCGAGCATCTCATCGAGGCGATAAAGGTGGTGGCCACCGGGGAGGCGTTGCTGACGCCCACCCTCACCCGCCGGTTGATCACAGAGTTCGTCAGGAACACCGTGCCGCCCCAGCGGCCGGTACCCGCCGCGCTGGCCAGCCTCACCCAACGTGAACGCGAGGTACTCGTGCAGGTCGCGGCCGGCCGGTCGAACGCCGAGCTGGCGCAGCGCCTGCACATCAGCCGGGCGACGGCGAAGACCCATGTCAGCAACCTGCTGTCCAAACTGGACGCCCGTGACCGCGTCCAGTTGGTCGTCCTCGCGTACGAGTCCGGAATCGTCAACCCCGGCAGCGGCGCCGGCGGTGTCGGGCCAGACCTCGGTCACGGATGAGGCGGTCGGGTGGCCGCCGTGGGCTCGCCACGGACAGGCCGGAGCCGTGGGTCAGTAGGGGTGCGGGTCGAGCAACCGGCGCACGTAGCGTCCCTCCCGCAACGCCGTGACGCTCGGGTGATGCTGGCCAACCCGGTCCGCGAGCCGGTCGGCGATCCGCATCCGCTCGATGCCCGACGCCTCCGGTGACCGCTCCTGGTCGGCGATGGCCAGGTTCCCCCGGCTGCGCAGCGCGTCCGGATGGTCCTCGCCGAGCAGCTCGCACATCCGGTCGACGATGGCCGTCAACTGGATGTGGCCCAGTTCCGGTTCCCCGGAGAGGATGGTGAAGACCGCCAGGTTGTTCGCCGCCGCCATGGTGAACGGATGTGCGTCGCCCAGCGTGTCGGCCAGCGACCGGGCGGTGGCGGTCGTCATCGCCAGGGCGGCCGGCCGGTCCCCGACGTCCCACATCGTCACGCCCAGGTTCTTCCGGCACACCAGTACGTAGGGATGTTCGGCGCCGAACACCTCGACGAACATCTCTTCGACCTCGACCAGCTCCAGGCGGGCCTGCTCGACCTTGCCCGACATCTGAAGCGTGATGGCCCGGCCGAGCCGCGCGAACATGGTGTCCGGATTCGCCGCACCGAAGCTCGACCGGAGGCCGCCGCAGGCCTCGTCGAGCAGCTCCGCCGCCCTGTCGAGCTCGCCCGTGCTGCGCAGCGAGGCGGCCAGGTTGGTCTTCGCGACGAGTACGTCCCGGGACTGGTCGCCGAAGAGGTTGCGGTAACCCTCCACCACGCCGTTCAGCAGGGTCACCGACGCCTTGTAGTCGCCGGCCTCCCGCAGGTCCCGCGCCAGGTTGTTGGCCGTTATCAGGCTGCGTGGATGGTCGGCGCCGAGCACCACCAGCAGCCGGCGGTGAGCGCTCCCGTCGCCGTCCAGGGCGCGCCGGAAGTCGCCGATGAGGCGGTAGGACGCGGCGAGGTTGTTCGCGGCGATGAGCGTGCGGCGATTGTCCTCGCCGAACACCTCGACCGAGGCCGCGTACGTCTTCAGGTCGCGGTCGAGTGCGTCGCCGTACCGGCCGAGGGCACGCAGGTCTCCGCCGTAGCCGCCGGCCGTCATCAGCGTGTGCGGATGGCTCTCGCCGATCAGCTCCTCCTGCTGGCGCAGGATCTCCCCGTCGAGCCGGTGCGCCTCGTCGAACCGGCCGAGGCTCCGGTGCAGGTTCGCCTTGTTGAACCCCAGATGCAGCAGCTGGACCTGTAGTTTGCGGTGCCGCTGACTGTCCGAGGAGAGCCCGGCCAGCAGCTCCGCCCAGGCCGTCTCCGCCTGCTCGGCGTACTCGAGACCCTGCTCGTAGCCGCCCAGCAGGTAGATGTAGCGGATCCGGTCGATGACGAGCTGCCGGACGTTCTCGTCCGGGCAGGAGACGGCGCCGGAGCCGTCGAGGTGCGGCCAGAGGATGCGGAACTTCGGGTGCGACGCCGGATCGTCGACCTCGCCGGGCGGGCGGGAGCCGGCGAGGACAAGGTGCACGTCGTGCTGCACCTCGGCCAGTTCCGCTGTCGACATCCGGGCGCGAAGGGCCGCCTGGAGGAGCCGGTGGACCTGCACCTGCTGGGCCTGGAAGTCGAGTTTGATCAGTGCGAGCCGGTTGATCCGCTGGACGAGCGCGGCGGCGATGTCCCGCTCGGAGACCCGGTCGGCGACCCGGGCCGCGACGACCGGGTCGTGCGCCGCGATCACCCTCGCGACCTGGTCGCCGTAGAGCAGGTCGAGTGAGATCTCCGGTGCCAGCACGGAGGCGAGCTGGAGCAGCCGGTAGGCGCCCGCGGACCCCTCCTTCAGCCGCTCCAGGGACTGGTCCCACGGATCTCGGGCCGGGCCGCTCCGTTCCAGCCCGGCCAGGTAGTCGGCCACCGGGGTGCCGGTGTCCGCGAGCCACGCCCCCGCCATCTCGACGAAGATCGGTACGTTCTCCACGGCATCGGCGACCTGCCCCGCCTCGGCGGCGCCGATCGAGTCTTCGCCGATCCGGGTGCGCAGGTACGCCACGCTCTCCGCCCGCTCGAACGCCGCCACGTCGACCGCCCGGGCCAGGTCCCCCCACTCCGGGTTCCTGGTCGTGACGAGGATGTGGCCCTTGCCCTGCGGAAGGAACTCCCGGACATGCTCGTACTGGTCGGCGTTGTCGAAGATGAGCAGCCACTGCATCGGTGGTCCGCCGTCGGCGCGCCGGTCGGCTCGGGCCAGCTGCTGCCGTACCGCCCGGGTCATCTCCGGCACGGTCGGCTGGTGCGGGATGCCGAGTTCCGGACCGAGGTCGCCGACCCTGATGTCGACGAACTGGGGCGGGTCCGCCGGAACCCACCAGATGACGTCGTACGCGCCACGGAACCGGTGGGCGTACTCGATCGCGAGCTGGGTCTTGCCGATCCCCGCGCCGCCGCGCAGCGCCACCGGCATCCCCTCGGTGCTACCGGCCTTCAACTCCTCACGAAGTTTCAACAGCAGCTGCTCGCGGCCGGTGAACCGGGCGTTGCGGGCGGGCGGGTTGAACACCGCCGCCGTGACGCCCGGGTAGCGGACGCCGCGCACGCCCGGCCCGCCCTCGCCCGGCTGGGCCCGGTCGACGAGTTCGAGCAGCTGCCGGCTCGCCTCACCGGCGGGAAGGTCGTGCAGGGAGACCCAGTTGCCCACCGGGACGTCGGGGGTGGCCGTCGAGTCGTCGACGTACACCGCGAGTGGCGGGGAGGAGCCGGGGCGGGACACGCCCGGATAGAGCTGCCCGTGGTGGGCGGCCAGATAGGTCCGGGAGAGCAGCACCAGATCGCGGAACGCGGTACCGGCCGTGACCGTCGCCGGCGCGGTCACCGGCGCGGTCAGCACCCGGAGCCCCGCCGCGCCGAGTACGGCGTGCACCCACTCCGCCCAGGCCTGGTCGGCCGGAACGTACCGGAGGACGATCAACTCGTCGACGATTGCCGGCTTGCGCTCGAACCGGCCGACCGTCCGCCGGCGCAGCGCCTCGTCGATCGGCGGCAGGGAGGTGATCCGGTTGCCGGTGACGTGTGCGGTCAGCCGCTCGTACGCCGACAGCAGCGTGGTCTGGCTGCCCGGCACGTCGCCGAAGGTGGCGAGGGTCTCCTCGTACGCGTAGTAGACCCGGTAGGGCACGGCAAGGGTGAGCCAGTAGGCCTGCCGTTCGCTGTCCGTCATCCCGGCCGGCAGTCCGGCGAAGCGTTGCATCGCCACGGCCAGGCCGGCGTCGGCCTTCGCCTTCTCGCCCTCGTCCACCCGCATCGGCACGGGCAGCACCCGCCGCGCCCGCGTGCCCACGTAGTCCTGGACCCGGGCGGCGACGGACGCGGCGCCGTCGATTCCCTGTTCGCTGAGGGTGAAGCAGTCGACCAGCACGTCCGGCAGGTGGATGGTGCAGATCTCGGCGACGTCGCTGATCCCGGTCCGGCTGTCGATCAGCGTGTAGTCGTAATTCCGCTTCATGTCCTCGCGCAACGCGTCGAAGAACAGTGCGCCGCCGAGCCGGTTGTAGAAGTTGTCCCAGTTGAGGCCGGTGACGTTGCCGGGATAGTCCGGGGTGTGCTTGCCCGCGAGCAGCAGGTCCAGGCTGCCACCGCCCGGAAAGTCCCAGCCGATGGTGAAGGCGTACTTGTGCACCTTGGCGTACCGGCGGTGCCAGTCGGGCGGGGGCGTGCCGGCCGAGGATCGGCCCGCCGTGCTCGCGTCCCTGTGCCGGCGGGTGTTCTCCCACTCGTACTCGAGGATCAGGTCCATCACGCCGCCGGTGGTGGCCACCTGGTCCGGCTCCAGGAACGGGGCGAAGAACCGGTGCAGGCCCGGCGACTCCAGGTCCCAGTCGGCGACCAGCACCCGCTGCCCGTTCGCGGCCAGGATCCACGCGGTGTTCGCCAGCGCCATCGTACGGCCGGTGCCGCCCTTGTACGAATAGAAGGTGATGACCTGGCCGTTCCGGTCCGGGGTCATAGGTCCTCCTCCTGCGGTTGCCGTACGTCGAACGTCTCGCCCGGCCGCAGGCGCGGTCGCGGTCGCGCGGGCCCGGCCGGCGGATTCACCGGACCGTGCCGCAGGAACTGCCGGCGTGCCTCGATCACCAACTGCGGCGCGGTCCGCTCGAACTCGTCCGCCTCGCGTACCGGCCGCACCAGGGGGAACCCGACGTTCCCCAGCGTGTCGGCGATCGCCCCGGCCCTCGCGTCGGGATCGGTGACGTTGGTGTCGATGACCAGCGGCACCACCCAGCGTGGCAACCCGTCGATCGCGGCCCGGACCGCGGCCTCGCCCAGATCGGGGTTGATCAGCACGATGGCCGGGCTGTCCGGTGCCTGCTCGCGGGTCAGTCCGAACTCGACGACCCGGGTCGGCAGGCCCAGCCGCGCGGCCGTGGCCGCGACATGGTCGGCCACCGCCAACTCGTGCACCGGGTACGGCCGCCAGTTCGCCGCACCGTCCGGCGCCAGCACGGTGACCAGCAGTGCGGTGTGGTCCCCGTCGGTCATCGGACTGTCGCTCACCGCTGCCGCCGCCGACCGGGGCAGCGGCTCCGCCTCCGTCACCGCGACGATCCGCCTGGCCAGCGTCTCCAGGATGCTGGTGTACTGGCGCTGGTAGAAGCGGAGCATGCAGAGCGCCCGGAGGCCGTTCTCGGCGTACTCGGTGTCGTCGCCCACCAGCTCCAGCGCCTCGGTCGTCTCGGGCCGGTCGTCCCAGGGCGGCAGCGGAATCCACAGCACCGGCAGAACGTGCCGGTCGGCCTCGCTCTTGCGGAGCTTCGCGAGCCGGGACCAGAACGAGGCGCGCTCGCCGAGCGCCCAGGTGTTGCTGAAGTAGTTCGGCGAATAGAGCGGTACGAAGACATGCGTGACACTGAGCGCCTCGGTGAGCACCTGCTTGAGGTCGGCGCCCGGGGTGACCAGCCCGTCGAAGAAACCGATGTCGGTCTCCCCGGTCCGGGTGGCGCCGTCGCGTACCGCGTCGCGCAGGTCGTTGAAGAACTTGGTGACCCAGAAGTCGGTGTCCGGCTCGGCCGCCGCGGAGAGCGGGACCGAGTGCGCGTAACTCAGGAAGAAGTAGGTGTCGGGGCGGGCACCGGCGCTGCCCGGGACGCGGTCAGCCCAGCTCATGCCCGTCCTCCTCGAACGTGTCGCGGAGTTCCATCAGATTGTCCGGGACGCGCGGCTCGACCCAGTGCGTGTGAAACGCCCGGGCGACCCGCTGGGCCAGTCGCCAGACCACCGCGTCGTACGCCTCCCTGCCGTTCGCGCCGAGGCTCAGCAGACCGTAGATGCCCTCGTCCCGGTACTGCGGGGCGATGTGCGGCGGAAGCCGGGTCGGTTGGAACATCTGCCGCTGCGAGATGGCCGACGGGATCGGCCTTCCGCCCACCGCGGACCAGTTGACCGGGATGATCGGCGCCTCTCCCGGTGTCGCCTCGGCCCCCGGACGCAGCTTGTACGTGCGCCGGGTGAACGCGTCCCATTCGCGGGCACACCACGGGCTGTTCATGTACTTGGCGGAGATGAGCGCGACGAAGACCTGACAGTGCCCCGCCGCGAAGGCCAGGTCCTCGGTCCACATCTGCCCCCCGTCGAAGACGGCCTGGTCCATGAAGCCGGCCGTACCGCCGGCCGGCAGGCCAAGCAACTGGACCACGTGGTCGGAGAGGTCGACGAAGAGTTGGAACGCCTTCTGGTTCGTCTCACGCTGCGGTGCCGCCGTAGGGTGCGTCGTCCGGGCATAGCTGAGGAAGAAGGCGGGCGCCCTTGGGTGCGCGCGGAACTCGTCCTCGGTCACCTACCGCTCCCAGTGGTTGGAGACGTACCTCGACAGCCGACAGCCCCGCTACCGCCAACAGTATCGACATCCGCAACCTCCTCCAGCCATCACAGCTACGGTTCGCGATGCTCGTCCATCCATCGGCCGGCGTAGTCGACGGCGGGTCGCATCCGGATCAGCCGGCAGAGTCCGCCGCCCACTCGGCCGATCCGGACGAACGACATGTCGTCGAGTGCCCGGCCGATCAGCGGGAAGTCCGTGTCGTCCAGGTCCAGCGCCCGGAAGTCCCGCCGGACCCGCCTGCCCTGATGGTCGAGCAGGTAGGCGCGGAACGCCCGCTGCGGCGCCGGCCGGCGCCGCCGGTACTCGGCGAGGTGCAGCGCGGCGCAGGCGAAGTAGTCGACGCCGAGCAGCAGGACCAGGGCGTCGGCCGCGTAGAGCGCGCCGAGCGGTGACCGCTCACCGAGATGACATCCCAGGTCGTGTACGGCAGTCACCGCAGCCGCGTCGGCGCCGAGCGCGGCGAACGACGCCTGCGGGTGGCGGCTGCGTACCGCGCCGTCGTGCTGACGCAGGTGCTCCGCCAGTGCCCCCATGCCCTCCGACGGGCTGTTCGCGGGGTCGAACGGCGGGATCCGGGCCTCCACCGCCGCGGTCTGCTCGGCGGTCAGCCCGGCCGTCGCGGCCAGGAACGCCCGGGACGTGACGGAGTTCCCCGGAGTCTGCGCCGGCACCACCACGGTCCCCGTCTCGCCCAGCACGTCCAGCAGTGCCGCGAGCAGCGTGGCCGGACCACCGGCGACCGGCCCGATCCGCGACATGGCGCAGTGCACGAGGAGTGTCGCGCCGCCCGGTATCCCCAGCGCCCGGAGCTCGGCGGTCAGCCCGGAACGCCCGATCATCTCGACGGTTCCGCCCAGGCGTCCAACGTCTCGCGCATCCGCCCCACGAAACGCTCACCGGACCCGGTCAGGGAGCCGAGGTCGAGCAGGTTGTCCATTGCGGTCGCCGTCCAGTCCCGGTATTGCTGGAAATGCTCTCCGGCGGCGGAACCCGACCGCTTCCCGGCCCGGGACCGGTTACGCCACAGGTCGGCCACCGCGAGGTGTGCGTAGATGCCGTGCAGCACGCCACCAACCGGGCGGGGGTCGTCCCGCCAGGGCACGACGATCCTCCGCGTGTCGCTCGGGTCGTACAGTTCGCAGACGTCCAGCACGGCGTTCAGCTTCAGGTGCTGCACCTCGTGGACCAGCAGGATCGCCAGGGAGACGTCGTCGGGCACCGGGGCGACGGCGACCGCGCCGAACGCCGCCGAGGCCGAGGCGCTGCGCTGCCGGCCGGTGTCGTCCGGCCGGAGCGGTACGACGGCCTGCAGCAGCGTCCGGACGCTGGCGGCGTACCCGGGGGCTTCGGCGTCGATCCGCCGGATCGCCCGGTCCAGTTGCCGGGTCCAGCGTTCGACGGCGGTGTCGGGCAGCCGGCCGGCGACCGGGTACGGGTGGTAGCAGTCCCGGTGCGGGTCGGTGTCCTCCAGCAGCAGCGGTCGGCCGCCGGCCGGTACGCGACGCACCGGTTGCCAGCCCGGCCCGGCGCCGGCGCCACCCGGCCGCTCGCCGGCACCGTGCGGCCGCTCGCCGGCACCGCCCAGCCGCACGGTGCCGATGTCACCGCCGGCCCGAACCTGGAACTCGCCGGAGCCGGAGGAGGTGGTGAACAGCGCCGTGTCGACGTCCGGGCCGACGGCCAGGGCCCCGACCGTGGGCAGGCTCAACATTCCGTTCCGGACCGGCATGACCAGCTCGGCCTCGTGTCCGGCGTGTACGGCGGCGGCCGCCGCCACGCACGCCAGATACGGCAGTTCGGCGGCGGCCGACCGGGGCGGACGATCCAGGCAGTCCTGTGCCCAGCTCCGCACGAACGGATGGGTCAGTACGGTCCGCACCGCGGCCGGCGCCTCGACGTCGAGCCGGACCAGCAGGTCCCAGCCGTCCCGCGCCACCGGCACCCCGGCCACCCGCGCGCCGAGGGCGGCCAGCAGCGCCCGGCTCTTCCCGAGGTGGATGTCGGCGAGCTGCCGGACCGAATCGTCGGTCCCGTGCCCCGAGCCGAGGTCGTCGAGCACCGGTTGGCTCAGTTCGTCGGAACGGGGTGGCCGGTCCGGGCCGCCCGGGTCCGGATGGGTGGTGGACATCGACCGGATCAGTTCCTTCAGGTCGGCGCAGTAGACCGACGGGTTGTCAAAACCGCTGCCGGACCGGTACCGGTGGGCGAAGAGCCCGCCGCCGCACTGCCGGACCACCGGGCACGCGCGGCAGGTCGCGGAGAGCCCGGCAAGGCCGGCCTGCCGGATGGCGATCATCGGATGCGCCGCCACGTCGTCCACCCGGTGCGCGAAGACGTCCAGTCCGGTCGCCGGCGCGCCGTCGAAGGCGGACTTCAGGGAGTCGACCTGCTCGAACGTGCCGTCGGTCTCGATGACGGCCAGGTCGGCCGGGGTCAGCCCGACGGCCTCGGTCCGGCTGCCGCCGCCGGCCGCGACGGAGAGCAGGGACTCCAACAGCCGGATCGGCATCGGCCGGCCGTCCGCCGACCAGCGGCGGTGGATCGCCAGCAACCAGGCGGCGTACGGGGCCGGCTCACCCTCGGGACGCTCCGGTGGGCGGTCCCAGTTGGCGTGCGGCAGCAGGAAGTCGACCTGCGGCGGCTCCTCGGCCAGCAGGGCCTCGTACACCCGGATCGGGTCGTTGGTGAGATCGATCGTGCACAGTAGACCCGCATAGCGCGGACGGTAGGCGGGACGGCGCAGCAGCGCGAGGGCGGCCCGCACCCGGGCGTGACTGCTCGCGCCGTTGGCGTAGCGGCGGTGCCGGTCGTTGGCGGCGAGGTCGCCGTCGAGCGAGATGCCGATCCGGACGTCGTACTCGGTGAGCACATCGCAGATCTCCGGGGTGAGCAGTACGCCGTTGGACTGCATCCGCAGGTCGAGCCCGGTCACCGGGTCGAGCCACCGCCGCAGTTCGGCGGCGGTACGGCGCAGTCCCGCGGCACCGGCGAGCAACGGCTCACCGCCGTGCAGGACGACCCGGACCGATTCGAGCTCGTGTGTGGTCGCGTGTTCCGCGATCCGCTTCGCCGTCATCGTCACCGTGGCCGGCGCCATCACGTACGGCTGGCGCCGCCAGTTCTGGTCGGCGTGCTGGTAGACGTAGCAGTGGTCGCAGGCGAGGTCGCAGCGGCTGACCAGCTTCACCACGTACTGGCTCAGGGCGCTGGCGCGGCCGGGCCGGGCCGACGGCGTCGCGGAACTGCTGGGATCAGATCGAGGAGGAGAAAGCTGCGACATCAACGGCCGCCTGGCGGTCCCTGCCCGGTGCGGTCGAGCCCGCCACGGCGTAGGCCCGGTCGAGCGGGATCCGGCCGAGTGGCGTGCGCCGGAGGTCCTCCAGCGGTGGTGGGGTCGAGGTCGATTCCGACGGGCCTGAGATGCGATCCACGGGTTTCCCCCATTGGACTTGAAGGGTCGCGGGCGGTCACCTTGCGGCAGGTTCGACGACGGTCGTGAACGAGCATATATAAAACCGTGGGTGAAGTCACCGATGCTGTACGTTGTTTCCCCAGGGCTGGGACGGTGTCTCAGGTGGACTGCCGACGGGTCGCCTCGATGGTGCGCTCGATGCCGTCGAGCAGGAGCCGCAACCCGAACTCGTACGCGTCGACCATCGCCTCGGCGGTGCCGACGAAGCCGTCCGCCTTCCAGGTCCGGGTCATCGCCGGGAACCGCTCGACGTCGAAGTGGTCCTCCCAGAACGAGTCCCGGTCCGACCACCAGTCGTCGGTCGACTGCCCGGTGGCCCGCTCGGCCTGCTCGCTCTCCGCCTGCTGACCGGCGGCGGCGTCGACGAAGGTGACGATCGCGTCCGTGGCGGCGACCACCTGCCGGGCGGACAGACCGGTGTCGGCCAGCGCCGCCAGCAGGTACTCCCGCTGGCTGAGTAGACCTGGCCCGAGTGGCGGGCGGACCATGGAGACCTCCCGGAGCCAGGGATGACGCCGGTACATGGCCCGGGTCCGCTCCGCGTACAGGACGATCCGGGCCCGCCAGGCCGATGGCCGTACGTCGTCCGGGCCGGGGAGGTCACGCTCGCTCAGTACGCTGTCCACCATCAGGTCGATCAGCTCGGCCTTGCCCGGGACGTACGTGTAGAGCGACATCGTGCCGACCCCGACCTCCTCGGCGACCCGGGCCATCGACATCGTGGCGAGTCCGTCCCGGTCGGCCACGGTGACGGCGGCGAGCCGGATCTGTGCCAGGGTCAGCCGAGGTGGGCGGCCCCGGGCGGGTTTCCCGGCCGAGCCCGGGCGACCCGCCGACGGCTGGGTGCTCCAGAGCAGGGCCAGGGTCCGGGCGGGATCTCCACCGCCACTGCGCTCCACCGACATGGTCCGCCTCTCCACGGGTACGCCCTGATCGTATGTTCTCGTACCTCGTACGCGAATGATGGCCGGACGCGGTCCCGGTATCCGGTCCCGGACCCGGCCTCCGGATGGCCGTCCCGAGACATCCTCCAGCGCACGTCCCCCTGCTC
>NZ_JADPUN010000188.1 GCF_015690345.1 Plantactinospora alkalitolerans | reverse complement strand
GGCTCCGGGCCGGTACTCTCGGCCGGTGACGGGTCCGGATCTCACGCTCACCGCCAACCTGCGTCCGGCCGCCCTGGACGCGCGGCGGGGCATCGTCCGGCTGCACCCGGAGGTGCTGACCGCGCTGGGTCTGCATCCCGGCGAACCGGTCCAGCTCACCGGGCGCCGTACGACCGCCGGGATAGTGGCCCGGGCGGACCCGACCGCGAGCCGGGCGCTGCTCTACGCCGACGATTTGGTTCTCGGCAACCTCGGTGTCCGGGACGGCAGCCAGGTGACGGTCACACCCATCCCCGTGGTGGCCGCCCGGCGGGTGATCCTGACCGGGCCGCCGGAGATCACCGCCGCCGTCTCGCCGGAGATGCTCCGCCTCGCACTCCTCGGCAAGATGGTGACCGCGGGCGACGACGTCTCGCTGCTGCCCCAGGACGTACTTCCGGCGGCAGCGGTCCGGACCCTGGTCGAGGCCGCCCGACGCAGCCTGGCCAACACCGTCGGCTACGCGTGGACAAGCACCCTGCTCACGGTCACCTCGGCGGAAACCGCCGCCGGACCGGTCGAAACCGCCGCCGGACCGGTCGGACCCGCCGCCGGCAGCGCGGGTGCGGACGCCACCGGGTCGGTGTCGGGGCGGACCGTCTCCGTACTGGTCACGATGGACACGGTGGTGGGGTGGCAGGACGGCCACCTCACCCACGGCACCGAGCCGGCCGAGGTCCGGACGCCGTCCCGGGCCGCCTCCCCGGCCGTACCGGCCCTGGATCCGGCGGCGCCCGGCCTGGACGAACTGCCCGGCCTGCGGGCGCAGGCGGAAGAACTCACCGAACTGCTGGACCTCGGCTTCCACCACCGCGAGGTGCTGGGCCGGCTGGGCACCACGGTGTCGCTCGGCGTACTGATCACCGGACCCGCCGGTTCGGGCAAGTCCGCGCTGGTCCGGGCGGTCGCCAGTTCGGTCGGCGCCCGGGTGGCCGCGCTCTGGGCACCCGAACTCGCCGCGCTGACCAACGACTCCGCCGCAGGCCGACTCCGGGAAGCCGTCCGCTCCGTCCAGGACAGCCCGCCGGCCGTGCTGCTGGTCTCCGACGTCGAGGCGCTGGCCCCGCGCGACGCCCCCGGACCGATCGGTACGGTGTTCCGCCAACTGCTCACCGAGACGATACGGACCGGTACCGCGGTGATCTGCACGACGAGTCGGCCGGAGGCGGTGGACCCCTCGTTGCGCGCTCCCGACCTGCTCTCGCTGGAGATCGCGGTACCGCTGCCGGACGCGGCGCTGCGCCGGGAGCAGTTGACCGTGCTGACCCGGGGAATGCCGCTCGACGAGGACGTCCGGCTGGACGAGGTGGCCGCCCGTACGCCAGGGTTCGTCGCCGCCGACCTGGCCGCGCTGGCCCGGGAGGCCGGGGTACGCGCCGCGTTGCGCCAGAAGGCGGCAACCGCCCCGACGGTGGCGATGGCCGACTTCTCGGCGGCGCTGGAGGTGGTCCGGCCCACCTCGATGGCCGAGTCCTCGATGTTGGAGTTGGCCGACGTCACCCTCGACGACGTGGGCGACATGGTCGAGGTCAAGGAGATGCTGACCGAGTCGGTGCTGTGGCCGCTCAACTACCCGGACACGTTCGCCCGGCTCGGCGTACAACCACCGCGTGGGGTACTGCTCTACGGCCCGCCCGGATGCGGAAAGACCTTCCTCGTCACCGCCCTGGCCGGTACGGGTCGGGCGAACGTGCTGTCGGTGAAGGGCGCGGAGCTGCTGTCGAAGTGGGTGGGCGAGAGCGAACGGGCGGTCCGGGAACTCTTCCGGCGGGCCCGGGACGCCGCGCCGACGCTGGTCTTCCTCGACGAGGTGGACGCCCTGGCCCCGGTACGCGGGCAGGCAACCGACGGCGGCACCACGGACCGGGTCGTCGCCGCCCTGCTCACCGAACTCGACGGGGTCGAGCCGCTGCGCAACGTGGTGGTGATCGGCGCGACGAACCGGCCGGATCTGGTGGATCCGGCGCTGCTGCGGCCGGGCCGGCTGGAGCGGGGGGTCTACGTGCCTCCGCCGGACGCCGCCGCCCGGGCCGAGATCCTCCGCGCGGCCTCCCGCGCGGTGCCGCTCGACGCCGAGGTGGACCTGGGCGCGCTGGCCGAGGGACTGGACGGCTTCTCCGCGGCCGACTGTGCGGCACTGGTCCGGGAGGCGGCGCTCGCGGCGATGCGCGAGTCGTTGGAGGCGACCACGGTCAGCGCGGCGCATGTGGCCACCGCCCGGTCCCGGGTCCGGCCCTCGCTGGATCCGGACCAGGTCGCCTGGCTGGCGGCGTACGCGGCGCAGCGCTGAGGACGTCGTCAAAAGGCGGCGGGGGACGCCGACCTGCAACGCGGCGTCTCCTCGTCCTCGCCCTCGTCCTCGCGGGGCCGCGTCCGGCGGGCCCGCCGCTACGCGGTGGAGGCGAAGAGATCGACGATGTCGTCGAGCCTTACGACGATCAGTGCCACGATCGCGCCCGTGACGGCCGCGAGCAGCAGGCCGGCCCACTGACCGGCACCGACTCCCGACCCGGCCAGCCCGGCGACCAGGCCGGTGCCGGCGACGGTCAGCAGCACCACGTTGCGGATGATCTGCCGGCCGCCCAGCCGGGTGGTCGACACCCCGAAGCAGGGACAGGCCGCGCTGACACCCCGGCGCATCATCAGCCCGATCCCGCCGACGAAGACCGCCAGCAGCGCCCCGGCCAGCAGGTAGCCGGCCGGTACGGTCGCCGGAACGACCAGCAGCAGCACCACCCCGAGCTCGGCCGCGACCGTCAGCACACCGATCCGTCGGGCGTTGCCGGCGGAGACCAGGCCGGTGTCCCGGAGCCCGACCGCGAACGCGTCGAATGCCGAACGGTTCCGAAGCTTGCTGCCGGCCGAGACCAGGAAGACCACCCCGAGCAATACCCGGCAGGCCATTTCGAGGTAGTCCACGTCCGTCACCCCCGCATCACGGCAACGGGCGGACCCCGGAGCCGGGAACGTGATCGAAATTACCAGAACCGGGCGGGGCCTCGATCCAGCGGATCCGATGGAATCGCACCGTGGACGGCAGCCGGCCGACGCCGTCGGGCCCCGGCCCGATCGTCACCAGGCGCCGGCCACGTCCTCGTTGACCCCGAGCCGGATCTCGGCGCGGATCCCCGTACCGTCCGGGCCCAGCACCGCGCCGCAGCGGCGCAGCAGGTTCAGCGCCGGCAGATTGTCGGGTTGGGTCTCGGCCACCACCATCCGGGCCCCGGCCTGGATCGCCTCGGCGAGCAGCAGGCGTAACGCGATCAGTCCGATGCCCTGCCCCCGGGTCGACTTGCCGAGCCACATTCCGGTCTCCAGCGTGCCCGGTTCGGCCCGCCGCCCCAGCCTGGCCATCCCCACCACGTCGCCGTCCTGCACGATCGCGTACATCAGGTTGCCGGTCGGCCCGTCCAACCCGGTGTAGTTCTTCCGGTGGAACGCCCGGAACGCGTCGCGCCGGGCCTGCGACCAGCCAGCCGGAGCCTCGACCGGCGGCATCACCTCGTCGGGCTCGGTCTCGGCGACCGCCACCGACAGTAATGGCTCCAGATTCTGCTCGTCTACCGGCGTCAGCCGGACCTCACGCGTCACGAACCGATGTTTCTCGCCCAGCCGTCGCCGCGTCCACCGGATTGGCATACCCGCTCCGTTCGGGCCACGCCTTTCAACCGGGTGTCCACCTCACCGCCTGGCTGGTCGTGCCGGAACGCCGCCGCCCGGTTTCCCCGCCGAGGCCGCCCGGTGCCGGGTACGACCCCGGCCGGCGTGCCGGGGTCACCTTTCGACAGGCGACGGTCCCGTCGGTCAGACTCGACGGCGAGCCGCCCGCCGCCGCGCCGGATGCAGGTCCCCCGAACCCGCGAGGATCCGACCGGCCGGGCGCCGTTTCGAACCCAGCGGCTCAGGAGGCGTCGATGCTCGTCGCGATCTCCTCCGGCAGCGGGTAGGGCCGCTCGGCCGGGAGCAGGGCGGAGGCGCCGGCCCGGTCACCGTCCCGCAGCCGCTTGCGGATCGCGTGCGCCGTCGGCGTGACATCACTGATTCCGACGATCCACTCGTCGACGTACCGACCGACGGCCTCGCCGCCGAGGCCGACCTGCAACGACCGGTGGGACAACGGACTCAGGTCCAGCGAACGTTCCGGATCCCACTGCACCCGTACCGGGCTTGTCCTGAGCTGCCCGGCCCAGGCCGTACGGCTCTCGTGCCGGTCCGCGTCGTAGTGGCTCAGGCAGGCCCGGCGCAGTGCCCACTCGAACCCGCCACGGGTGATCTCGACCGCCAGCACATGTTCCTGGTCGGGCTTGGCGGCCCAGCCGCACCGGTACATCATCCAGAGGAAGGACGGCTTGATCCAGGTCATCCGCTCCCGTTTGAACGGCGCCACGAAGTGGCCGTGTGCCAGCGCCGGGCGGGCGATCGACGCCGGATAGGCCTGGTAGACGGTGATCGTGTTCTCGGTGTAGCAGGCTCGGACCTGCCGCTGCGGCACTGACACAGAGCCGATCTTCGCTGGCTGGCCCGCCGCCCGCCACCACGTTTCCGGAGCCGGGCGGCCGAACCGGTCACGCCTCCTCGAAGCCACACAGCACGGCGGTCGCGTCGTCGTACCGTTTGAAGCCGGAGCGACGCTGGCCGTCGCCGGCCTCGGCGAGCCGGACCCGCCGGATCAGTTCACCCGGCCCGGCCTCGCTGAGCACGTCGAGCAGGCCGCGCCAGTCGAAGAGGCCGAACTGCTCGACCGCGCCCGAGGCACCGTCGGTGAGCAGCGCGGCCCGCCGGACCCGGTCCGGTCCGTGCAGCGGCAGGCTGCCGGCGACCGCGTGGTACGCCGCGTCGGGATTCGCGGCGGCGACCCAGTACCCGTGCGTCTGGTTCATCTGCTCCCGTTGCAGCGCCACCGCCCGGCGGAACCGGGTCGCCCGGTCCAGCTCGGCACCCGCGCCGGCCACCGTCAGCGCCTTCTGCCGCAGGTCGGCCGTTGCCGTCCGCAACCGGTCGTCGGAGATCACCTGTACCCGCTCGCCGAGGTCGAGCACCAACGGGCTGTCGCAGAGCACCAGGTAGTCGACGTGGTCCCCGCCGTACCGGAGCAGGCAGACCGTTGCCGACGGGGTGCCGGGATGGTCCAGATCGCACCTGCCGCCGTGGTCGGCGCGTACCGCCAGGATCGCGGCGGCCAGGTTGCCGGTCAGCGCGGCGGCGGGCCGGTCCGCGGCGGCCAGGCCGATCCGTGCGGCGAGCTGCCGGACGTACCAGACCGGTCCGTGTACGCAACCGGTGTCGAAGCCGTCCGGCACCGTTGCACCGTCGAGTACGCCGACCAGTTCGCCGTACCGGAAGACCTGGTCCTCGTTCTCGGCACGGCCCGGTGCGGGAACGGAGGCCGAGCAGACCCGCATCATCGGCTCGACTCCGGGCCTGGCCGCTGCGACGAGCCCAGGAACGGCTGGTCGAGGCCCGGCAGTGTCATGGTGGCTCCCGGCGGTGCGAGGGGTCGGTCATCTCCCTGTCTACCGCGAATCGACCTTCGGCCCACCCCGAATCGACCTGCCCGTCGACGTCCCGGACCCTGAGCCTCGACCTCCGGCCGGCGCCGTCCCCGATCGCGTCGCCCGACGCCGTCCGGATCGGGTCGCCGGCGCCGCCCGGATCGGGTCGCCGGATCGGGTCGGCCGTATCCCGGCAACCTGCCATCCCCGGCCTGAGCTGGGCGGTAGCGTCGATTGCGGGAGGCTTTCGCGAGGGGGAACGCAATGATGGAGCACCTGCACCGGATGGGTCTGCGCGCCGAGCACCTGTACATAGCGGGCGGCGTCAGCATCGGACTGTCGTTTCTGAGCTGGATGCTGTCGAAACAGATGGAGAACGCCGGGATCGACCGGGCCGACCGATGGGGGATCTTCATCGGCGAGTGGGCGCCCACCTTCATCGCACTGGGCAACGGGTTGCGCACCTACGAGAAGTGACCCGGTTCCGGCTCCTCAGCGGCGCCGGTTACGGCTCCTGGTCGCGCGCAGTCGGCGCAGCCGGCCGACCAGCATCGGTTCGGCGGCCAGCGCGGCCGGATTGTCGAGCAGTCCGTTGAGGAGCTGGTAGTAGCGGGTCGAGGAGAGGTCGAAGGCGTCCCGGATCGCCTGCTCCTTCGCACCCGCGTGTTTCCACCAGCGCTGCTCGAAGGCCAGGATCTCGCGCTCCCGCTCGGTGAGTGCGGGCTCACCGGCCGCCGCCGACAGGGGTGGTCCGAACGGTTCGAGCGGTTCCGACGGATCGGATAGTTCGGGCGTACCGTCCGAGTCGGAGGCGGGCGCGGAACGGGGTTGCGGTACGTAGGTGCCCCGGTCCGGACGTCCAGCCTCGGCAACGTCATCGACCGCTCTGTCGTCGGCACCTGCCTCGGCAACGTCGACGACTGCCTCGTCGGCGGCTCTGTCGTCGGCCGTTCTGTCGTCGTCGGCCGCTCTGTCGTCGGCCGTTCTGTCGTCGTCGGCCGGAGCAGAGGCGTTCCTCATGGGGCTGCTCCTCCGGGCTGGGTGATACGACCTGCGAACAGCCTCACCAGCCTACCGACGACCCGCCAGGACCGCACCGGCCGTCACCCGGGTACGCCGGCCGGCGGGGACGGCGCCCCCCGGCCGCCGCCCCCGAACCCCGCACCGCGACGCCGGTCGCGGCTCAGCCACTCCTGCTCAGGTGATGTCCCGGGCTCAGGTGATGTCCCGGGCTCAGGTGACGTCCCGTCGGCGCATCGACCAGATCGCGCCGCCGAGCACCAGCACCAGCGCGACCGACAGCAGGATCGACGAGTTCTGCCAGGTGATGTCGAAGGTCGCCGGCTTGCACTCGCCGTTGTACGTGGCCTGGCAGGAGGCCCAGTTCTGCAGCGTGACCTTCTTCTGCATCCAGGCCAGCAGGTACGTCGGAAACAGCCACGCCTCGACGAACTTGACCCGGGCCATCCCCAGTACGACACCGAGACCGAACTGTCCCACCACCATCACCCCGAGCACCCCGCCGAGGGCCAGCGCGGTGTGCCGGCCCAGCGAGGCCAGTCCGAAGCCGAGCGCCCCGGCGATCAGCACCAGGGCGAGGCCGCGCAGCCCGGTCAGGCCGAACGACTGCCACGCCCCGGAGGTCATCCCCTCGGTGCTCCCCCGGTAGGTGCCGGTGGCCCAGAACGCCGCCGTCCAGGCTCCGATGGTCACCACCGTCAATCCGGACAGCGCGGAGAGCAGCGCGCCGAGCTTGGTGAGCAGCACCCTGATCCGCTGCGGTCGCCAGAGCAGCAGGTTCATCATCCCGCCGGTGCTCCACTCGGCACCGATGAAGGAGGCGCCTCCGACGAACGCGACCAGCCCGAGCACGGCGGTGAGGGCGATGAGGGTGCTGCCAAACTCCTCGCGGAACTCGAATGTGGCCGGCAGGTGCCAATCGGTCTGGAACGCCTCCCTGGGTGGCGGCTGGATGCTCGAGCAGTCCGGCGGGAACCTGCCGACATCGGCGTTCCCGGTCGCCTTCGCCTGCTCGCAGGCTGCCTGTTCCTGCCGCATGTACCCCAGGTTCTGCTGGTATTCCCGGTCCGCCGCGCGTTCGGCCGCCGCGATCTGGGCCGGCCCGACCTTCTGGTTGGTGAAGAACATCCCGACCGCGACGGCGGCCAGCACCAGCAGCCCGCCCAGGGTCAGGTAGCGGACGAACCGTCGCTTGCGGAGCCGGCGCAGTTCCGTGTTGAAGAGGCTCACACTCCCCACCCCCCGGAGATCGAGTCGGACGAGGACGAGGACGTGCCGTCCACCACCGCGGACTGGTCCACCTGACGGTGTTGTCCGGGTACCGGGGCGGTGGCGGTCAACTGGAGGAAGACGCTCTCCAGGTCGACGGTCACCGGCGCGAGTTCGCTGACGAACAGGTTGGCGGCGGCGAGCGTACGGGTGACGGTGGCGGGCTTGTCCACCTCGTACACCAGCAGGTGGTCGTCCTGCGGGGTGACCCGCGCGCCGGACCGGAGAAGCAGGTCGGCGGCGGCCGGCAGGTCGGTGACCGCCTCCAGCCGGACCCGCAGGCCACCGCCGGAGTGCTGGGCCAGCACCTGGGCGACCGGGCCGAAGGCGACCCGGCGGCCGAGCGAGATGATCGTGACCGAGTCGCAGATCAACTGCACCTCGGCGAGAATGTGGCTGGAGATCACCACCGTCATCCCCGAGGCGGCGAGGTCGCTCATCAGGGTCCGCATCTCCCGGATGCCGCCCGGGTCGAGCCCGTTGGCCGGCTCGTCCAGGATCAGCAGCTTGGGCTCCTTCAGCAGGGCGGAGGCGACGGCCAGCCGTTGCTTCATGCCGAGCGAGTAGGTCTTGACCCGGTCCTTGGCCCGCTCCCGCAGGCCGACCAGCTCCAGCACCTCGGCCACCCGCTGTTGGGGCACCCCGCCGGCCCCGGCCAGCAGCGAGAGGGTGTCCTGGGCGGAGAAGTGCGGAAAGAACTGAGGGCTCTCCACGATCGCGCCGACCTGGCCGACGACCGTGGGCAGCGCCGCCGGCACCTCCTGGCCGAGGATCGCCATCCGGCCGCCGTTCGGGCGGATCAGCCCGAGCAGCGTACGCAGCGTGGTGGTCTTGCCCGACCCGTTGGGACCGAGGAAGCCGTGCACCTGGCCCGCCTCGACCCGCATGTCGAAGCCGTCCAGCGCGCGCCGGGTCCCCCGGCGTCTACTCCGATAGGTCTTCGCCAGACCCTCGATCTCAAGTACGGCAGCCATATCGGCCTCTCTCCTCATGTCCGATATCGGCGACACCGTACCACCGCTTTGCACGCTACCGCGTTATACGCGCTACTGGCGCGTCGAAGGGCCTGAGATGTTAGGAGGGGGCCCTTGTTATGCAGAAAGCGATAAGAAGGGGCCCTTCCTTACAGCTCTCAGGCGCAGACGACGGTGAGGCCGGCGTCCCGGAACGACTGCACGGTGGCCGGATCGGCGCCGGAGTCGGTGACCAGGGTTTCGATCCGTTCGATCGGGCAGATCCGGGCGAAGGCGTGCCCGCCGAGTTTGGACGAGTCGGCGATGATGACGACCCGCTTGGCGCGGGCGACCATCAGGTTGTTCATCGACGCCTCGCCCTCGTGGTGGGCCGCCGCGCCGAGCTGTACGTCGATGGCGTCCACCCCGAGCAGCGCCACGTCGAGGGTGACCTCGCGGAGCAGGGCCCCGCCGAGCGGGCCGACCAGTTCGAACGACTGTGGCCGGACCACACCGCCGGCCACCACGATCTTCATCCGGGACCGGACCAGCAACTCGTTGGCGATGTTCAGCGCGTTCGTGACCACTGTCAACTGGGCGCCGTCGGCGCTGCTGTTCAGGTCCGGCCGGACGGCCAGCGCCCGGGCCACCTCGGTGGTCGTGGTGCCGCCGTTGAGTCCGACCACCATGCCCGGGGAGACCAGCGCGGCGGCGGCGGTGCCGATCCGCTGCTTCTCGGCCGAGTGCTTGGCCGTCTTGTAGCGCAGCGGCAGGTCGTACGAGACGCCGTTGGCGACCGCCCCGCCCCGGGTACGCGTGATCATCTGCTGTTGGGCGAGCTGGTCGAAGTCACGCCGGATGGTCGCCTGCGAGACGTCCAGGCGGGCCGCCGCGTCCTCCACGCTGACCCGGCCCGAGTCGGTCAGCAGTTCGAGCAGGGCGTTCCATCTCGCGTACCGGTCCACCGCGGGCCCTCCAGGTGCGTACGGTGACGAATTGCGTGCACAATAGTGCGCGAAACGCCCGGCCGCAAAACTTTGCTCTGCGCGAAGCTGCGCGCGGTTGCCACAAGCGCGGTCTTTCGCGCAGAATGGCGCTCGAAAGACCGTCAAATTGAGCCGTATTGCGCAGGTCGCATCGCGCCCCGAGCGCTGCCCTGCCGGTCCGGGAATCTCGCCCGCGAGGAGCTGCGATGGGCCACGTCGACGCGGAGATCAGCAGTCAGCCCGAGTGCTGGCGGCAGGCCGCCGCACTGGCCGCCGAGTCCACCGCCGTCCTACCCCGTCCCGGCGAGCGGGTCGCCGTCATCGGCTGCGGCACCTCCTGGTTCATGGCGATGGCGTACGCCGCACTGCGCGAGCGCGCCGGCCAGGGCGAGACCGACGCCTTCCAGGCATCCGAGTTCCCACTCGAACGCCCCTACGACCGGGTGCTGGCGATCACCCGGTCCGGCACCACCACCGAGGTACTCGACGTACTCGGCGCCCTGCCCGGACGGCGGCCCAGCACCGTGATCGTCGGTGACCCGGACTCCCCCGCCGTGGCCCTCGCCGGAGACACCGTGGCGATCCCGTTCGCCGACGAACGCTCCGTGGTGCAGACCCGCTTCGCGACCAGCACCCTCGCGCTGCTCCGGGCCCACCTCGGCACCGACATCAGCGCCCTGGCCGCCGACGCGGAGGTGGCCGTACGCGCCCCGCTGCCGTTCGACCCGGCCCGGGTCGAACAGATCACCTTCCTCGGCCGGGGCTGGACCGTCGGGATCGCCCACGAGGCCGCACTCAAGTGCCGCGAGGCGGCCACCGCCTGGGCCGAGGCGTACCCGGCGATGGACTACCGGCACGGGCCGATCTCGATCGCCGCTCCCGGACGCGTGGTCTGGGCGTTCGGCGAGATCCCGGACGGGCTGGCCGAGGACATATCGGCGACCGGGGCGGCGTTCGTGCACAGCCGGACCAACGGCGTACACGCGGTGATCGGCGGCTGGGCCAGCGGCCGCCCGCCGCTGGACCCGATGGCCGACCTGATCCTGGCCCAGCGCTTCGCGGTGGCCCTCGCCACCGGGCGCGGGCTGGACCCGGACGCGCCCCGGCACCTGAGCCGGTCCGTGGTGCTGGCGTGACCGACGCCGTCCCCCCGGCCACCGACACCACCCTCCCGGTCACCGGGGGCGGCGACCGGACCGGCGAGGTGGTCGTCGCGCTCGACGTCGGCGGGACCGGAATGAAATGCGCCCTGGTCCGGGCCGACGGCACGACCGAACTCACCGAGCGCCACCACACCCGGGCCGAGCGCGGCCCGGCGGCCGTGGTCGAGAGCATCCTCGACGTAGCCGAGGGACTCACCGGAAAGGCCCGAGCCGGCGGCCTGACCCCGGTCGCGGTCGGCCTGGCCATTCCCGGAGTCGTCGACGAGAGCACCGGCAGCGCCGTCTGGTCGGCGAACCTGGGCTTCCGGGACGTACCCCTGCGGGAACTGGTCACCGCGCGGCTCGGCCTGCCGGCGGCGGTCGGCCACGACGTACGGGCCGGTGGGATCGCGGAGGCCCGGCTCGGCGCCGGACGGGGCACCCGGCACGTGCTCTTCGTCGCGATCGGCACCGGCATCGCCGCCGCGCAGGTGATCGACGGGTCGGCCTTCGCAGGCGCGCACGGCGCCGCCGGCGAACTGGGCCACATCGTCGTACGTCCGGAGGGGCCGCACTGCGGCTGCGGCCGGCTCGGCTGCCTGGAGGCGGTGGCCTCGGCCGCCGCCGTCGGACGGCGCTACACCGCGCTGACCGGAATCCCCGCGACCGCCGCCGAGGTGGTCACCCGGGCGAGCGGTGGCGAGGCGACCGCCGAACGGGTGTGGCGGGAGACGATCGAGGCCCTGGCCGACGGGCTGGCCATCGCCCAGGCGCTGTACGACACCGAGGTCGTCGTGCTCGGCGGCGGACTCGCCGAGGCCGGCGCCGACCTGCTCGACCCGCTCGGGGTCGCGCTGCGGCAACGGCTGACCTTCCAGACCGAACCCAGACTGCTGCGCGCGGCGCTCGGCGACGAGGCCGGCTGCCTCGGCGCCGCCCTGCTCGCCCTCGACACCCTGGAGATGACGTGACCGTGCGGGTTGTTGGCAAGGTGGTGACTCCGACCGGGATCATCCGGCAGGGGTGCGTGGAGCTTGACGGCGAGCGGATCTCCGCCGTCGCCGAGTACCCGTCGATCCGGGACGGACACTGGATCGTCCCCGGCTTCGTGGACATGCACACCCACGGCGGCGGCGGGCACACCTTCACCACCGGCGACGCCGACGCGGCCCGGGGCGCCGCCGCGTTCCACCTCGCACACGGCACCACCAGCCTGCTGGCCAGCCTGGTCAGTTCGCCGTACGAGCTGATCCGGGACGCCACGCAGGCGTACGCCCCGTTGGTGAAGGAGGGCGTGCTGGCCGGCGTCCACTACGAGGGGCCGTACCTGTCGGCGGCGCGCTGCGGGGCGCAGAATCCGGAGTTCCTCCGCGACCCGTCCCTCGACGAGCTGTCCGAACTGCTCGCGCTCGGCGGCGGCACCGTCCGGATGGTAACCCTCGCCCCGGAGTTGCCGGGCGCGCTGGCCGCGATCGAACTCCTCGTCTCCCGGCGGGTGGTCGCGGCGCTCGGCCACACCGACGCCACGTACGAGGAGACCACCGCCGGGGTGCTTGCCGGCGCGACCGTCGCCACCCACCTGTTCAACGGCATGCGCGGCCCGCACCACCGTGAGCCCGGCCCGGTGTTCGCCCTGCTCGGATCGCCCAATGTGGTCTGTGAGCTGATCGCCGACGGAGTACACCTGCACCAGGGGTCGCTCGCCTTCGCGGCCGGGGTGACCGGCGCCGACCGGGCCGCGCTGATCACCGACGCGATGGCGGCGGCCGGAATGCCGGACGGCGAGTACGAGTTGGGCGGACAACCGGTGGTGGTCACCGACGGCACCGTCCGGCTGGCCACTTCGGACTCTTCGCCAGGGGCGATCGCCGGCAGCACCCTCACGATGGACGCCGCGCTGCGCCAGGCGGTGGCGGCGGGCATCTCGATGGTGGACGCCTGCCGGATGGCCGCCACCACACCGGCTCGGACGATCGGGCTCGGCGACCGGGTCGGCGCCCTGATGCCCGGCTGGCGGGCCGACCTGGTGGAACTCGACGACGACCTGAACGTGACCCGGGTGATGCGCGCCGGAGAGTGGGTCGAGTAACCGGCGGGCGGACAGACAGCCGAGTCCTCAAAGGTTGCCGCCCCGAGGTGCCGACCCGACCGGGCCGGCACCGCAGGACGTACTTGTCGAGCTGGTCGCCCTAACCGTCGGACTTCTGCTGCCGGTCAGGGTCGGTGCGCTGCGTTGCACGTTCGGGCTTGCCGACCCCTGCCGAAACCGTTTCGGCGTGGGGGCCGGAGCGGGGCTCCGGGACGCTGCCGGCGACCGCCGCCGCGCGGGGACGGCGCAGCGCCTTGAGGAGGCCGACGATCACCAGTACCAGGCCGATGACCAGGAGCGCGAGCGGACCCCACAGCTTGACCGTCTGGAGCAGTTGCCGGTTGGAGCCCGCCGTGTCGGCGCTGGTCGCGATCGTGTCGTCGGTGTAGGTGAAGACCGCGTCGAGGATGACCACCTCCTGCCCGTTGTCACCGACGAGCTTCTTGCTCTGCGTCTCCTGCACCTTGATGAACTGGCCGGTGGTCGGCTCCACCCACACGGAGCGGGTGTTGCTGTAGCTGACCTTGCCGTTGGTGGCGCCGGGCAGCAGTTGGCTCGCCAGGAGCTTCAGACGGTCGGCCGGCAACTCCTGCGTCGCGTCCTGGATCCGCTGGGTGAACAGGTAGGTCTCCAGACCCTTGATCTGCTCGGTCTTGACGAAGGACGCCGGCTGGGTGCCGTTGATGTCCCGGTCGAAGATGTCGTAGGTCTTCTTCTCGGTGCCGAACGGGAACTTGTAGATCTGGCCCGAGTAGTTGACGCTCTGCCGGTCGTTGCCGATGTCGAGCCACTGCTTGTCCCACTGCTGGGCAGCGGCGGTCTTGCGGTCGAGTGCCAGTGACGTGCTGTAGGCGCTGATCAGGGCCTTGCTCTCGGTGTGGACGACCTCCTGGCCGACCAGCCACACGACGGCGTTGCCGTCGAGCGGGCCGTCCAGTTCGGCGGTCTCCTTGGCGTCCGGCTGCACGGTGATGGTCGAACGGAGGGTGCCCTGGTTCACCTTGGCCTTGCCCTCGGTGATCTGCAGGAAGCGGGCGTTGGGCGCCTCGGCGACGGACTGCGTGCGTTCCAGGTCGTACGGCAGGCGGTCCACCTGGGGTGCCACGACGAACGCGAGACCGCCGGCGAAGACCAGCGCGAGAACACCGACGCCGAACAGCGCGGCGCCGATGACGCGGGACCTCATAGTGCCTCCACGATTTAGGGACGGTTATTCGGCAGCCGGACTGCTTGCCGGCTGCCAGAGGTTACTACCGAGTCACTTCCGGAAGCGACCCCTGCGCGGCTTGTTCCTACTCCCGATCGTCGGGTTCTGCGGCCTTGCGAAGCACCATCGTGAAGTTCCAGGTGAGCGCCTCCCGTAGCACGGGAACCCGGGCCACCCACCGCGCCCACCCCGGGTGGTACCGGGGCAGCACATCGACGATGTCGATGGCGCCGGCACGCCGGGCCGCCCTGGCCCACCGCATCGCCCGCGCGGCGCTGACCGGGAACAGGGTGTGCCCGACCCGGTTCTTCGGCTCCCGACCGTTACGGCGCAGGTAGCGTCGCCGGGCCCGCTCGCCACCCAGGAAGTGCCATGGCGACGTCTCGTGTCCGCCCCACGGGGACAACCACGGGGTGAACGACACGAAGACGGTGCCGCCGGCGCGGGTCACCCGGACCAGTTCGTCCAGCATCGCCTCGGGTTCGGCGACGTGTTCGAGCACGTTCGACGAGTAGCAGACCTCCACCCCGCCGGACCGTACGGGCAGCGCGGTCCCGCTGCCCCGCACCATGCCCGACACGGCGGCGCCGGCCGCGGCGAAGTCCCCGACCGCCGGATCCAGACCGATGTACGCCGCGCCGGCCCTACGGAACTCGGTGGCGAAGTAGCCGGGGCCGCCACCCACGTCGAGGACCCGCGCGCCGACCAGGTCTACATAGGACCGCAGTTGGCGCACGGAGTCATCGGCGAGCAGCGAGTAGAACCGGTCGGGGTCGGACTGTTCGTGCAGGAAGCCCCGGAACAGCGCGACCGACCGACGAAGCGTCGCCCGGTGCCGCTGCTCGTCCGGTAGTTCCGGCGACGGCGACGGCTCCGACTCCGCCGACGGCGGCTGCGGCTGCGACAGCTCCGACTCCGCCGACGGCGACGGCGACGGCGGCTCCGGCGATGACTCGGTGTCGGCGTCGGAGCCGGGCGGACGGCCGGCGGTCGGCACGACGGTCGCCGCGACGGCGCACACCGCCACGAGCATCGCGGTCTGCACGACTGCGCCGTACACCCACTCCTGCCCGTGCCCCAGCAGGCGGCCCAGGACCGCCTCCGCGATGCCGCCGGTACCGGCGACGAGGACGATCCCCGGCAGTGCACCCGGTCGCAGCAGGCGTACCAGCATGGCGGCGAGCAGGAGCGAGGCCGCGGCCGCGCCGCCGAGGGCGACCCCGAGCGCCACCAGCGGCACCACGATCCACCAC
>NZ_JADPUN010000207.1 GCF_015690345.1 Plantactinospora alkalitolerans | reverse complement strand
GCGACAGGGAGCCGGGCGGCGGCGGGTAGCCCGGGGGACCGGAGGTCGGCGGCGGGTAGCCCGACGGCGTCGGACCGTCCGGCGGCAGGGAACCGGGTGGAAACGGATAGTCCGAGGGCCCCGAGGTGGGCGGCGGCAACGGCCGTGGCGCCTCGCCGACGGAGGTCTCCAGCGGTGTGCCGCGCAGCGCGGTGACCCAGGCCGCCGCGGCGGGCGGTCGGCGCTCGGCGGGCACCGCGACCATTGCCACGATCCCCCGGACGACCCGGTCCTGCCCCGTACCGAGCGCCCGGGTGAGCCGCTGGGTCATGCCGTCGATGTCGCCGGGCACCGGCATCTCGCCGGTGACGGCGTAGTAGACGGTCGCGCCGAGGGAGTAGCGGTCCGTGGCCGGGGTGTACTCGCCCCGAGCCAGGGACTCCGGTGCCATGAACGGCGCCGTGCCGTACAACCGGGCGGTGCCGCTGGTGCTGTGCAGCCGGACCAGGCCGAAGTCCACGAGGTAGGCCCGTCCGGCGCTGGAGACCAGGACGTTGGCGGGTTTGATGTCCCGGTGCAGGACGGGTATGCCGTCGGTGTCCCGGCCACTGTGCAGATAGTCGATGGCCTCGGCGATCGGCTCCAGCGGCGGAAGGATATCCAGCCCGTGGACCTCGCCGTTCTCCAGCATTTCCTGGAGGCTGCGGCCTTCGATCCACTTCATCACGAAGTAGAGTCGCGGCGCACCGTCCAGCGTGGAGCTCCCGGCCGGGTGCGGCGGCGGGCCGACGAACACCTCTTTGACCTTCACCAGCGCCGGATGTTCCAGTTGGGTCGCCAGCGCCGCCTGTAGCCGCAGGCCCTCCAGGCCACGGTCGGTCTGGTCCTCGCCGGGAACCCGCAAGATCTTCACCGCGTACGAGAACGTGACGTTACCGTGGTGCTCGCGAGCCCGCCAGACCTCGCCCTCACCGCCAGCAGCGCGCCGATCGATCAGCTCATACCGGTCCGGTGCGTCCGGTGGCCCCACGTGGCTGTACTGCGCATCTGACACGGCGATCATCCTGCCAGCGCCGTAGTGACGAATCCAAAATCGTATTCATATCGCAAGCCGGCACCGGCCGGGTGAATCGTCGCCGAGCCGGCCGTCGACCCGAGTTCCGCCCACTGTGGAGCCGACCGACTCGCGGTCCCGGTGTCATGCTGGTCGGCATGATCGTCTACGACAACATCGGCACGACCTACAGCGGCACCCGGCAACCCGACCCGAGGGTGGCCGCCCAGATCGTCGCGGCTCTCGGTGACGCGCGGACGGTCGTCAACGTCGGTGCCGGTACCGGTTCCTACGAGCCGCCGCAGACGGTGCTCGCGGTCGAACCCAGCTCGGTGATGATCGCGCAGCGGCCGGCGGGATCGGCGCCGGTCGTCCAGGCGGTCGCGGAGTCCATCCCGATCGAGGACGACCACGCCGACGCCGCCATGGCGCTGCTGACCGTGCACCACTGGACCGACCTCGAAGCGGGCATCGCGGAACTGCGGCGGGTCGCCCGGCGGCGGATCGTCGTACTGACCTGGGATCAGGAGGTCACCCGACGGTTCTGGCTGCTGAGCGAGTACCTGCCGGAGGCGGCGGCCTTCGACGACACCCGGGCCGTACCGGTCGACCGGCTCGCCGCGCTGCTCGGCAACGCGCGGGTGGAACCGGTGCCCGTGCCGCACGACTGCACCGACGGGTTCGGCGCCGCGTACTGGCGCCGGCCCGAGGCGTACCTCGATCCGGCCGTCCGGGCGGGGATGTCGATGCTTGCCCAGGTCGGGGACGAGGTCCTCGGGTCAGGTCTGGACCGGCTCGCCGCGGACCTGTCCTCCGGACGCTGGCACGAGCGGCACGCCGATCTGCTGGACCTCGACACATTCGACGGGGGATACCGGCTGCTCGTCGCGGAACTGTAGGGCAGGAGCCACGCTCAGGGGCAAACGGGCGGTGCCCGCCGCCCCTGCCGGGACGACGGGCACCGCCGATCGTGGCCTACCTCCGGGTCAACACCCGGCCGGTCCGCCGGTCAGATCCCGCCGAGCCGGGCGGGACACGGGTTCACCGGATCGAGTACGTAGTCGAGCGTGGTGACCAGGCTGGCCTGGATCTGCTGCCGCTTCACCTGGGGCACCCAGCCGTCCTTCGCGACGATGACGTCGTACTTGCCCTTCGCCAGCCACCAGGCGTACTTCCCCTGGTTGTTCGCCGACAACGTGTAGCCGGTGGCGGGGTCGCCGACCAGGTTGGCCCGGACCGTCGCCAGCAGCGGCACCTCGGCACCGCCACAGGTCCGGCCGATGACCGTGCCCTGGATCTTGCCCCAGCTTGCCGGCGGGGAGACGTTCATCTCCACCCCGATCACCGGAACCGGGTACGGGGTGTCGGTGACCAGGCCGATGTCCGCCGTGTAGGTGCCGGGCTGGGCGACGCCGGCCGCAGCCGTGGCGGTCAAACTGACCGTTACGACCTTCGACGCCCCGGCGGCCAGGGTGAAGGTGCTCGGCTCGGTGCTCAGCCAGGACGCCTCGTCGGCCTCCAGGCAGGCCTCCAGGCCACCCAGCCGTTCGGTTTCCGCCGACCCGACGAACGAACTCGGCGAGCCACCGACCTTGTACGCGCCACAGACGCCGGCACCCCGGTACCGGGCGAACTGCGCGTTCGGCAGGTTCACCCAGGCCCCGGCCACCGGGTCGTACGCCACCGTCCGGTTGGTGAGCACCGTCGAGTTGGCGGTGGCCCCACCGGCTAGCACCAGCATGCCGCCGGCCGCGGCGTACTGGGAGCCCCAGAGGTCGAGCGGCATGTCCGGCAGCGGCGACCAGGCGTTACCGGCCGGGTCGTAGACGTAGCCGTTCTTGAACTCCGCCGTGCCGACCCCGCCGGCACAGTAGACCTTGCCGCCGATGCCGCCGCAGGACATCCAGGAGGCGCCCTGCGGATAGTCGGCAACGCTGCCGAACCGGTTGGTCAACGGGTCGAACGTCGTCGCGTCGGCGGAGTCCGTGGAGCACTCGTTGTCGGCACAGCCACCGACGACGTACAGCTTGCCGCCGGCGACCGCGAAGGCGGCTGCCGCCCGTGGCTCCGGGTTCGTCACCCCGGGCAGCGTGCTCCACGTACCGGTGGCCGGGTTGAACACGTCGACCGTCGCCACCGGGGTGGAGCCCGTGCCCCAGCCGCCGAGGGCGTAGATCCGGCCGTTGAGCGCGGCGACCGCCGGCTTCGACCGGGCCGTCGGCATGTCCGGCAGCGCGGCCCAGGTGTTGACCGCCGGGTCGTACACCCAGGTCTTCCGTTCGTTGCCGGTGCCGCTGCCGCCACCGATCGAGTAGACCTTGCCGCCCAACGTCACCGCCGAGTTGTCGAAGACCGAGGCCGGGGCGTTGGCGACCCGGGTCCAGGCCTCGTCGATCAGTGGTGCTGCCGCGACGGTGTCCGTTCCCGCGCCGTACGCGATGCCGGTCCGGCTCTTGCTGATCCCCTTCATCGGGTGCTCGACCAGCTCCGCGCCCTTGGCGGAGAGCAGGCTGAACTGTCCGCCCCGTTCCAGCAACTGCACACTGGCGGGTGCGTTTCCGGTGTTGGTGACCGTCACCTTGACGTTGCGGGTGCTGCCGTACGGCTGATGCAGTTCCAGGTTCGTCGGGGTGACCGTCAGCCGGGCGGCCCGGAGGGCGAAGTTGGCCTGCCGGGTGCTGTCGGCGACCACCGTCACCGACTTGCTTTGTGCCTGGTACGACGCGAGCCTGGCGGTGAACGGCTGGGCACCGGTCAGGCTGGAGAAGAGCCAGTAGAAGCCGTCGGCGATGTTCGGGTCGTCCGGCGTCGCCGCCGAAACGCCCTTGTCCGCCGGCTGGCCGTCGCTGGCCACCGTGACACCGTTCAACGCCGCGCCGGTGTTGGCGTCGGTGGTGAAGCCGACGACCAGGCCACCCGGCTTCGGCGTGCAGAGCCGGTTGACCACCTGGACGTTGTCGACCTCCCACCACCAGGCGAAGGTGCCCCGGAAACGGAACCGGACCCGGACGTCCGCCGCCCCGGCCGCCGCGTCCAGCGGGACCTCCTCGACCCGTGGGCCGCGCCGGCTGGCCGTCTGCTTCCAGACGTTGGTCCAGGTGGTGCCGCCGTCGGTCGAGACGTCGACGTCGGCGGTGTCGCCGGTGCCGACGGCCCGCCAGTCGCTGTTGAACCGCAGCAGCGGCGCGTTGACCGCCGAGAAGTCCAGTGCCGGCGGGATCAGGTCGGTGTCCTGGGTGTTGCCACTGCCCAGCTTGTCACTGTCGATGATGGCGAAGTTGCCGGTGCCACCGGTCAGGTTGGTCCGGGCGCCCGGATCGTCGAACGCCCAGCCGCCCTTGTCGGTGCGGTTGACCACCGACCAGCCGGCCGGAGCCGTGCTGCCGTCGAAGCTCTCCGACAGCAGCGGTTCGCCGACCCCGGCGAGATAGCCTGCGGCGGTGCAGCTCGGCGAGACCTCAGCGCTGATGTTGAGGGCCCGGGTTCCGGTGCCGAGCGTGACGTCCGTGGTCACCGGCCGGTATCCGGGATAGTTGACCGTGGTGGTGAGCCGGTAGTCGGCGTTGCCGGGCACCGTGAACGAGTAGGCGCCGGTCACCGGGTTGGTGTAGACCGGACCGCCGGGTCGGCCCGGGATCTCGATCTTGGCGTACAGCGGCCAGCCGTGACCGGAGCCGTCGGTGACCTTGCCGGAGACGGTTGCCATCGGCGCCGCCGCCAGGGCGAAGTTCTGGGTGAGGACGTCGCCCCGGGCAACGGTCACCGTCGCCGTGGCGGCGGTGTAGCCGTACGCGGTGACGGTCAGCTCGTGCACCCCGACCGGTAGGACCAGCGCGTACTTCCCGTCCGCCCCGGTGACCGTGCTGAAGGTGCCGGTGACCACCCGGGCACCGGCGACCGGGTCCCCGGTGCCGGCCTTGGTGACGGTGCCGGTGACCCGGCCGGCGTCGCCGCGCGGTGCGGCGTTGACCGCCTGGTACGCGTTGAGCCGGCCCTCGCCGAAGGTGTTGTTGTCGTCGACGGTCCCGCCGCAGGTGAGCGCGTCGACGTCGGTGGCGGAGTCGTCGAGCAGTTGTTCGGTGGCCGCGACGTTGCCCTTCAGCGCCGGGGCGGCCGACCAGATCAGCGCGACGGTGGCGGAGACGTGCGGGGCCGCCATCGACGTGCCGCTGCCCACCCCGTAGCTGCTGCCGGGCAGGCTCGACCGGACGTTGCTGCCCGGTGCCGAGATGTTCGGCTTGATCCCGCCGTCGATGCTGGACGAGCCCCGGCCGGAGAAGCTGGAGATCGCGTTGTTGATGTCGTACGACCCCACCCCGTAGGTGTTGGGGTAATCGCCCGGGTTCTCCGTGGTGTTGCAGCCCGGGCCGTCGTTGCCGGCGGAGAAGCTGGGGAAGATGCCGGCGGAGCGCCAGGAGTCGACAAGCTGCTTGTACCACTCGTCGTCGCGGCCACCGCCCCAGGAGTTGTTGACGACGTCGGCGTGCAGATCCGGCCGGGCGTTGCCGCCGTTCAGGTCGGTCGGCGCGAGCACCCACTCACCGGCGGCGAGCAGGGAGCCGTCGGAGCAGGTGTTGGTCTCGCAGCCCTTGGCGGCGATCCAGCGGGCGCCGGGTGCGACGCCGGTCTGGTTGCCGGCACCGTCGTCGCCGACCATGGTTCCCATGGTGTGCGTGCCGTGGCCGTTGTTGTCGCAGGGTGCCGGGTTGGCGCAGATCTCGGCCGGGTCGAACCAGTTGTAATTGTGGTCGAAGGTGCCGCCGCCGGTGTTGCCCCGGTAGGCGCCGACCAGCGCCGGGTGGTCGAACTGGACGCCGCTGTCGATGTTGGCGACGACCAGGTCCTCACCCCGGGTGTCGAACTCGGACCACACCCGGGGGGCCTCGATGTTGCTGAGGTTCCACTCGACCGCGTTGGTGCCGGCGCCGGTGGTTGCCCGGATCGGTTCAGGTTCGATCAGTTCGTAGGTGCGACTCGGTTCGATGCGCTCCACTTCGGCGCGTGCCGCGATGGTGTCGACCAGGTCCCGGCCGCCCTCCACCCGGAGCACGTTGGCGATCCAGAAGGACCGGTACTTCGCGCCGACCTTGTCCAGCTCCGCGCGGAGTCCGCGCTGGCTGCGCTCTGCCGTGCCGGTGAGTTGCCGGTAGACCGCGGTGGCCCGGTCGTCCGAGTCGGCCAGCTTCGCCGCGCCGCTCAGGTCGGCCCGGTCCCGCAGGTAGACGGTGAAGGTGGCGGTGTCCTCGGTGGCCAGCTCGGTGAGCAGTTCGGCGCTCACCGTGGCCTCCGGTTCGGCCGCCGTGGCCACTGCGGGCTGCGCGGTGAGGCCGAGGATGACGGCGATCCCGACGGCGGTCATCCGCCAGAGTCTCAGCCGGCCAGGCTTGCCGGATCCGGATCGATGTGGCATGGGTCCTCCCCGCTTCTTCGGCATCCCGATCCGTTCGGGTGCCGGATCACCCAGCTCCGGGACGTCCGGCGCTGTCGGCACGCGTGGGTCCGACGTTTGCTCACGGACTGCGCCCCCCACATCGGCTTGGAGTAATGCTCTTGCTCCAGGGGGTAGTGATCAATGCCCGATCTCGGCCAGTATTGGGGCAGTAACCGGGCGTATTTCGGTCAGGGTCTAGTTATCTGACGGACATCGGTTAGCGTCGCTGTTGACTCGCTCGGCCAAACGAGTTTGGCTTGGGTCCGATTCGACGGGGGAGGAGTGGAGTGGGGTGGCAAACGGAGAAGTCCCGCTAGTGGTGTGCGTGTCCACGGACGTCGCGGTGCGGGAACGAGTGGTTCGACGCCTGGACGACTTCGGTACCGTCGTAATCTGCGCTGATCTGTCCGAATTGCGGGCGATGTTGTTTCCGTTGACCGGAAACGGCGCGGATCCGGAGCCCGGTCCGGTGAGCCTCGGCGACCTGTCGGTCGATCCGGGTGGACACCTGGTGACCTGGCGCGGTGAACCCCTGGCGCTGACCAGGTTGGAGCGGGAACTGCTCGCCCGGCTGGCGAGTGCGCCGCTCGGGGTGTGGACCTACGAGCGGCTGTTCGGGTCGGTCTGGGGCGGCGCCTACCTGGGCGACACCGCCATCCTGCACTCGGCCGTGAAGCGGCTGCGCCGCAAGTTGCGCGCCGTCGAAGGTGGACCGCAGGTGCAGACCGTGCGGGGCGTCGGCTACCGCCTCGCGCCGGGCCACTGAACGACCACGGCCCCGTGGAGCCACCCCGGGCACGCTGATCAGCGGCGGTCCGGGGAAGCCGCCCCGGCCTGCCGACGCGGTCACGCCGGGTCTGCCGATGCGGTCACGCCGGTCCGCCGACGTGGTCACGCGGGTCCGGTCACGCCGGTCCGGTCCGCCGGTCCGGGCACCCCGGTCCGGTCCGGCCCGCCGACGGCGGGCACCCCGGTCCGGTGCCGCCGTGCCACCATGACGGGCGTGACCACAGACCCCCCGTGGCTGGCACCGCCCGGCCAACCGGATCCTCCGGCCACCCAGCGGAGCCGGCGCTGGCTGGTCGCCGGTCTCGTGGGCTGGATCGTGGTGTTGCTGGCGGTGACCTACGTCTCGGTACGCCGCGACGAGCCGACCGTACGGGAGCAGCGCAGCATCGAGCAGGCGGGGCCGGTCGTGGACCGGACACTCGGCGACCTCGTCGCGGCGGCCGGACCGGACGTCGTCGTCGAACTCGCCGAGCGACGGCTGCGGACCGGCTGTGAAATCACGCTGTTCCGCAGCGGCGCCGCCATCGACGCGGCGATCACCGTCCGCGCCCCCGAAGCGGAGGCACCCGAGGTACTCGACCGGATTGCCAGCCGGCTGCCAGCGGCGTACCAGGCGGGTGTCCGACACCGGTCCGACGGTGCCGCCGACGCGCTGCGGGCCGATGCCGGCCAGTTCGTCGCGGTCGAGGGCGAGCTGGTCGAACCGGGCGTGGTGCGCCTGACCGTGCAGACCGGCTGCCGGCCGACCTCCGGCGAATCCGAAGAGCGGACGACATCTTCGCCGCCGCCGCCGACCGAGGAGGATCCGGTCCGGGTGCTCACCGCGCTCGGCGCGACCGATCTCGACCCGGTGGACCTGATCGCGGTCGACTGTCCGGGCCAGGGCACGGCCCGGACCGCCCGCTCCGCCGGCCGGGGGACCTCCACCGGCCCGCCCGGTGCGATGCTGCCCCGGCCCGTCGGCACCGTCGTCGTCACCGACACACCCGAGGTGTACGCCTATCGGACCGGCGCGGTCAGCGTGGTGGTCGAGAGCGGCGACGGCCGGATCCGGGTCGCCACCACCACCGGCTGCCCCGCCTGATCCGGTCCTTCTCAGTACACCAGCGCCTGGGCGCCGTCGGCCACCGACTCCTCGACGAACACCGCCGCCCCGGCGATCCGTACCCCGGGCAGCACGTCCGACTCGGTGATCTCCCGCCGGGCGGCGCACTGGGTGCAGAGGGTGACCCGACCGCTGCTCAGGATCACGTGCAGCAGTTCGGCCAGCGGCGCGGAGTGCGGAAGGTCGAACTCCTCGGCCCGGCCCGGCAGCGCGAACCAGCTCGATTCGCCGGTGAGCCAGAGTGACACGTCGACGCCGGACGCGACCGCGGTGGCGGCCACGGTGAACGCCTGGGCACAGCGTTCCGGTGAGTCCGAACCGGCGGTGGCCTTGACGACCAGGGTGCGAGCCATGCCGCCAGCATAGGATCAACCCGTCATGGTTACCGAGATTGGGTTCGTCAGCCTGCTGGTGGCGGGATTCGGCGCGCTCGCGGGTTGCCTGGTCTATCTGGCGGTACGCATTTCGAGAGGACGTTGGTGAGTGCGAGGAGTGAGCCGGTCTTGCGAGCCCCGCAGTCGCGAACGGAAGGGACGTTGGTGAGTGCGAGGAGTGAGCCGGTCTTGCGAGCCCCGCAGTCGCGAACGGAAGGGACGTTGGTGAGTGCGAGGAGTGAGCCGGTGAGCGAGAGCGACAGCGACAGCGACAACCCGATGCAGCCGCCGCCCTGGCTGAACGCGCCACCGGTCGACCCGTATCCCTACGAGGAGACGTACGACCTGCGCAAGGGCCCGGACCTGCATCCGGCCCTGCTCGGTCTGCTGCCGTACGTCGGGTTGTGGCGGGGGCGTGGCCGGGGCGGGTTCCCCACGATCGAGGACTTCGACTACGCGCAGGAGATCCGGATCAGCCACGACGGCCGACCGTTCCTGCACTACGAGTCCCGTTCCTGGCTGCTCGACGAGCAGAGCCAGCCGATCCGCCCGGCCGGCCGGGAGGTCGGCTGGTGGCGACCGGTCCTGAACGACGACGGCTCCGCGACCGACGAACTCGAGGTCATGCTGGCCGTTCCAACCGGGATCATGGAACTCCACCTCGGCAAGGTCACCGGCACCCGGGTCGAGATCGTCACCGACGCGGTGCTGCGTACGTCGACCGCCAAGGAGGTCACCGCCGGGCACCGCCTCTACGGGATCGTCGAGGGTGCTCTGCTCTACGCCCAGGACATGGCGGCGGTCGGGCACCCGCTCTCCCCGCACCTCTCGGCACGCCTGATCCGCGTCGGCGGCTGAGGTGTTAGGAAGGGCCCCTTCTTATACAGAAAACGATAAGAAGGGGCCCTTCCTTACACCCCTCTCCTCACACACGGCCTCATACATCGAAGCCGAGTAGGTCGCGCATGGCGGGGGTGTGCGGGGAGGCGGGCAGTGGGGTGCCGTCCAGCACGCGGACCTCGGCGAGCCCGCGTACGGACGAGGTGAACCAGACCCCGCCGGTCGCCCGCAGCTCCTCCGGGGCGACGTTGCGGCGAATTGGGGAGAAGCCCAGGTTCCCGGCGTGCCGAAGCAGCCAGTCGGCCGTCACGCCGGGCAGGATCCCGCTCTCGGCCGGTACGGTGCACAACTCGTCCCCGGCCAGCCAGACCAGGTTGGCGCTCGGCCCCTCCAGGGCGTACCCGTCGGTGGAGGTCCAGAGGACGTCGTCGACCCCGTTGGCCGCCGCCCAGCGCCGGGTGGCCTGATTCGGCCCGTACGAGATGCTCTTGACCCCGGCGAGCAGCCACGGCCGGCGGGTACGGGCGTCGGCGGCCACGCCGAGCGGAAGGGTGGCCACGGTGATTCCGTCCCGCCGGGCGCGACGGGACGCGGGCGGCACCTCGGCGAGGGTGGCGTAGACCGTGCCGGGTCCTCCGCCCTCCGGTCCCCGGGTGCAGACCAGCCGCAGCGCCCCCTCGGTCCCGGCCGGCCAGCCGGCGCAGGCGGTGTCGAGCAGTTCGCGGAGTGCGGCGGTGTCGGGCAACGGCAGGTCGAGGGCGGCCGCCGACCGGGTGAGCCGGGCCAGGTGGTCCCCGGCGAGCCAGGCACGTCCGGCCCGGACGTGCATGGTCTCGAAGAGGCCGTCGCCGTGCAGTACGCCCCGGTCGTCGGCGCGGATCACCGGCTCGTCGACCGGCACCACGCCTCGACCCAGCACGGCGACGATCACCTGCGGGTTCGGCATCCCATCGAGGCTAGCCGTCCTGGCCCTCCGGACGGTGCCCGGCGTTCCGCACTATGCTTTGCCGGTGTCGGAATCGTCGCTGGCGGAGATGCTGCGCTCCCGTGGACTGCGGCTGACCGCGCAGCGGCAGTTGGTCCTCGAAGCCGTGCTCGAACTCGGCCACGCCACGCCGGAGCAGGTGCACTCGGCGGTACGCGAGGTCGCCGCCGGAGTGAACATCACCACTATCTACCGCACCCTGGAATTACTCGAACGCCTCGGACTGGTTACCCATACGCACCTGTCCCACGGGTCACCGACGTACCACGCCGCGGGTGAGGACACCCACGTACACCTGGTCTGTCGGCTCTGCGGGTCGGTGGACGAGGTCGATCCGGAGGTTTTCGGGCCGCTGGCCGACAAGCTGGCGGCCGAGCGGGGCTTCCAGGTCGACATCGGGCACGTGGCGCTCTTCGGCGTCTGCGGCAGGACCGAGTGCGAGGAGCGGCGGGAATGATCGACATCGCGGGTGCCGTGACGGTGGAGGCCATCGACGAGCAGACCCGGGACCAGCCGGACCCGGAGCACGCGGCGGCGGGCGTACGCCCGGTGGCCGCCCACTACGGCGACCCGATGCGCGAGCAGCGGCTGCTCGCCACCGAGGTGGGCCTGGTCGACCGGTCGCACCGGGGAGTGATCGCCGTACCCGGGGCGGAGCGGACGAACTGGCTGCACACCCTGACCAGTCAGCACCTCGCCTCGCTCACCGCCGGCCAGGGCAGTGAGCTGCTGGTCCTCTCCCCGCACGGGCACGTCGAGCAGCACGCCATGGTCGCCGAGGACGGCGACACCACCTGGCTGGACACCGAGCCGGGGAACACCGCCGGGCTGCTGACGTACCTGGAGAAGATGCGTTTCTTCACCCCTGTCGACCCCCGGGACGCGACCGCCGACTGGGCGCTGCTGTCACTGGTCGGCCCGCGCGCGGGCGAGGCCGTCGCGGTGCTCGGGGTTACCGGGCTGGTCGAACCGGACGCGCTCGGCGTGCCGGGTCCGAAGTTCGCCGCCGGCTCCGTGCCACCCCGCCCGAGCATCGTGTACGACGTGAAGCCGCTGCCGGCCGGTGGCTGGGCCCGTCGAGTCCGGCTCGGAATCGATCTGCTGGTGCCGCGTGCCGCCATGGCGGAGGTGGTCGACGCGCTGACCGCCGCGGGAACGCCGGTCGCCGGGCTGTGGGCGTACGAGGCGCTGCGGGTGGCGGACCGGCTGCCCCGGGTCGGTTTCGAGACCGACCACCGGACCATTCCGGCCGAGGTCGGGCTGGTCGGTCCCGCCGTACACCTGGACAAGGGTTGTTACCGGGGTCAGGAGACGGTTGCCCGGGTGCACAACATGGGGCGTCCGCCGCGCCGGCTGGTACTGCTGCACTTCGACGGGGTGACCACCGACGAGCTGCCCGCCGTCGGCGCCCCGGTGACCGTCGAGGGTCGTACGGTCGGGTTCGTCGGTACGGCGGTCCGGCACTACGAGCTGGGTCCGGTCGCGCTCGCGGTGCTCAAGCGGTCGGTCCCGGACGACGCGGCGCTGATGGTCGGCGACTCCGCCGCCGCCGTCGACCCGGACTAGCGGCCGTCGACCCGGACCAGCGGCCGTCGACCCGGACTAGCGGCTGTCGACCCGGACCAGCGGCCGTCGACCCGGACCAGCGGCCGTCGGCTGGCGGTACCGGCCGGGGCTAGGATCGCCGGCATGACGACGACTGGGACGCTGATCACGGTCGCGCCGACCGGCGCGGAGTCGGCGAAGCTGGAGGTCCCGGCGTTGCCGGTGACCCTCGACGAGCTGCTGCTCACCGCGAAGGAGTGCGAGGCGCTCGGCGCCGCCGTGATCCACGTGCACATCCGGGACGACCAGGCCCGGCCCACCCTCGACGCCGGTCGGCTGCGGGACACGGTCGCGGCGCTGCGGGACGGCACCGACCTGATCGTGCAGCTCTCCACCGGTGGCGCGGTGACCGATCCGGAGGCGGACCGGCTGGCGGTGCTGGACGCCGGCCCGGAGATGGCCTCCTGCACGATGGGTACGGTCAACTTCGGCGACGACGTCTTCCTCAACCGCTGGGAGTTCATCGTCGACCTGCACACCCGGATGCAGGACCGGGGCATCGTGCCCGAGTACGAGATCTTCGACCTCGGCCACCTGACCGCGCTGCACCGCCTGCTCGACCGGTACGGCCTGCCGGCCGGCGGGCACGTGCACGTCGACTTCGTGATGGGTGTGCCGGGCGGCATGCCGGGCAGCACCGAGGCGCTGGTCGCCTGCCGGCAGGCGCTGCGGGACCTGCCGGAGGGGACGACCTTCTCGGCGACCGGCATCGGTCGGAGCACCATCCCGGTGATGCTCGCCTCGGTCTCGGCCGGCGGGCACCTGCGGGTCGGCATGGAGGACACCGTCACCTACGCCAAGGGGCGCCCGGTCGAGTCGAACCTGCAACTCGTGGCTCGCGCGGTCGGGCTCGCGCAGCTGGCCCAGCGCCCGCCGCTGGGTACCACGCAGGCGCGTGAGCTGCTGGGACTCGCACCACATCGCTAGAGCCGTCGGGGCATCGTCCCGGGCTGGTCGGTAAGGTCCCCGACCATGGGTGAGACTTACAACGGCGGCGTTCCGCTGGTGGAGGCGGTCCGGTCGGGCTTCGTGGAGTCCGTACACCGGGGTTCCGTGGTGGTGCTGGACGCCGACGGGGCGGTGCTGGCCTCGGCCGGCGACGTCCGGGCGCCGGTGTTTCCCCGTTCGTCGAACAAGCCGATGCAGGCGATCGGCATGATCCGCTCCGGGCTGCGCCTGGACGACCCGGCCGACCTGGCCGTGGTCTGCGCCAGCCATTACGGCGAGGACCACCATCTGGCGCGGATCGAGGCGCTGCTGCGTACCACCGGGCTGGACGAGTCGGCGTTGCGCTGCCCGCCGGACCTGCCGCTGTCGGACGACGCCCGCGACGCGGTGCTCCGGGCCGGCGGCAGCGCGTCCCGGCTCCGGATGAACTGTTCCGGCAAGCATGTCGGGATGCTGCTGACCTGCCAGGCCGCCGGCTGGCCGGTGGCGGGATACTGGCAGCCCGATCATCCGTTGCAGCAGCGGATCACCGCGACCGTCGAGGAGTTCACCGGCGAGTCTGCGGCGGCCGTCGGGGTGGACGGCTGCGGCGCTCCGGTACTGGCCGTTTCGCTGACCGGGCTGGCCGGGGCGTACCTGCGGCTGGTGTCGGCGGAGGAGGGTTCGGCGGCGCGCGCCGTCGCCGACGCGATGCGGGCCCATCCGTTGATGGTGGCCGGCACCGACGGGGACGACACCCGGCTGATGACCGGGATTCCCGGGCTGCTCGCCAAGAGCGGCGCGGAGGGCGTGGTCGCGGTGGCGCTGCCCGGGGTCGGGGCGGTGGCAATCAAGATCGATGACGGTGCGGCACGGGCCCGGATGCCGGTGCTGGTCTCGGCGCTGCGCCGACTGTCGGTGCACGGGGCGGCGTTGGATGCCCCGGTGCTCGACATCCTGGCCGAGTCGGTCCTGTCCGGCGGTGGCGAGCCCGTCGGCTCCGTACGCGCCCGCTGGTGATCGTCCGGCGGGCGGCGAGCGGCTCCTCCCTGAGACATCGCTAACTATCGCAAGCGTTTTGCTTGCAGGAGCAAGCGCGGCTCGCTACCGTCGGACTCATGGCCAATCCGAAGGACCTTCCCCGCGATGTCGGTGGGTTCATCCGTGACCTGCGCCGTAACGCGAAGATCTCATTGCGGCAGCTGGCCGAGCAGGCCGGGGTCAGCAACCCGTACCTGAGCCAGATCGAGCGCGGGCTGCGCAAGCCGAGCGCGGAGGTGCTCCAGCAGTTGGCCAGCGCCCTGCGCGTCTCCACCCCGGTGATGTACCTCCGCGCCGGGCTGCTCGACGACCGGGAGGGACAGGGGGTGCTCGCGGCCATCGCGGCCGATCCCGACCTCACCATGCCGCAGAAGCAGTCGCTGGCCCAGATCTACGAGACGTTCCGCCGGGAGAACCTCCGGCACGCCGAGCCGGACGACGTCGACGATGCCGGACTTCCCGAGCCCTTCGGCACCACCACCGGACCGACCACGCCGGCCGGCACCACCGCGTCCGCTGGCGGCGGTGCCGGATCGCCGGCTGAGGCCGTACTCGAATCCGTGGCGGTGACCGAGGCGGGCGCCGCCGCGGCACCGCCGACCAGCCCGTCGCCGACCAGCCCGTCGCCGACCAGCCCGTCGCCGACCAGCCCGTCGCCGACCAGCCCGTCGCCGACCAGCCCGTCGCCGACGAGCCCGTCGCCCGGTGCGGATGCCGCGTCCACGGCGAAGGTCGCACCCGTACCCGCACCCGCACCCGTGAAGAAGGTCGCCAAGAAGGCGATCAAGAAGGCCGCGCCGTCGGCCCCGCCGGCCACCCCGGCCACTGACGAGGAGAAGTAGCCATGAGCCAGCCCCGAACGACCCGCATCCCCGCCCCGCTCTACGCCGTGGCCGGCGCCGGAGACATCGCCTACCAGCAGCTCCGCCGGCTGCCCGCCGTGGTGAACGGGCTCGGCGACGAGGCCAGCCGGACCGAACTGCGGGACAAGGCGGTGGCGACCACCGCCGAACTGCGCGAGAAGGCGGTACTGACGCTGCGCAACGCCAGCACCGCCCCGGCGACGCTGCGCAACCGCGCGGCCAACGGCGAGTTGGACCTCGACCGGCTGCGCGAGGCGACCATCCGGAACGCGGCAGTGGTGGTGGCCGGTGCCCAGGCAGCCCAGGAGCGGGCCCTCGCCGTCTACGGCGAACTCGTCGCCCGGGGCGAGCGGGTTGTCGGCTCGGGCGTCGTACAGGCCGCCGACACGGTGAACGCCGACATTGAGGCGACCGAGACCCCGGCGGTGACCGCCACCCCGGCCAGCAGCACCCCGGCCGACGTCGTCGAGCAGGTCAAGG
>NZ_JADPUN010000079.1 GCF_015690345.1 Plantactinospora alkalitolerans | reverse complement strand
CAAACTCTCCAACAAAAACTTGGAAAATCAACCCGGCAACAATAAAAACACTTGCTGCCAAAACAATCATTTTGGCACTGGCTTATCAAGCACCCTGTTGAGTTCTCAAAGAACAAACACACACCGATCGCGTCCCAAACTTTGGGCCCGTCCTCGGGGCAACTCGCCCAATCTACCCGGTCGGTGTCGCAGTGTCAAGCCTGAACTTCAGGTTCGATCTGCTTCGCCCGAGTGTCCCCGTGCTGACGCCCACCGTCATCCGGCGTTCGTCATCCGAGGGGAAACCTGCAGACCGGCCGATGGCCGCTTCCGGCACATCTGCCCGGCTCCTGCCGGCCTCAAGTACTCTACCCGGTTGGTCTCGCAATCTCAACCTGAACTTCATCCGGCTGAGCGCACCACCCGTTCCCGTCCTCCGCCGGCAGCTGCCTTCGAAGACCGGAGTGTTCGCGGCCCGGCCGTTCGTCCGGGTTCCCGCTTGCAGAGAGAAAGTTACGCTGCCGGCCCGCTCGACGCAAATCGACGTCCGCCTCACCTTCGGCGTCGCGTTACCCGGGCCGGGCCTGGTTGTCCGTGTCATACCTGGCCGAGCGTGCCAGAGTGGCAACCATGGCCGCATCCAGCGACATCGGCATCGTCGTGGCGCAAGACAGCATCTCGGCTCTCCTGCTACCCATCTGGCAACTGGTGATCGGCGGTTTCGTACTGCTGGCCCTGATCGCGTCGGTGCGTCGGCTGAGCCGGCGGGGCATGTCCCGGATGACCACCGGACTACTGGTCACCGCATCGGTGATCGTCGGCCTCGCCGTGGTCGGGGTACTTCTACAGTGACCCCGCAGCGGCGTCCGACCGCGGCCGCACCGCAGCGGGAACCGCTCGACGGACGGTCGCCCCACTCGACGTCGTGGCCGGCGGTGGACCCAGAGCCGGCGGGTCGACGTCGTAGCCGGCCGTCGACTCAGAGCCGGCGATTGGCCAGGCTGGGCAGCTCCGAGCGAATCTCGTGCAGCCGGTCGAGGTCCAGGTCCACCACCACGACGCCGACGGTGTCGGGCGCCTGGCCGAGGATCGTTCCCCAGGGGTCGATCACCATGCTGCGGCCGAAGCAGGTACGTCCGGGATCGTGATCGCCGATCTGCCCCGCCGCCGCCACGTAGCACTGGTTCTCGATCGCCCGGGCGCGCAGCAGCACCTCCCAGTGGTCCCGTCCGGTGTGCATCATGAACGCGGCGGGTACCACCAGCAGTTGCGCTCCAGCGACGGCCAGCTGACGGTACAGCTCCGGGAAACGCAGGTCGTAGCAGATCGACAGGCCCACCGGTACGCCGTCGACGTCCACCACCACCGGTTCGGTGCCGGCGGCCACGTTCCGGGATTCCAGATAGGAGACCCGGCCCGGGATCTGCACGTCGTACAGGTGGATCTTCCGGTACGTCGCCGCGAGCGCGCCGCCACGGTCGAAGACCAGTGACGTGTTGTACGTGTGCTCCTCGTCCGGGCCGATCTCGTGGAACGATCCCGCGAGCACCCACATCCCGTACTGGCGAGCGGCGGCGCCGAAGAACTCGGCGAACTCGCCGTCCGTCGGCTCGGGGGTCGGCAGCCCGCTCGACGGGCCGAGGTAGTCGACGTACTCGGGAAGGATCGCAAGGTCCGCACCGGCGGCCGCGGCCCTGGCGAGCAGCTCGCCGGCGGCGGCCAGGTTCGCCTTCCGGTCGTCGCGGGCGTTGAGTTGGCAGACGGCGACGCGCATGCCGAGAGCCTACGGCGACGGGGTACGGGTGACCAGGCTGTCCAACAGCCCACGATGGATGGTGGGCGGGTGGACCCGTGGGAACGGACGGCGTCCCACCGCCCCGGCAGGACAGCACCGCGCTACGGCCTACGGTCGGTCCCGCCCGACCAGCAGCGGTCGGGCGGTCGAGCTGACCCGTCAATGCTTCGGGCTGACCCGTCAGGCTTCGGGCCGACCCGTCAGGCCGACCGCTCCTCGCGTTCGCGACGGGCCCGGCGACCGGTGAACTCGCGCGGAACGATCGTCGGGTTGACGTTCTCCAGGACGACGCCCCGGGTGATCAGGACACGGGCCGCGTTCGGGTTGCTGGGGACCTCGTACATCACGGAGAGGAGGACCTCTTCGAGGATGGCGCGCAGTCCTCGGGCACCCGTGCCGCGCAACATCGCCTGGTCGGCGATCGCCTCCAGTGCCGCCGGCTCGAACTCCAGCTCGACTCCGTCGATCTCGAAGAGGCGTTGGTACTGCCGGACCAGGGCGTTGCGGGGCTCGGTCAGGATCCGGACCAGCGCCTCGCGGTTGAGGCTGCGGACGTTCGTGATCACCGGCAACCGGCCGATGAACTCGGGGATCAGGCCGAACTTGAGCATGTCCTCCGGCATGACCCGACCGAAGATGTCGTCGGTGGAACGCTCCGAGACCGATCGCAGGTGTGCGCCGAAGCCCAGCCCGCCCTGACCGGTCCGCGCCTCGATGATCTGGTCCAGCCCGGCGAACGCGCCCCCGCAGATGAACAGCACGTTTGTGGTGTCGATCTGGATGAACTCCTGGTGCGGGTGCTTACGACCGCCCTGCGGCGGCACGTTCGCCACCGTGCCTTCCAGGATCTTGAGCAGCGCCTGCTGCACGCCCTCGCCCGAGACGTCCCGGGTGATCGACGGGTTCTCCGACTTGCGGGCGATCTTGTCGACCTCGTCGATGTAGATGATGCCGGTCTCGGCCCGCTTGATGTCGTAGTCGGCGGCCTGGATCAGCTTGAGGAGGATGTTCTCGACGTCCTCGCCGACGTAGCCGGCCTCCGTCAACGCCGTCGCGTCGGCGATGGCGAACGGCACGTTCAGCATCCGGGCCAGCGTCTGGGCCAGGTGTGTCTTGCCGCACCCGGTGGGCCCGATCAGCAGGATGTTGGACTTGGCCAGTTCCACCGCGTCGCCCGAGCCGGGCCCGGCGGCGCCGTCGGCCTGGATCCGCTTGTAGTGGTTGTAGACCGCGACCGCGAGTGCCTTCTTCGCCTGGTCCTGGCCGACCACGTACGAGTCGAGGAACTGGCAGATCTCCATCGGCTTGGGAAGCTCTTCCCACTTCACCTCGCCGGACTCGGCCAACTCCTCTTCGATGATCTCGTTGCAGAGGTCTATGCACTCGTCACAGATGTAGACCCCGGGCCCCGCAATGAGCTTCTTGACCTGCTTCTGCGACTTACCACAGAAGGAGCACTTGAGTAGGTCGCCACCGTCGCCGATCCGTGCCACCTACGTTCTCCCTGCGCTCATCGGCCAGCCCTGGAAGGTCAACTGGCCTGCGGACGGTACACCCCGTCGATCTTCGTGCCGGCCGGTCCCGACCGGCGGTGGCGGTGCAGAACCGACGTTACCCGCTGCGCGAGGTTTCTCCGACCCCCAAAACGGGTGTGTCAGAGGCCGACCGCCGTATCGCCGCCCGGCCGGCCTCTGACCCGAGTTGATCAGCTCGAGGCGTTGGCCGCGAGAAGACCCTTCTTTCGGCTGGTCAGGATGGTGTCGACCAGCCCGTACTCGCGCGACTCCTCGGCCGTCATGAACTTGTCACGATCGATATCACGACGGACCCGCTCAACCGGCTGGTTGGAGTGTCGGGAGAGCATCTCCTCCAGCTGCGTCCGCATCCGCAGGATCTCCCGGGCCTGGATCTCGATGTCCGAGCCCTGCCCGTACCCGCCCTCGGTGGCCGGCTGGTGAATGATGATCCGCGAGTTCGGCAGCGCCATCCGCTTGCCGGGCGTACCGGCGGCGAGCAGCACCGCGGCGGCACTGGCCGCCTGCCCGAGGCAGACGGTCTGGATGTCCGGCCGGACGTACTGCATCGTGTCGTAGATCGCCGTCATGGCCGTGAACGAGCCACCGGGCGAGTTGATGTACATGATGATGTCGCGGTCCGGGTCGGTGCCCTCCAGGGTCAGCAGCTGGGCCATCACGTCGTTGGCCGACGCGTCGTCCACCTGGACCCCGAGGAAGATGATCCGGTCCTCGAAGAGCTTGTTGTAGGGGTTCGACTCCTTCACGCCGTACGACGTGCGCTCGACGAAGGAGGGCAGGACGTACCGGTTGTGCACCGGTTCGAAACCGCCGGACAGCAGGTTCGGGTCAGTCATCGTCAAGCTCCTCAGCTCAGGGTCCCGGCGCCTTCCGGAACCTGGGTGGCTCCGGAAATCACCTTGTCGATGAAGCCGTAGTCCTTGGCCTCGGTCGCGGTGAACCAGCGGTCGCGGTCCGAGTCGGCCTCGATCTGTGCCTGCTCCTGGCCGGTGTGGTGGGAAACCCGCTCCTGGAACATCCGCTTGGTGTAGAGCATCTGCTCGGCCTGGATGGCGATGTCGGATGCCGTGCCACCCATGCCGCCGGACGGCTGGTGCATCATGATCCGCGCGTGCGGCAGGGCGTACCGCTTGCCCTTGGTGCCGGCGCAGAGCAGGAGCTGGCCCATCGACGCGGCCATGCCCATGGCGACGGTCGAGACGTCGTTGTCGATGAATTGCATGGTGTCGTAGATCGCCATGCCGGAGTAGACCGAGCCACCCGGCGAGTTGATCCACAGGTTGATGTCGCGCTCCGGGTCCTCCGCGGCGAGCAGCAGCAACTGGGCGCAGATGCGGTTGGCGACCTGGTCCGTCACCTCGCTGCCCAGGAAGATGATCCGCTCTTTGAGCAGCCGGTTGTAGACCGAGTCGTCGAGGTTGCCAATTGCGTCCCCACCGCGGGCTTCGATCACCCGCAGGGGCATAGCTGAGAAGTCTGAACCAGTCATGGCAGCCCTTCGCTCTCCGTGCCGTCTTACGCCCGACACTAACCGCTGACCGGGGTCGTAACGCCCCTGTCCGGGCACTGTTCGCTATCAGCGCAGTTGCCGCCGGAGGCGTACGCCCAGGGGTTTTGTCCGATCGGGCCCGGCCCGGAAAGGCCCGGGCCCGACGGTCGACCCCCGCGCGGCTCAGTGCTCGTGATCGTGGTCGTGTTCGTGGTCTTGATCTTCACCGCTCGCGGCGCGAAGCTCCTCCAGGTTGACCGGATTGCCCGCCGAGTCGGAGATCTTGATGCGCTCCATCACCATCGCGAGGGCCTTGCCCCGGCGGACGTCGCCGAAGACGGCTCCGGCCGCGCCGGAGCGGACGAGCTGGTCGTAGTACTGCTGAGGAGCCAACCCGGCACGCTGCGCCCGGTGCACGATCTCGTGACCGAACTCGTCGTCGGAGACCTGCACCTCCTCGGCGTCGGCCAGGGTGTCCAGGAGCAGCTGGATCTTGACGCCCTCGGTGGCCGCCTCGGTCAGCTCGGCGTCGATCTGCTCCTCGGTCTTCTCCTCGGAGGTCAGGTACTCCTCCAGGGAGGCGCCGATCCGCTCCAACTGGTCGACCATCGCCTGCTTGCGGTGCTCGACCTCCTCGCGGACGACGCCCTCGGGGGCGGGTACGTCGGCGGCGGCGACCATCTGCTCCAGGGCGCGGTCGCGGGCGGCGTAGATCTGCTCGACCTTCTTCGACTTGCTGACCCGCTCGCGGACGTCGCCACGGAGCTCGTCGAGGGTGTCGAACTCGCTGGCCAGCTGCGCGAACTCGTCGTCCAGGGCGGGAAGTTCCTTCTCCTTGACGGTACGGACCGTCACCGCGACGTCGGCGTCCCGGCCGGCGAAGTCGCCGCCAACGAGCTGCGTCACGAAGGTCTTCGACTCGCCGGCCGAGACGCCGACCAGGACCTCGTCCAGGCCCGGCAGGAGTTGCTTGCTGCCGACCTCGTGCGAGATGTTGGTCGCCGAGCCGCCCGGCACCTCCTCGCCGTCGACGGTCGCCGCGAGGTCGATCTGCACGTAGTCGCCGTCCTGGGCGGGCCGCTCGACGGTCTTCAGCGTGGCGAACCGCTCCCGCAGGCTGGCGACCTGCTTGTCGATCTCGTCCTCGTCGATCTGCAGCTCGTCCACGGTCACCTCGACCGTGGCGAGGTCGGGCAGCGTGATCTGCGGGCGGACGTCGACCTCGGCGGTGAACTTCAGCGAGTCACCGTCGTTGAACTCGGTGATCTCCACCTCGGGCCGGCCCAACGTCTTCACGTCGTGCTCGCGGACCGCGGCGAGAATGTTGTCCGGGATCGCATCCTGGACAGCCTCGTTGAGCACCGTGCCCCGACCGACCCGCTGGTCGATCACCGAGGCCGGTACCTTGCCGCGCCGGAAGCCCGGCACAGTGACCTGCGACCCGATCTCCCGGTACGCCTTCTTGAGGCTCGGCTCGAGCTCGACGAACGGCACCTCGATGGCGAGCCGCACGCGCGTCGGGCTCAGAGTCTCGACGGTGCTCTTCACAGGCGTACTCCTTGACGGATCTCGATCTTTATTCTGGGCCGGATTCAGCCCATCGAGTGTAGGCGAGCCGGCATGGCTGTCCGGCGGCGCGGGGTGACAGGAGCGCCCCGCGACGGCGGACGACAGTCGGGGTGGCGGGATTTGAACCCACGGCCCCTCGCTCCCAAAGCGAGTGCGCTACCAAGCTGCGCCACACCCCGTGGCGTGAAAGAGTGTATGCCGTCCCCTCGGGGTCCCGCCCGCCCGGTCTCCGCACACCGGCGCCGTGTCGTCCCAATCCAGCTTGATCTTGGCGTACGGCGACAGCCGATCTTGCCGTTGGACGGGCGCCCGGAAGTCGGGGTGGTGGCCGGATGAGGCGTCTGGTGGCCGCTCGACGGGATACCGGTATCCACCCGCCGGGGCGACGCGTTAGGCTGTCGGTCGCGTCGCGGGAGACCGGGACGAGCGCGGGCGTAGCTCAATGGCAGAGCTTCAGTCTTCCAAACTGACGGTGCGAGTTCGATTCTCGTCGCCCGCTCCACAGGTACCGGCCCAGGTCAACGGCACTATCGCCGAGCCGGGGCCGTTCTGTTTCCAGCTCCTATCGATCTTGCGGGACATTCACGTGCCAGTAGCGCGCTTCGTGCCGTCCGGCGCCGCCTTCTTCGCTCTCGTAGGGCGCTCCACCTTGTCCCCGTCCGGGGAGGCTGGACGGTCCTACGACTGCCCGACGAGGAGATCCGCTCTCATGGAACCGACGGGCCACGCACTAGCACGCACTAGCTAGCATCCGTTCGCATGACCACGGGGAGTTGCACGACGGAGGTGACCCGGCGACGAATGCCCACCCTCGTCGTCGTCGGGTCCAGCCTGCTGCTGGCGCTGAGCGGCCTGGCACGGTTGGGGCAGGTGGCCGCGGAGGCGGTCAGCCAGGACGCGTACATGGCGGCGCACGAGCGGGTAGGCGCGCCGAGTTCGTTCGCCGCGCTGCCGATGATGTTCCTGATGGGCGTCGGCCTGGTCGTGTCGCTGGTCGCACTCGTCATCCTGCTGCTGGCGCTCGTCAACCTCGTCGGCAGGAACTGGACCCGGATCGTCACCTGGAGCATCGGCGGCGTGACACTGGCGGTGGCGGGGTGCTGGCGGGCCCTGGCCCTGATCCCGGCCCCTTCAGGAGAGGTCCCGGAGGTGACCGATTGGGACAGCGTCGAAGCGGTCGCCGGTCAGCTGATACCCGCGTGGGTTGACCCCGTGGCCGCCGTTACGGGGTTCGTGGCGTCGCCCTCGCTGCTGGTCGCCCTCGTCCTGCTCGCCCTGCCGCCCGCCAACGCCTTTTACCGGCGGCGCCACGTGGTCACCGACTGACCGAGGCTGCCCTTTCAACGGCGGCTAGACACCGGCGGCGCTGGTCCCATCGCCTTCGTTGCGGACCAGGTCGCGGGCAAGTTCGCCGACCAGCACCTTGGGCCGGCGCCGCAGCCACCATGGGTCAGCCGCACCGAACGGCCAAAAGTCCGCACCGTCGTCGACGGTTACCTCGCGGAACTTCTCGTCCAACTGATCCACAATGACTTGCCAGTTCGCCCGCACGGGCTCGGTGAGCAAGGGCAGCGCCTGATCAAGCCAGTCGCGGCAGGTCAGGTCACTCCTGTACTCGTCGACACACCAGTCATAGCCTTCACGGATTTCCTCGATCAGTCCGGACCACCCTTCCACCATCTGAGGAAGGCTGGAGGCCCGTCGCCAACCCCGTTCGCGCAGCACTTCCCCTACGCGTAAGGCAGATTGGTAATCCTCGCGGCTGAGGTTCTGGCCCACCATCGTCCCATCATGCATCCACGGGTCACCTGACCCCAGCCTGACCCAGCGGCACGCGCAGCGGCCATCCCTACCAGAAGCAGCGACTCGTCCACAGCGCGAGGTGAACAGCTACCGGGATCGCGCCACCCGTTCTTCCGGACCAGGGTGACGTGTCAGGCACGTGCCAGTAGCCAGTACCCCGAATGGGCACGAGCGGGCACAACCTGTGACCAGCCCCACGTCCACGAGCAGGCGTTTCGGACATCCGGGCCGGTGATCTTCGTCCTTCCAAATTGACGGTGCGAGTTCGATTCTCGTCGCCCGCTCCACAGGTACCGGCCCAGGTCAACGGCATGATCGCCGAGCCTGGGCCGTTCTGTCTCCAGCTCTTATCGATCTTGCGGGCCATTCACGAGCCATTAGCCGATCCGGGCCGGTACGCCGGCTGGCCCGTCGTCCGGGTCGACATCCTTCCGCCGCTTCCGCATCGCCTTCCTGCTCTTGGGTTGGGCCTTGGCGATCCGGCGGTCCATGCCGGCGGCGATCTCCCGGTCCCGCTCGCTGTTCGCGTGCTGGTAGATGAGCGCGGCCCGCATGCTGGCGTGACCCATCCGGTGCATCAGGTCACGAGTGCTGGCCCCGGTCGACGCCGCCAGGTTGTTGCCGGCGTCCCGGAGGTCGCCCGTTCGGCCTGCTTGTGTCCTAGGTTGCGGTGACGGGCGAGACCTGCCGGGCTGTGGCGACATATGGAATGGTTCTGTCATGCCGATAGATCAGCACCTGCTCGTGGCCTTCACCCTTACCACGATCATCGCGATGGTCAGTCCCGGGCCGGACATGTTGTTCGTCTTAGGGTGTGGGATGCGCGGCGGTCCGCGTGCGGGCCTGCTCGCCACGGCAGGGGTGGCGACGAGCGAGGCCGTTCACGTCGCCGTGGCGGCCGCTGGGCTGGCCGCTCTCTTCGCGGCAGTGCCGACCGCCTTCACGGTGGTGCGGATCGTCGGAGGCGCCTATTTGATCTACCTTGGTGTGCAGATGATTCGGCACCGCAAGAGCGAGCAGAGCGAGTTGCCAGTTGTCGGCGGAGGCATTTCGGGCCGCCGGGCTTATCTCAGTGGAATGTTAACCAACCTACTTAACCCGAAGATGGTCACCTTCACGATTGCGTTCCTCCCACAGTTCATCAACCCACAACTGGGTCAGGTCTGGGCGCAGTTCGCGATCCTCGGCACCATTCTGATCGTCCTGGAGTTTATCGTCGACGGCACGGTGGGCGTGCTCGCAGGGCGGATCGGGGGATGGCTCCGTCGCCGGCAGGCCGCTCGCCGCCGAATCGACACAGCGACGGGAGGCGTATTCATAGGACTGGGCGTGCGACTGGCCGTCGAGCGATGATGCCCCTTCCAAGTCAGACAGGGTTGAGGGACGTCATCCGGCCCGAGTGGACGGAACGCCCGGGGGCCAGTAGCCGATGCCGCCAGCGATCACGAGCGGGCATGAACGCTCAGGGGCGACAGTCGCCGGGAGCAGGCGTTCCGGGCATCACAGCCCGTTGAGCGCGCTCTTCCAAACTGACGGTGCGAGTTCGATTCTCGTCGCCCGCTCCAGAGGTTCCGGCCCAGGTCAGCGACACTTCCGCCGAACCTGGGCCGTTCTGTTTCCAGCTCTCTTTGATCTTGCGTGCATTCGCATGTCAGTGGCGCGCTTCGTGCCGTCCGTTGCCGCCTTCTTCCCCCTCGGCGTTGAGAATCGCCCGCAGCAGCAAGGCGCCAGCGCGAGCGCGGCGCGCCGGCCAAGCACGCTCGGCCTGCTGGCGGCCTCCGGCCGGCGCGGCAACCGGCCACTGGGCCTCCTCGCTCTTCGCCTACGAGTCCCCAGCCCCCGACTACGAAGGTGTGTACTACAGATCGAGCTCAGTGATAAACGCCTCGATGGTTGGTGCCACTTCGACCCACCGCATCTTGCTGTCGAGGTACACCACCGACGGCGTGTCCACCGAACGGCGGAAGTCCAGTGCGAACGGCTGGTCCGAACCGAGGTCACCGAGCAGCAGCGACATTTGTGGATCGATGTCCCCGGTGGGCTGGCGGGATCTGGTGTGCCGATGTAGAGCTGCCGAAACTCGTCGCCGTAATCGATGTCATCGATCCAGCGGGCGTTCCGCCTCATCTGGTCGACAGCCAGGAAGACGGGTCCGTACGCGGGCTCGCCGAACATCCTGACGTAGATGTCGCTGCCGGCAGGCGCAGTCCACCTGCCTTGTCGCGCCACATCGACCAGCGCGGGCGGGACGGGCAGGCCGTCGGCGTGCACCGGCCGATGCTGGTAGCCGAGGCAGGCCGTGACGATTGCTCGGGTGGGAACTGGCGACCGTTCGGAAGTCACGTCGACAGGCTGAGGGCGGGTTTCCAGACCGGTGGGGTACTCACGGCAAGAAACTCCGACACCGCAGCGCATGGACGTACCCAGTATCTTCCCCTCGTGCATGAGGAACCGACGCCGGCAGGGTTCAGCAAGCGCGGGGCAACGTTCGATGACCTCGCTGCTTTCCTCCAACAGCCTGATCCCGGTGGGTACCCAGTCCAGGCCGTACGCGAGTGTGTCTGCCGCTCGTGCGGGGGCCGGTCGTTCGAGGTGGCCCTCATGGAAGAGGAGAGGGCTGCCCGGCGGACGTGCCTCACATGCGGGGAGAGCGAGTTCATCGCCGACAGCGAGGAGTACTGGGACGACGACACCGAGGTCGATCACTACTGTGCCTGCTCGTGCGGCGGTGAAGAGTTCGCGGGTGCCGTCGGGTACTCGCTGCGGGAGGACGGGGATGTCCGGTGGGTCTTCGTTGGCCTCCGCTGTCTGGCCTGTGGTGGGCTTGGCATCTACGAGGACTGGAAGATCAGCTATGGCCCAAGCGCGTTCCTGCTTGACCGGGCCTGAGACTCTTCCGCCTATTGCGAAATCTGTTAGCGCGAAACTTGTTTGCGGCTGGCCCCCCAGAGGCGCATGGATCATCCTCCTGCGAGGCTGAGGAGGTGGAACAGTCTGCGTGGTCCGATATTTCGGCGCTGGTGGCAGCAGCTCCGTATCCGGTGCAGGTGCTGCCGGCCGATCCTCAGCAGGCGGCGGCCTGCCTAGCGGCCTTGGAAATCACGACCAGGTCGTGGCTCGGGGCGGTGGTCGCCAACAGTGGCGGGCTGGTGATCGATCACGGTTGGCTTCGGGTGCTCGGGGGTGGGCACGACGGGCTGCCGGACGTGGTGGCCGAGATGACCCCTGGGGTTGGTCGCCTGGTCGTCGCTTTCGATGTGATGGGCGGGCAGTTCGCGTGGCTGCAAGCGGAGCCGGATGTGAGGCCGACGGTGCATTACTTCGGCCCGGAGGACCTGGCTTGGCAGGATCTTGAGCTTGGGTACGGCGACTGGCTGGAGGCGATGCTCGCCGGCGCCATCACTCAGTTCTATGAGGGCCTGCGGTGGCCAGAGTGGGAAGCCGAGGTGGCCAGCATCGCACTGGATCAGGGGATCAGCGCGTTGCCACCGCCCTGGACCAGGGAGGGCAAGGATCTTTCCGCGGTATCCCGCAAGCCGATCCGGCTTGCTGAACTCGTTTCGGTTCACCAGGATGCGGCGTGTCAGCTCGGCCTCCTCTAGCTTCCGGAACGCCAGGGCATCGGCGAAGGCGAGACATGCTGCCCGGCGGCCACACCTTTCAGATCCTCATCCTGATACCAGCCGCTACTGGTTCCAGAGGTCCTGGCCTTCGCGGCCGGAGGGGTCAAGGGCGAGGAGATCTTCGTAGAGGCCGTTGAGATGTCGTCTGGTGGTGTGGCCAGCAGGGCTGGTCTCGGCCAGTGTCCAGGACGGGAGCTCGGCAGTGGCCTGCGCGTCGTCGTCGAGGTGGTAGAGCATCGCGAACACCGCTCCGTAGGCCACCGCTCGGGCTAGCTGCGTGAGGTCGGTTTGGCTCGCTCCCGCTGCGAGGGCCCGCCTGGCGGCGGGGATGTTCGCGACGCCGTCGTGCCAGTTGTCGATCATCTCAGCCAGAATGACTCCGCCGACAATGTCCATCTGCCACAACCTCATCGGCACCGCCCGCTGCCACAGCCGCGCAATTGTCCGGTGCTACCCGGCCTGCCCCTGGACGGGTCAGGCCGGGTAGTCAGCCGCGCACTTCGACTGTTGGCGGATCTTCCCCGGTGTCATCAGCCGTTCCTCGTTGCTGCCCGCCTGATAGACGTACTCGACATCCTCGGGATTCGCGGTGGCGGGATAGGCCGGAACCTCCGCCACCGCGAACACGTCCTCCACCACGTGGTCGCCGCCGCTGTCGACGTGCAGGGTGACACCGACGAGCTCCGGCAGCCCGATGTTCGACCCGGCCGGCACCGTGGTGACCTGGTAAGCGCTGTCGTCGCCCAGCACGATCCGGCCCTCGGCCACCGACGCGTCGACCGGCTGCTCCACCTTCCAGTAGGTGAACCGGGTCGAGGCCGGATCGGGACTGGACTCCCTACCGAGCGCGTCGTTGTCGTACGCCTCGACCCCGACGATCCGCTCACCGTCGCAGAGCGGCGCGACGATGTGGATCTCCTCCCCGATCCGGGCCACACCGAAGCTGTAGTAGTCATGGCTCGGCAGCACGAACTGACAACCGGAGACCAGCAGCAGGATCGTTCCGGAAACCAGCCACCGGGTCAGGAGAAACAGTGGTATTCCCCGCCCCCGTCGCTGGCGAGTTCCGCCGACATCTCGAACCGGTTGCACTTCTGCCTCAGGATCCACTTGTCCGTCACCTCAGCTCCCAGGTACATGGGCCCGAAGAGCGGCCCGAACCGCTTCCACTGGGCGTCGCGGTGGAACTTCTCGTGCATGGCAAGCTCGGTGCCGACGCTCTGCGGGTTCTTCGACGTCACGAACGTCGTACCGTACATGGTGCCGCCCCTGGCCTTCATCGGAAGCCAGCCCTGCTGACAGACCCACAACTCGTGCCGATACGCGCATTCCCCGCCGGTCAGAATCGCGGCGCCGCGGAACTGCGCACCGGTCTGCTCGGCCTGCCAACCAGCTACGCCCAGCCAGGCCCCCTTGAGGGCGCCCAGCAGCGAATTCCTCTTCCCTCCGTCGCCCTTGTCCTTCGGTTTCGGCCTCGCCGGCGGGTGCGGCGCGGTCGGGGACCGTCCCGCGCTGGGGGACGGAGTCCTCGCCCGCTTCGGTCGCGAGGTCACCGTCCACTTGTTGTTCCTCAACACGAGCCGCTGGTTGTTCTTCCGCCAGTAGGCGTCCTCCTGGGCGCCACCGCCCTCGGTGGCCAGCGGAATGAGACCCGTGGGGTCGCTCAGGGTCACCGGGGAGTTGTTGGCGTAGGAATAGCCGTTCCACTGCTGGGGCTGGTCGGTGTCCTGCAACGGATCGACGGAGACGAACGCACCCAGGTTCGGGTCGTAGAACCGGGCACCCAGCAGAGCCAACCCGTTCGGGTCCTCGACACCACCGACGAAGCCCCGCTGCCCGGCCGACCAACTGCCTCCGGTGCCGCCGGCCCGCCGGGCGCCGTACGGGTCCGCGTACCGGACGGTCTCCACCCGGGTCACGGAGTTGACCGCCCACAGTGCCGTCTCGTGATGGTCGGCGGCGAGCCAGACGACGTCCTTCGTCGCCGTTCCGGTCGACGCCGTACGCGACGCCACCGTGTCACCCCCGTGCTCGTAGTAGCGGGTGGCGGTGGTGGCCCCGCCGGTGACAGTCAACTCGTGACCGAAGACGAACAGCGTCGCCCGGCCGCCCGGGTCGATCCGGGCGATCCGCTGCCCGTCGACGTCGTAGACCATCCGGGTGGTACCGCCGGGGCCGGTGATCTTGGTGAGCTTGCCCTGCGGGTTCCAGTCGAGGTTCTCGGTGACCCCGCCGTACGTCCGGCGCTCCAGGTTCCCGACGGCGTCCCAGTCGTACTTGTCGACCCGACTGCCGCTGGTGACCGTACGCACCGCGTGCGGCCGGGCGCCGTCAGCCGGGCCGTAGCCGTACGAGGAGACCGCTCCGGTACGTCGGTCGGTGACCGTGTCCCGGGACCCGGACCGGTGGTAGGTGTACGACGCCCAGTACGGCGACACGCCGCCCACGTCACCTGCCTTCGGCTCGGCGGCACAGGTGCTCACCGGCTGCGTCCAGGCCTGCGTCAGCCGGCGCAACCCGTCGTACTGGAAACACTGCACGTCGCTGGCGCCGGCCCGCGGCGCACCGTCGTTCTGTTGGGGCACGTTGGCCTGCGACAGCACGTTGCCGACCCGGTCGTACCCGTAGTGCACCGCGGCGACGTTGGTGACCGTGGCGTCACGGTCGAAGTAGAAGTCCGTCAACCGCCTGGTCGGATCGTCGTACACGTACGTCTGGTACGCCTGCGGCTTGTCCTCGACCCCGAGGGTGCGCTTCAGCACCTCCCCGTACGGCGACCAGGTGGCGTCGTCGACGTAGACGGTGTTCGTGCCCGACGGGTAGGCGGTGCCGACCACCCGGGTCGCCCTGCCGAGGTCGTCGTAGGTGTACGAGATCACCTCCCGCTCCAGCCCACCGATCTTGGGCAGGCTCCCACGGTCCGGCGAACCGTCCGGCCGGAAGGTGTAGGTGGCGACATAGGTGCCCGCCACCCCCTCCAGGCCCGGCATGGCCGGGATCACCGTCTCCTCGTCGGCGACCTGGTAGGAGTCGTCGTACTCGGCCACCTCCCGGGTGAACCGGTGTCCGTCGACGATCGTCACCCGCTTGGTCAGCTGCCCCTTGGCGACGGTGTCGTAACTCCACTCGGCGGCGAGTTGACCGTCGACCAGGCGCTTCGCCTCCCGCCCGAGATCGTCGTACTCGGTGCTGACCACCTCACCGAGCGGGTTGGTCGAGGAGATGAGCTGGTCCGCGTTGTTGTAGTCCAGCTTTGTGACGCCCTTGTCCGGGTCGGTGTTCGCTGTCTCCCGGCCGCGCAGGTCGTAGTCGTAACGCCAGATCTCGCCCTGCGCGCCGGTCACGGTGTCCAGGTCGCCCCTGGGCGTGTAGGTGTAGGTGGTCTTGTCGTAGTCGCCGGTCGGGGTGGCGCCGTGGTACTGCCGCAGCTCGATCTTCTGGTCGTGCACGTCGCTGATCGTGCTCGTCGCGGTACCGCCCAGCGGCGGGGTGACGGTGACCTGCCAGCCCCCGGTGGAACCGCCGTAGCCGGTCACGGTCTCCCACAGCAGCTTGTTCGCCGACCAGGTGCCCTCGTTGGTCACCCGGCCGACGCCGTCGTGGCTGAACGTCGTCCGGACCCGGTCGGCGCCCGGGTCGTCCCCGATCAGGTCGGTTCCGGGCGCGCCCGTCCGGTGGTTGGGGCCGGCGCGGTACGCCTCCAGACCACGGTCGTTGTAGCCGGTGGAGGTAACCAGCCGCTTGCCGCCCGCGGCGTCCGTCTGGGTCTGCACGGACCGGTGCAACGAGTCGAGCAGACTGACCTCGGTCCGGTAGCCACCGTTGGGGGTGAGCTGCTTCGTGGTGACCGCCAGCGGCCCGTCGGTACGGAGCAGGTAGCCGAACTCCATGTTCGGGGTCGCGGTCGCCGACCGGCCGGGCAGCCACACCTTGGCCAGCCGGCCGAGCGGATCGCGGGTCAGGACGGTCCGCTTGTCGTTGGCGTCGACGACGGCGGTCGGCTCGGCCCAGGCCGGCTGCAACGTGGTGGTCGTCTGGTGGCCGAGCGGATTGGTGCTGACCGTCTGGGTCACCGGTCCCGGTCCGGCCGGCGTGTAGGCGGTGGTGGTCACCTCACCCCGGGCGTCGGTCTCACTGGTCACCCGGCCCAGGTCGTCGTGGCCCCGCTGCACGGTGATGGCGTAGCTCGGCCCGCCCTCCCAGGTGTCGAGTTCCTCCTCCCGGGTGACGAGTCCCTCGGTCGGCTTGGCGCCGTGCACCTGCGACCCGTCGTGGTACGTCCGGACGTCCGAGACCACGTCGTCCGGCCGGGCCGTTGTCTGGCCGCAGTCCTTGGCCACCGTCTCCACCCGGGAGACGGCTTCCCGGATCCACCTGTCGTCGTTGGGAACGTAGGTGGTGCGGGTGCAGGTCTCGTCCCCCGGACGGCCGGTGTCGCCGAGTTTGGCGACGGTCTCCGGCAGTCCGTCGTTGTTGTAGCCGGTGCGGGTCTCGGTCCGGGCCCAGGTGCCCGGCGCGATCAGCTTGCGGGTCTTCTGCACGGCGGGGCCGGTCAGGTACGCCCGGTCCGTGCCGCCGGAGTGGGCGCGCGTGGCCGTCTCCCGGGTCCAGTACTGGCTGGTCGAGGCCTCGACGACAGTGTTCCCGTCGAGCTTCGCCTCCTCGAGCACGGAACCGGCCAACGCCCGGTGGTCGGGGTAGCTGTTGTTCTCCGAGTCACTCACCCGCACGCTGCGGGTGGAGCCGTCCGGCATCGGCTCGCCGTCCAGCCCACGGTAGAACCGCTTGCGGGTGGTCAGCGGCACGCCCCGGCCGGGCTCTCCCACCAGCGTGGTGACCTGCGGATAGCCGCGCCACTCCTGGTAGGTGCGGTGCTTCTTCTTGGTGAACTCGCTGTCGTCGTAAGCCCACAGCGCCGTGCTGCCGCCCCCGTCGGTGGAGTACTGGTACCGGGTGGTGATCGCGGGCTGGTCGGCGGTGCGGTCGATCTCGGACACCTCGGTGACGACGTACTTGTGGAACCAGTCCAGTTTCGGTTCCAGGTAGCCCGCCGGGGTCCAGTACACCGGATAGCAGCGTCGGGAGTTGTTCTCCAGCTTCGCCGGCACGTCGTTCGTGTCGCAGTCCGGCTCCGAGTAGGTGACATGGATGTCGGCACCCGCCGAGGTACGGATGTTCTGGATCCGCCAGCGGGAGAACAGCGCCGCGCCGGCCAGGGCGTTTGCCCGGTTGACCAGTTCCACCCCGGTGAACCGGATCGGCGGCTCGGTGGTCGTGTCGCCGACGTGTCCGGCGTGGACGACCTCCTTGAGCCACAGGGAGGCCGAACCGGCCACCTTCGGGGCCTTGAACTCGTGGTCCAGGCTCCACGACTCCACATTGGAAAACGACCCGCCGGACCGCACCTGGGTGGTGATCTTCGTGAGCCGCTTGGTGCTGAAGAAGACCGGCGACTGCTTGTTCGTGCACGGTGCCGCGGCACAGTCCCGGTCCCACGGGACGTCCGGCCAGTTCGCGTTCACCGGCTTGCCGTCCCGGTGGCACTCGGACACCAGGCAGCGGTTCCCGGTGCTGAACACCACCTTCGCGCTGGCCGGCACGCTCGGGTAGTCGGCGTGCAGCCCGTACTCGATTGTCGTCAGCTGGCCGCCCCGGGTGTACGACAGCCGGTTGTTCGCGTCGCCGGCCGCGCCGTAGTGCCCGAGCTCACTCGCGTAGGTGTACCGCACCGTGTTGCCGTGCACGTCCACGGCCTTGTCCAACCACCACCGCCACGCCTGCTGGCACGCCGACCCCTTGAAGGTGCTGGCGTGACAGGCCTCGCCCGAGTGGTTGCCGAAGACCGGAACGGTCCACCGCGAGTTGGCGGCGGCCTCGCCCGCGAAGAAGTACCGCGTTCCGTCCGGGGTGGTGACCGTCCAGCGCTCGGTGGTCGCCGCGCCGGCGGACGCCGGGCTGCCGGCCAGCTCGATCTTCCAGTTGTCGTCGTTCCGGGCCCGCCAGACACCCTTGGTGTCGTCCTTGAGCAGCGCCGTGCTGGTGCCGTTCAGCGAGATGCTGATGCTGGCGGACGTACCCTTCCAGCACTGGTCTCCGGTGGAGAGGTCCTTGTTGTTCGGGTCCCGGTCGTCGACCTTCGACCGGTCGTCGGCGCAGGCCGTGTAGGAGCGCTCGATGAAGCCTGGCGCGTAACCCCAGCCGTCGCCGGCCCAGGACGCCTGGTTGTTGGCCCCGGCCATCCGGCCGTCCACCACCTGGGACGAGTAGCCCAACGACACCGTGGGCAGCGGGCCCTCCGCCGGCGGCAGACGCACCGGGATCGAGTACGAGAAGCCGCCGGAACCGGACCCGCCCGTCCACGACCCCGCCGCCTTGAGGTCGGTCGCCGTGTAGTCGCCCTCCTCGGAGGACTCGTCGGCGGTGACCGCGAACACCGCGGACTCGCCGCCCGACATGGCGACCTGGGTCGACAGGGTGCTGGTCACGGTGTTGTTGGTCGCCTCTACCCGCTCCGTACGGCGGCACTGCGCCCGCTCCGGGCTGGTCACCGCACAGGCCGGCAGCCGCAGCAGGTTCAGCCGCTCGCCCCAGCCCGCGCCGTAGAACTGCCGGAACCCGGCGTAGTCGAGGGTGGTCCGCACCGTCCCGGCGTCACCGTCGATCACCACGACCGGGCCGCTCACGCCGAGCCGGCCGGCGTGCTGCTCGTCGAGCACCCGCACCCCGGTCCGCTCGGGGGCACGGGTGCCGGCGACGGCCGAGACCGTCACCGGCAGTCGCCCGGCGACCCCGCGGGCCGGGCGGCGCGGGTCGTCGTCGACGGCCAGACTGACCTGGCCGGCCGTGGGCCAACCCAGGTCTTTCGGTGGAATCCACCGGCCACCGTCGTCGGGCAACGGCGTCCGGTCGACCGGCACCGGCCGGCCCGGCTTCGCCGCGGCCGATTGGATCTTGCGGTCACCGTCGGGTACTTCGGCGGCCTGGGCCAGCCCGGGCGCGGAAAGGGTCGAGGCAGCCATCACCACGGTCGTGCTCAGGGCGATCAGCCAGCGGGGGCGGGAGAGGACAGGGTTCAGCTGCGACATGGCGTCTGCCTCACACGGGTAGGAGCAAGGGGCCGAGCAGGGGGTTCGGCGCGGGCCGGGCACACCGGCCCGCGCCGGAAATGATCTGGTCAGCCGGCGGCGAGGTCGGCGATCCGGTCGGGGTCGACGGTCGAGGTCCAGAAACGTACGTCGTCGACGACGCCACCCAGCGGCGACCATCGACCGCCGGCGGTGTCGCCGTTACAGCCGATCAGCGTCGGCCCGGGTGCCATCCAGGGGCTGGCGGGGCCGTTGGCCTCGCCCTCCAGTACGCCGTTGACGTAGAGCCGCACCTTGCCGGCGGCCAGGTCGTACACCCCGGCCAGATGCGTCCACTGGCCGAGGGCCGGGGGTTGCTTCGACCCGGCGACGTGCCAGGTGGGCGTTCCGCTCGCCGCGCTCGGCATGCCGAAGTGCCACCGGTTCGCGTCCGAGTTGTAGCCGAGGAAGAAGCCGGGGTACGGCCCCGCCGCCTGCGTCGCCACCGAGCGGTGCCCGGTCGTCTGGTCGATCACCACCCAGGTACTGACCGTGAACGAGGCGTTGGTACGTACCGCCGGTCCCGTCGTCTGGGCGCAGGAGCCGGCGGCCAGTTCCAGACCCAGCGCGCCGTCGCGTCCGAAGCCCCGGTCCCGGGTCCAGGCGTACGGCCCGTTGATGGTCAGGTTGCGGCCGTTTCCGGACACGTCGGTGAGGTACGTCGGGGTGTCGCTGGCCGGCCCGTCCAGCGGCCAGAGCGCCTCCAGCCGTACTCCCGGGTTACCGCCGTGCACGTTGGCGACCTGCGCGTCGGTCAGCGCGCCCCGCCAGGCCTTGACGCCGGACACCGTCCCGTTGACCCGGTCGACATGGTTTCCGGCGTACCAGGCACAGCCGACGGTCATCGCCCCACCGGCCCGCCACGGGGTCTGGTTGGCGGCCACCGATCCCGCCCGTACGCCGTTGACGTAGAGAACCATCTGGCGCGAGGTGGCGTCGTAGACGCCCGCCAGGTGCGTCCACCTGCCCACGTCGGCGGTGGCCGCCTGGGAAGACAGGATCATCTGGGCGTGGGTGGTCTCGCTGTCGCCCGCCATCATCATCAGCGACCAGTACGGCACGCCGCCGGAGTAGCGGGTTCCCAGGAACCAGCCGCTGACCCGGACGCCGTCCTGCCCGAGCACGGTCTGGTTACCGGTGCCGATCGCGGTCAACCTGACCCAGGTGGCAATCGTGAACGACTCGTCGGTACGCAGCACCGACGCCTCCGACGTCGCGCACTTCGTACCGTCCAGCACCATCGCGGACTCCGTCCGGCCGTACTGGTCATCGGCCCAGCCGCCGCCCGCCGGCAGCACGAGGTCGGTGGAGCGACCGGTCTCCTCTGCGCCGTTGGTGTGCAACTGCCAGTCGCCGACCAGCCCGGCGGGAAGTTCGGTCGCGGCGCGGGCGATCTGCGCGTCGGAGAGCAGTCCCTGCCAGACCCCGACGTGATCGATCCCGCCGATCAGCTGGTGCCAGACCGAGCCGATGACGCCCGCACAGCCGACCAGGAGCGGGCCCTGGGCGTTCCAGGGCGTGAACGGAATGGCACCCTCCGCGGCGAGCCGGCCGTCGAGGTACAGCCGCATCACCTTGGCGACCGGGTCCATGGTCGCCGCGACGTGTTGCCACGCTCCGAGCGGCGTCGCGGTGGACGCCGTGATCGTGGCAAACGTCGCGGCCTCGGCGTCGGAGCCGCTCAGCGTGAACTGCCACCGGTCACTCGGGCCGTTGTACCGCAGGTAGAACGACGACCGGGCCACCCCGGCCTGGGCGGCCAGGCTGCGGTAGTCGGACTTGTCGGTCAGCCTCGCCCAGCCGGCGACGGTGTACTCGGCGTCGGTGCGTACCCCCGACCCGGTCTGCGCGCAGCCCGTGCCGTTCAGGGCCAGTGCGGCGCCGGCATTGCCCCGGCGGTCGGTCCCGTAGCCGAGCCCGCTGCCGATCGTCAGATTCCGCCCTCGGCCCGAGTCGTCGAGCCCGTCACCGTCGAACCGCCAGGCGCCGTGGGACTGGGCCTCGGTGATCCGACCGGTGAAGAAGTCGAACGCCGTACGCGCCGAGTAGTTGCCGGCGTTGTCCTGCGCCCACACGTAGACGACGGTACGGCCGGCGGCCGGCGTGAACGTGATCGTCGTCGTACCGGTGGAGGCCTTGAAGGTCTGCTGTACGTCCACACCGATGCCGTAGGCGAACTGCTTCATCCCGGAACGGGCGTCCGACGAGGTGAACGAGAGCGTCACCGGCTGGCCGACGACCGGGGTGCCGGACGTCCGGGCGACCACGGGTGTCTCGGGGCCGGTGTGGTCGAGCCGGAAGTAGCAGTACCCGGTCCAGCCGGTCTCGTCGCCTTCGTCGACGCCCTTCACCCGCCAGTTGTAGTCGCCCTCGGTCAACGTGGGGGTGGTCCACCCCCGCTCGGCACCCGAGGTCGTCCCGGCGGAGAGGTGGTCGGCGGGGTTCGTCGGCCCGTTGATGTCGAACCCGACCTTCACCGTGCCGTCGCCGTCACTGGCCTTGCCGTAGAGCGTCGGCGTACGGCTGGTGATCCACGGTCCGGGGGAAGCGGCGCAGCCGCCGCCGGGTGCGGTCCGGATGGCCACCGGCGAGGTCGGCCTCGACTGGTACGTCGCCTTCAGTGTGACGCTCGCCGGGTCGAACTTCGCCCAGTGGCCTCCGCTCTCGCTCGCCATCCGGAATCCGAAGGTGATCGACGTGGCGCCGTTGTTCGCGTGCCGCTGGACGTGACCGCCGATGCCGGCGTGGTCGAACTTGAGCCAGTTGGCCGACTGGCCACATTTCGCGTTGGCCTTGCCCGTCTTGGTCTGCACCGGGCCGTCGTGCAACCAGTGGCTGGCCATTCCGTTCCAGGTGGGGGTGTTGCTCGCGATCGAACTCGTCTGCCAGATGCCGATGGACTCGCCGGCGCACCAGCCGGTGTGCACCAGATAGGCATCCACGCTGGTCGTGTAGACCAGCCGCTTGCCCACCAGAGCCGAAACGTCGAAGTAGAAGATCGACCGCCAGAGGTCGCCGTGGTCGTCGTAGTTCGACCCCACCCGGGCCACCTCCCGTGGCCACGAACTGCCGGAGGTCCACCGGGTGTCCGGGTTGGAGTCGTTCACCGGGGCCCACCTGGCCCACTTCTTGTCGTAGGTGGGGTCGATGAAGATCGGGAAGTTCCCGCTGTCCAGCACCGCCGGGTCGGCCGCCACGGTGAGTACGTCCCCGCTGACCCGCACCTCGACCGGCGCGACCCGGGCCGCCTCGCCCGGTCCCCGTACCGTCGAACTCTCGCCATCGGCCGATTCCTGGCCGGTCCGACCGAACGCGTCGACGTCCCGCGCCCCGACCGGGTCGGTTCCCGAGTCCCAGGCCGACGCCGGCGGCGCCGCGGCCAGCAGACCGTCGGGTCCGGTGACGGTCACCCCGCCTTCGGTCACCGTCACCTCGGCCGATCCGCCCAGCACGTAGGTCGTCTCCCGTACGGCGGGGTTCTGCGCCGCCTCGGCGGTCCCGACCACCAGCAGGTGCGAGAAACCGCCGCGTTCGGCGCGGACCACCAGGTCGACGTCCGGATACACATCTGGATAGGTGATGGTGTCGCCCTGGACGACGCCCTGCGGAAGCGGAGTCGGCCAACCGAGCGAGAACTCGGCACCGGCACCCCGCATCGTCGCGAAGGGCCCCGCTCCGCCGGACGAGAAGACCACGTCCGCCGTCGAGGCGACCGGCCGGACCCGACCGTCGGCACCGACCACCAGGGTGGTGTCCACATCCACCCAGGAACCGCCCTGTTGCGCCCACTGCGGCTCGGACGAGGACTCGAACACGAACTCACCGGACGGCTGGGCAAGGACCTTCGTCGTCTCCGACGCCTTGGCCAGCACCTCGACTTCGACGCCGCACGTCACGGCGAGGCTCCTGGCGGCGGCCTCGGAGCCGGCGGACGGAACGCGGTCATCGTCGGCCGGGGCCGGACAGTTGTCGGTGCCCTGGGCCGACGCCGCAGGTGGTGCCCAGATCACGGAGATCGAGGGCACGACGAGTAGAGCCAGCAAGGCGACCAGAACACGCGCAGCATGGAACGGCACAGCCACGATCACGACCCCCGTATATCGCAACCAGTGATGAGATTGACCGGGAGAGTATCGGGAAGATCGTCTGGTGCCGATTGAAGATCGTCGGTCGGCACGCGGATCGTGATTTCCGACATGACACTCGAAAGTAGATGGTCGTAGCCCTACCACGACGAGTCGACCACGGGTCCGGACCGCCGTCCCGCCACCACGTTTCAGCCGCCGGAGCCGGCGAGCTCAGCCCCTCCGGCGGCCCGCAGTCATTACCGGCCGCCCCCTGTCGGAAGGTGGTGGGCGGCACAGCTCTCGCGGAGCTTCGCCTTGTCGATCTTGCCGTTCGGCGTCATCGGCAGCTCCGAAACCGCCACGCATATCTCAGGGGTCTTGACCTGCTCGAGGTGCCGCCTCATCGCCGACAGAACCGACGGTGGATCGACGGAGTCGCCGGTGACCACGAGGACCATCGGCTCGTCGTCACCGGACGGAATGAGCAGAGCGGCCAGCTCGACACCGGGAACCTGCTGGGCCGCCGACTCGATCTCCAGGCTGTTCATCCGCGCGCCGTTGTGCTTGAAAATGTCGTCCCGGCGCCCTTCGAAATAGAGGTACCCGTCCTGATCGAGGTACCCGAAGTCGCCGGTGCGCAGCATCCGCTCCGACGTCCCGGCACACGGGACGAATCGCGACTCGGTCTGCTCTTCGTCCCGCCAGTAGCCGGCCATCACGGAGGGGCCCCGGACGTAGAGTTCCCCCACCGCCATCGGCGGTAGGGAATTGCCGTCCGCGTCCTTCACCTGGACGTCGAGCCCGTCGAGCGGCCGGCCGGCGGACCGGGGCCGGACCAGGTCTCCGTCCGGATCCATGATGGTGACCCGTTTGCATTCGGTGATCCCGTACATCAGCGACAGGCGGGCCGACGGGAAGATCTCGCGCAGGCTCGTCCGGAGACGCTCCGGCATCGCCGCTCCGGTGTTGGTGATCAGTCGCACGCCGGTTATCGGCCCGGAGCGCCGGCGTAGCCGTTCGATCATGCTGCCGAGCGTGGGCAACAGGGGCAGGACGGTGGCCCCGGAGTCACCGATCCGTCGAAGCAGTATCGTGTCGTTCCCCGGGCCGGCCAGCACCAGGCACGCTCCCGCACGGGCCGCCAGCAGAGCCTGGTACAGGCCGTAGTCGAACGACAGTGGAAGCCGGTTGAAGATGATGTCCTCGGCGGTGTAGCGGAGTCGCTGCCAGATGGCCTCGACCGCGAAGCGCACGCTCCGGTGCGGGCACATGACGCCCTTCGGGACCGCCGTCGTGCCCGAGGTGTAGAGCAACATGCAGAGGTCGTCAGAGTGCGGGGCCGGGGTTTCCGGCGGCCAGGTGGAGCGTGCCGTCCCGGCTGCGGCACCCTCGATTTCCGGCCAGTCCACCCAGCGCGCGGCTGTCGATCCGGAGATCGTCTCGGGCCCGCCGACGATCATGGACGGCTCGGCGTCCGTGATCATCGCCTTCAGCGCGGCAGCTGGTGCGGCCGGATTCAGCGGTACGAAGACGGCACCGATCCGGATCGTGGCCCACAGCAACAGGACGGTGGCGGACCGGCTGTGCGCGACCACCGCCAGACGTGCTCCCGGCCCCACCCCCTGGTCTCGGAGCCAGTGCTCGGTCGCGGTCACCCGGTGCAGCAGTTGACGGTAGGTGACCGTGCCGGACTCGGGGTCCCGGACGGCGGGGGCGTCGGGCCATCGAGCCACGGCGAGCGCGAGCAACTCGCCGGCATCGCCGGAGACCCGGGCTGTCGGAGTCACGACGAATCGCGGCTTCCCGGATCCTGCTCGGCTTTGACCGCCTGGACGAGCGTCCAGATGTCACCCGGCGTGCGGAACGCCTCCGCCGTCAGCATCTCGTCGGGAATGCTGATGTCGAGCGTCTCCTCCAGCGCGATGAGCAACTGGACGCTTCGCATCGAGTCCAGCCCGAGGTCGTACAGGTTGGTGGCGGGCGTGAGTTCCCCCTCCGCGGGCAGCAGCGGAAGTTGTTGCCGCAGCGTTTCCAGGAACGTGTCGTTCCACAGGTCCGTCATTGATCCTCCAGCACCGTTTGCGTCACCAATCGAATCCGGGTCGCGCCACGAGCTGCACGTTCGTGTCCACGAGTCCGAGCACACCGGAGGCGACCAGGACGCGATCGTTCGAGAAGTTCAGGCTCGCCGACCGAAGGTCACGCAGAAGTGACTCCAACCGCAGATCGCTGTCGCGCCGGTAGCCATGGTTGAGGCCGACGAGCTGCACACACTCGTCGATGGCCTGGTAGGTGAGCGTCGAGGCGAGCACCTTGAGCGTGTTCAGGTGGATCTGCGTCGCCGGTGCGTCCGGCCGCCGCCCGAGCGACCGCAGCTCCTCGACCTCTGCCACCACCTGCCACAGGTACGCGCTGACCGCCTCGAGTTTGCTGCGCACCTCGGCCAGCCTGGCCTGCGCCAGATCCGACTGGGCGGCGGGCACGCTCGACCTCTCCCGGCTGCGCATACTGGACGCCACGCGGGCCAGTCCGCCGCGGGCGGCGCCGAGCCAGGCAGCGGCCCAGCCGATGTGCCCGACCGGCACGAAGCTCTCCAACGCGATGGCCCGGAAGTCCCCCTCGTCGCCGATCACCGCGGATCTGGGGACGAAACCGCGCAGGTTGAGGCCGACGCTCTCGGTGCCCCGCATGCCCAGGGTGTCCCACGGGCGCAGCCGCTCGACAGCCATTGCCGCACGGTCGGCCCAGACCAGGGTGACCCGGTTCGGCGGTGCCTCCGGTGCGGACCGCATGGTCACCAGGTACGCGTCGGCATGCAGGCCACCGGTCACGATCGGCGCGTCGCGTTCCAGCCAGAGGCGGTCGCCGTGGTCGACCAGGCCCTCGGCACTGGTGAGAAGATCTCCGCCCTTCGCGCGCTCCGACGTCACCGAGGCGATGTAGCACTCACCCCTGGCGATTTCCGGCAACACCCGCTCCCGCAGCTCGGCTGGACCGAAGCGGACCACGGCATCGACCTGCTGGCAGTGCATCGCCCAGATCATCGCGGTGGAGACGCAGCCGGCGCCGAGGATCGTCGCGACCTCTGCCATGTCGCGGAGGCTCCCACCGAGCCCACCGTGGGACTTCGGCACGAGCAGCCCGAACAGCCCGCTCCCCCGCAACGCCGTCAGCGACGCCTCGGAAACCTCGGCGGACGCGTCGGCAGCCGGGGCATGCTGGGCGAGGAGTGGCTGAAGGCGACGGGCGACGTCCTGCGCGGAGACGCTCTGCCCGGCCGTCTGCTCATCCTCCCGGCTGAGCCGCAACCGGCCCACCGTCACGACCTCGCCGGCCCGCATCGCCACTTCCGTCGGCGCGTCGTGACCGAGGAATCCGACCAGGCTCGCGGTCAACCCGTACGCACCCACGTTCGGGACTCGCAGGACGTCGCCGATCCGGGGCCTGGGCATGGCGCTCTGCGCGGACAGGATGTCGACCGGCGTGCACAGCGGACCGACCAGGGTCACCGGCTCCGGTTCTCCCTGCGGCGGCGTCAGATTCTCGAAGACGGCGGACGCCGGTGGGAGCCGTCGCAGCCCGGACATCCCGCCCAGGTGGTTGATGCCGCTCGCCAGGACGACGTAGGTCTTCGACCGGCTCTGCTTGACGTCGACGACCTCGGTGAGCAGTGAGCCACTGCCGCCCACCAGGAAGCGACCGGACTCGAAGGCCAGCGTGGTGCCGGTCAGACCCAGGCGGGCAGCCTCCGCCTCTACCGCCGGGCGCAGGGCCCGGTAGTCCGGGCGCGATCCCGGACGTGCGTAGGGTGAGGCGAACCCGCCGCCGAGGTCCAGCAGGTCGAGTGGAATTCCGAACTCGCCGGCCAACCGGTGTGCGGCGCCGAGGTTGAACAGGTGCTCGTTCACCAACGCCTGCGCGTCCTGGGCGTTGGAGATCGTGTAGAAGTGCATCCCGACGACGCGCACCGTCCTGGCCTGGGCGAGGGCACGTTCGATGTCGTCCGGCGTCAGGCCGAACTGGGACGAGGTGTTGGCCATGCGGAGCCCGCTCGCATTGCCCGTGTCCAGCCCGTTGATCCGGAGGAGAACCCGGGGCGGTTCACCGGCCTGAAACGCCTGTCCCTCCAGTCTGCGCAGGTCGTTTACCGACTCGCAGGAAAAGGTCCGCACCCCACGGGTAATCGCACTGCGCAGGTCTTGTTCCGTCTTTCCGGGGCCGGTGAAAATTGCCTCGGCAGCCGAGAATCCCGCACGGCGGGCCTGGTCCAGCTCGCCGACCGAGCTTACCTCGGCCCGGAAGCCGCACTCGGCGAGCACACCGGCCACAGCCGGATGAGGATTCGCTTTCAATGAATAGTAGAGCTGCGATCCCGAGGGCACCGCAGAACGAAGTTCTCCCGCTGCGGCCAGCACATCGTCAAGGTCGTAGACGTAGCACGAAGCACCGCCCATGATCTTGACAAGCGTCGACGCCTGAGATGTCAGATCCAACAGCTACTCCCCCGTGATGGGGCGGGCGACCTCGGCAGGCTCTGCTGCTGGATGGCTTCACCGCGCCCATAGGACGGTGTGCCGCTCGGCTGGCGGTCGCTGCCCTTTGTGTCACGGTACCCCATCGCCCTGTTCCCTGCTGACACGCATTGGCGGGGCGCTATGGCCCGCGGCCGACCGTTCATCAGTGATCGGACCGCGCCGCTGTCACCACCCATTCCTCGAGTGCCCGGGCCGATGCCTCGACATCGGCCAGGGACAGCATCCGCGTATCGATCATGTAATGCAGGGTGATCGCCTTCCGGGACGGCGACGCAAAGAGGAAATACAGGCTGTCGCTGTCGTGCTCGTGGCTGGGCACGCTGCTGAACGTGCTCTCCGGCACCGGGCCGTCGTCGTCCTCCGGCGGCATCGTCGCGGTGTTCGCGCCGTCGAAGTAGTTGAGGAATATCTGCGGCATGAAGCGATGGTCCGGCGGACAGCGCTCGCCCGACAGCGTCTCGAACAGTTCGTAGATGTCGTACCGGGCAGCGGCCGACGCGCGCAGCGTCTCCCGGAATGCCGAGCGCACCACGTCCTGGGCCGTGCCCCGTACGTCGACGATGGTCAGGCCCCACTGCATCAGCGTCTCGATCCCCAGGTCGAGCGGGTCGGTGCGGTTGCTGTAGGCGATCCGGGCGGCCACCCTCGGGACGCCGAAGAGGTCACCCAGCACGCTGCTCACCGCCGCCAGCAGAACCACCGCCGACGAGGCCCCCAACCGGGACGACGCGGCGGGCATCGCCCGACGCAGGGTGGGCGAGACCAGCGTGCCGGTGTGGAACCGGGGAGTGAGGCCGGGCAGGGTGGGCGCGGGCGTGCTGGCCACGCCGTCCTCGTGGAGCCGTTGCCAACGACCGATGTTCCGGCGCGACAGCGCCCGGCCGGCCGGCGACCCTTCGAACCGGGTCCGGTCCACCGGATGGCCCACCGGGTCCGGCAGCACGCCGAGGTCGTCGGGCCCGCACAGCCGGCGCAGCTCGTCGGCGAGACTGTCCCCGGCGAACGCGTCGATCGCCAGGTGGGACGCCGCGATCAGCAGGGTGGCCGAACCATCGGCTCTGTTCAGCACACCGAACCGCACCGGCAGGGCGTCGAAGTCGAAGGAACGCTGGTACAGGTCGGTGTGGATGCGATGCGCCTCGTCGTCCGACCCCGCCGCGGCAATCGGCACCGACAACTCGACGTGCGGCTGTACCCGCTGACGCCGGTCCGCCGAGAAGAGGGTACGCAGGCTCTCGTGGCGCTCGAGCACGCTCTGCACCGCCGTCGCGATCCGCTGCGGCGGCACTCCCGGAGGCAGTTCGACCGATCGCTTCTGGGTCTGCCGGTACGACTCCTCCGCCGTGAGGTCGTAGATGGCCTGCTGGGTGAGCTGACCCCAGGTCATCGGAGCCTCTCGGTCCACCCCGTGCCGTACCCGGACGTACAGTGATTCCACGGCAGGTCTCCGTTCCGCTGCTCGCCCTGCGACCCACATAGGGTCTGGGCACTCGTCGGGAACGTCAAGGGTTTTCGTACTACTATGTTGGGGTTCGGGCAACCGGTGCTGGTTGGTACCAGTTCATCCGTCCTCACCCCGATGCCTTGCCCAGATCGACGTAGTCAACTATTTTTCCCTCACGATGCCCCACTTGGCGTCAAGCCGGGCCGGACCCGCGCGCCGGGTTGGCCCACGGCGGACGCCTGATCGTCGAACCACGGGGGAAATTTGCCGAACGGTGCCAACGATGGGCGACGCGCGATGCTCTACGCGTCCCGCCTGTCCTACGTCCTGGGTGAGCCGGTGCCGATCGGCGACACCACGGACCCGGAGGTCCGCGACGAGTTGGACAACCTGTGCGAGCAGGGGATCCGGCACCACCTGGTCGACGAGCGGCCGGTGGCGGAGCTCGCGGTCGCGGCCGCCCGGCCGGTGGTCGAGGGCCTCTCCGGCTCACCCGTCGACATGTTGGTCTACTGCACCGACACGCCGACCACCGAGCCGGTGGCGCGACAGATGCGGCAGGTGCAGAGCGAGCTCGGGCTCGTCGACACGCCCGCCGTGCTGATCAGTAGCGGTGGCTGCGGCAACCTGGGCGCGGGGCTGAAAGTGGCCCGGGCGCTGATGGCGACCGAGGGCCTCGGCACCGTACTGTTCATCACGGCCGACCGCGTCGCCGATACCACCGGCCGGTTCCTGACCCACGGCACGACCGTCCTCAGTGACTCGGCCGCCGCATGCGTCCTCACCGCCGAGCCGGTCGCCGAGGGGTTCCGCATACTCGGGATGTCCACCGAGGTGAAGGCAGATCTCGGTGTCACGTCGAGCCAGTTGGCGCTGGGTCGGGCCATCATGCAGAAGATCGGGCGGGCGCTGAACCGGGTGTCCGCGGAATCCGGCGTACCGCCGGCCGAGTGCCGGTACTTCCTCACCGGCAACTTCGGGCGTACGTCGAGAGCCTTTCTCACCACGGCAGCACGCTGCACCCCGGAACAGGCCTACGCACCCTGGGTCGCCGACCTGGGGCACTGCTTCTCGGCCGACCTCCTGATCAGTCTGTCCACCCTGATGGAGCGCGGCGACCTCGACCCGGCGGACCGCCTGCTGCTGCTCAGCTCCACCCCGCAGTCGTGGTCGCTGATCGTCGCGGAATACGTCGCCGCCTGATCGTGGTGCAGGTCGTCCGGACGCAACCGACAAGGAGGATCATGATGACCCGCCCCGCACTGCCGCCGGCAGAGCGCGCCGAACTGTTGGACGCGGTGCTGCCGGTGCTGCGCCAGCACGCCCGCGAGGTCGACCTGACGGCAGCCTTCCCCACCGACAACCTGGCCGCGCTGCGCAAGAGTGGACTGCTGGGCCTGCTGGTCCCACAGCGGTACGGCGGTCTCGGCGGTGACCTGGCCGACCTGGTGGAGATCGCCGGCGAGCTGGCCGCCGAGTGCCTCTCCACCGCCATGATCTGGGCGATGCACTGCCAGCAGGTCGACGTGCTGTTGCACCACGCGTCCGCGCCGCTGCGGGACCGGCTGCTCCCCCGGATCGCCGCCGGCGACGTGTACCTGGCCTCGGTGACCACCGAGGCCGGCAAGGGTGGACATCTGCTCAGTGCGGACGCCGCGATCACCCGTCAGGACGACGACCTGCTCATCGACCGGATGGCGCCGGTCGTCACCGGCGGCGAGTACGCGGACGGCTTCCTGATCACCATGCGGACCTCACCGGACGCGACGGCGCACGAGGTCAGCCTGGTCTACGCCGACCGGGACCAGCTCACCCTGGCCGGCCGGGGCAACTGGGATCCGCTGGGCATGCGCGGCACGCACAGCCTGGGGTTCTCCATCACCGGTCGGGTCGGCGCCGACCAGTTGCTCGGCGAGCCCGGCGGCTTCCGGGCGATCACCATCGAGTCCATGGTGCCGGCCGGTCACCTCGGCTGGGCGGCCTGCTGGCTGGGCGGGGCGCGGGCAGCGTACGCGGGACTGCTCCGGATGCTGCGGTCGCCGGACCGGCCTTCCTCGATCGACCTGGGGTCACCGCTGGTCGCCGAGCGGCTGGCGCGGATCCGGCTCGATCTGGAGGCGGTGAGCGCCTACCTGCACGCCGCCCTCGCCGAGGTCGTGACGGCCCGCCGCGCGGGCGAGCCGCTGAGCGGCACCGCCACCCAGTTGCACCTGAACTCGCTCAAGGTGCTGGCCGCGGAGCTGACCTTCCAGGCCGTCGACCGGATGGTGCAGGTCGGCGGCCTCGGGTTGGCCTACCGGCGGGACTCACCGCTGCCGCTGGAACGGGTATTCCGGGACCTCCGATCGGCGAGCCTGAACTACGCCAACGATCGTCTGCTGGTGACCAATGGCGCCCTGTGCATGATGGACACCGCGGTCACTCTGCTGCGCTGAACCGGCGCGGGCCCGACGATGCAACGGACTGATCAACAAGTACCAGCGGGTAGCCTGACCCGGTCCTCATAACGCCAGGTCGTGGCTTCCCGACGAGTTGGCGCGGTACGCCGGTGCCGCCGATCGGCCGTGGCGGCGCCGTGGGTCCGGGAACACCGCCGGAGGCAGCCGATATGATTGACCGTCGGCGCGGGCGCCGCAGCTTTAGAGAACTCTGAATGGTAGGCGTGACACACAGCAGGCACTCCTCGTGCTTTCCTAAGCACATGTAGTCCGCGTGACGTAAGGGGTCGGGAACGGTGGAGGACAGTTACAACCCTCAGGCCATCATCGAGAAATGGCTGGAGTTCTGGGAGGACCGGGGCACGTTCGAGGCCGAGGGACCGACCGATAACGGGTCCCCAGGGCGACCCCGTTCCTACGTTGTCAGCATGTTCCCGTACCCCTCCGGTGATCTTCACATGGGGCACGCAGAGGTTTATTCGATCGGCGACAGCATCGCACGGTTCACCCGCATGCGCGGGGCGAACGTGCTGAACCCGATCGGCTGGGATTCTTTCGGCCTGCCGGCCGAGAATGCCGCATTGAAGCGGGACATGGATCCGAAGGAATGGACGTACCGCAATATCGACGTCCAGGCCGAGTCATTCCACCGGCTCGGAATATCGTTCGACTGGCGTAGCCGTTTCCACACGTCGGACCCGGAATACTACCGCTGGAACCAGTGGCTGTTCCTGCGCATGTTCGAACGCGATCTGGCATTCCGGCGCTCCGCCCCGGTGAACTGGTGCCCGGTGGACAGCACGGTGCTGGCGAACGAGCAGGTGATCGGGGGCCAGTGCGAACGGTGCGGCTCGGTGGTCCAGCAACGCGACCTGACGCAGTGGTTCTTCCGCACCACGGCGTACGCCCAGCGCCTGCTCGACGACATGGCCCAACTGGAAGGCAAGTGGCCGGACGACGTACTGGCGATGCAGCGCAACTGGATCGGCCGGTCCGAGGGCGCGCACATCGACTTCGTGGTCGAGGGCCGCGAGGCGCCGATACGGGTCTTCACCACCCGCCCGGACACCCTGTTCGGGGCGACCTTCTTCGTCGTGGCGGCGGACTCCCCGCTCGCCGACGAGCTGTGCGTCGCCGAGCGGCGGGACGAGTTCGAGGCGTACCGGGCCGAGGTACGCACGGCCAACGAGATCGACCGGCTGGCCAAGGATCGGCCGAAGACGGGAGTCTTCCTCGGCCGGCATGCCGTCAACCCGGTCAACGGCGAGCGGATCCCGGTCTACGCCTCCGACTACGTCCTCTCCGGGTACGGCACCAGCGCGGTGATGGCGGTGCCCGCGCACGACCAGCGGGACCTGGACTTCGCGAAGGCGTTCGGCCTGCCGGTGCGCACGGTGGTGGACACCGGCGAACCCGACCCGGAAACAACCGGGGTGGCGACCGCCGGGCCGGGAACCCTTGTGCAGTCCGGCCCCTACGACAACCTGCCGCACACCGAGGGCGGTGGGAAGATCGTCGCCGCGCTGGCCGAGCGGGGTGTCGCCGAGAAGGCGGTGACCTACCGGCTGCGGGACTGGCTGCTGTCGCGGCAGCGCTACTGGGGTACCCCGATCCCGATCGTGCACTGCCCGGACTGCGGCGAGGTTCCGGTGCCGGACGACGAGCTGCCTGTCGTGCTGCCCGACTCCGGATACCAACTGCGCCCGAAAGACGGCAGGTCACCGCTGGCGAGCGCCGAGGCGTGGGCGGCCGTTCCGTGCCCCCGCTGCGGGACCCAGGCCCGCCGGGACACCGACACCATGGACACCTTCGTCGACTCGTCGTGGTACTTCATGCGCTACCCCAACGCCGGGTACGACGAGGGGCCGTTCGACCCGGCCGGCATCGAGCGATGGCTGCCGGTGGACGAGTACGTCGGCGGGCGTGAGCACTCGACCGGCCACCTGATCTACGCGCGGTTCATGACCAAGGTCCTGCACGACATGGGCTACCTGCCCTTCGTCGAGCCGTTCCGGCGCCTGATCAACCAGGGCCAGGTCGTGATGAACGGCAAGGCGATGAGCAAGACCCTGGGCAACCTGGTGAACCTCCAGGAGCAGATCAGCGCGCACGGCCCCGACGCGGTGCGGGTCACGATGCTCTTCGCCGGGCCTCCGGAGGACGACATCGACTGGGCGGACGTGTCGCCGACCGGTGCGGTCAAGTGGCTGGCCCGGGTGTGGCGACTGGCCGGCGAGGTGGGCGCGGTACCGGTCGACGCCGCGCCGGCCGACGGCGACTCGGCGCTGCGCAAGGAGGTACACCACCTGGTCGCCGAGACCACCACCCTGATGGAGGGCCGACGGCTCAACGTCGCCATCGCGCGCCTGATGCAGCTGACCTCGTCGCTGCGCCGGGCGGTGGACGGCAAGCCCGGGCCGAAGGATCCCGGGGTACGGGAAGGCACCGAGGCGCTGGTGCGGATGCTGTCGTGCTTCGCCCCCTTCACCGCCGAGGAGTGCTGGGAGCGGCTGGGCCGTCCCGCGTCGGTCTGCGAGGCCGGCTGGCCGGAGGCGGATCCGGCGCTGCTGGTCACCGAGACCGTCACCTGCGTGGTCCAGGTCAACGGCAAGGTGCGGGCGCGTCTCGAGGTTCCGGCGACGGTGGAGGACGCGGCCCTGGAGGAGCTGGTCCGGGCCGCCGACCCCGTGCGGCAGGCGCTGCGTGGGGCCGCCGTCAAGAAGGTGATCGTCCGTGCTCCCCGGCTGGTCAACCTGGTCGTGTGAGGCCGCCGGTCCGGGCGGGGGTCCGCCGTCGTGGTTCCCCGCCCGGCCGGCGTGGTATCAACCGAGGTACTCGGCCAGCGTCACGGTCCAGCCGCGTGATCCGGTGGTCAGCAGCAGCAGCCGGTCACCGGGGTCCAGTTCGCCGTCGACCCGGAGCGTCTCGAGGTTCATCAGGACGTCGGCCGAGAAACAGTGCCCCATCGCCTCGCGCAGCGGGGCGCGCACCACGGTCTGCGGAAGTCCCACGGCGGCCGCGAAGAGCGACTGGATGGCCGTGCCGTAGTTGCCCGTGACGAGGTAGCGGCAATCCTCCGGCGTGACTGACGCATCGGCGAAGAGTCGGCGTACGGCTCTGCTGATCCCGCTGAGCGTGGTGCGGGCCGTCTGCATCCCGATGCCCGCCGCAACGGCATCGGCCTGCACGCTGACGGCCATCCGGTGTACCGCGAAGCCGCCGGCCGGTGGCTCCGCGGTGACCAGACAGGCGGCGGCTCCGTCGCTCAGCACGGTCAGACCGTCCGGCAGATAGCGGGTGTCCCCGACGGAACGGTCGGCGGTGACCAGGAGCACGCTGCCCAACCCCTCGGCCATCACCATGGCGCGGGCCACCCGCAGGCCCAGGCCGAGGTTGCCGCACTCGCCTCCCGCGACGCGCAGGACCGGCACCCGGGGCAGACCCAGCCCGGTGTTGAGCCGCCACACCTCGGGTCCCGGCGGCACCGGGGTCGGCGTGTCGGAGCAGTAGATCGCCGTGTCCGGTTCCGTCCGACGGTCCGGCGAACCCAGCGCTGTCGAGGCCGCGGCGCCGGCCAGGTCGGGGACGGAGGCGTCCGTCACCCGGCACTGCACCAGACCCTCGTCGGCGAGCGTCGCCATGGCCTTGCGCACCTCGGTGTCCTCGAGGGCATCGAGCGCGACCGGATCTCCCACGACGTGCGAGATGTTGGAAAGGTAGACGGCCGGCGCGTCAGGCATCGGCGCTCCCCGGCAGGACCGACGTGCCGCTGCCGCTGCCGCTCTGCTCCGCGACACTCTGCTCCGCGACACTCTGCTCCGCGACACTCTGCTCCGCGATCATTTCGGCGAGCCGGGCGAGGGGTACCGGTTCGAACATCAGGACGATGTCCAGGTCGCCGCCGAGCGACTCACCGAGCTTGTGGTACACCCGGATCACCTCCACCGAGCTGAGGCCCAGCTCGGCGAAGGAGCTTCCGAGCGCGACCTCCTCGCTGCCGGTGACCCGCGTGATGGCGTGTTGCAGCGCCCGAGCCACGTCCACCTCGGACGTTGGCCGGGTGACGTCCACATCGCTCGTCGGCGCGGGCCCTGCGGCGTCCATCTCCTGCGTGGGCGCGAGTCGGGCGGCCATCATCTCGCCGAGGGCTTCCTTGTCCACCTTGCCACTGGGCGTACGCGGCAGATCGACCAGCACCATCACGTGGCTCGGCACCTGGTACGGGGCCAGACGGTCGGCGGCGTGTCGACGCAGACCCTCCGGTTCGACGGCCCGGGCCGCCTGTACCGCAGCCCCCAGGTCCTCGCCGAGGATCGGATCGCTGACCGGGAACACCGCCGCCTCCCGGACGCCCGGGAAGGATTCGAGGACCCGCTCCACCTCCGGACAGGAGACCTTCTGCCCGCTTATGTTGACGAACTCCCGGGTCCGCGCCACCAGGTGCAGGCACCCTCGCTCGTCGAGCTGGCCCAGGTCGGCCATGCGCACCCAGTCGCCCCGGAAGGTGGCCGCCGTGGCCTGCGGATCGTCGAGGTAGAACCGGGCCGGCAGGTTGGGCGGGATCCGCAACTCGACCACGCCGACCTCGCCCGGCGCAAGGATCCGCTCGTCCTCCCCGACCACCCGGACGGCCGACCCCGGGTTGGCGAAGCCGACGGCGCCGGGCTCGTAGCCTGGGCCGTATTCGAGCATGGTGCCGGCCCAACCGGATTCGGTACTCGAATAGTCGATCACCACGGTGGCGGCGGGGAACAGGGCACGCAGCGCCTCCAGCGCCGGAACGGGGCAGCGCGCCGATCCGATCGTCAGGCGGCGCAGGGACGAGGTGTCCGGACGGTCCCCGTCGAGCAGTCCGGCCATCGCCGCAGCCGTGGCCGGCACCATCGCGCTCTCGGTCACCCGGTACTTCTCCACCAGGCGCAGGAAGGTGGCCGGGTCGAACTCGGACGCGCGGATTCCGGTGACGCCACGGAGCAGCGGTACCTGGGTCGCCCACTGACCTACCGGCACGAACAGCGGGAAGGCGTGCAGCAGCACCTCGTCCGCCGGGCCGGCGGTGATCGCCGACGGGCGGGCGGCGTACATGATGTCGCGATGCGTCATGGCGACCGCCTTCGGCGTACCGGTGGTCCCGGAGGTGAAGACCACCGTGGCGACGGCGTCCGGTTCGGCGGCCGGTTGGGGAGCGTCACCGGTCCGGGCCTCTTCGTCGACGCCGTCCAGCAACTCCTTGACGACGAGCATCCGCACCCCTGGGTAGTCCTCGGCGGCATCCTCAGGGCTGATCAGGAACTCGCAGTTCACGGCCGCTGTCAGGACGCGTCGTCGGGAGGTACGGTCATCCGGCGACACGAGGACCGCCACGGCGCCCAGCCGGTGGACCGCGGCCAGGCAGACGGCGAAGTCCAGGGCGGCCTCGCGCGGAAAGGCCAGCGCGACCCGGGCACCAGCCCGCACACCGTGGTCCGACAGCCGGGCGGCGACCGCCCGTGCCCGGGCAGACCACTGCCCGTAGGTCAGCCGGTCCGCGTCGTGCACCAGGTGTGCGACCCGGTCCGGGTGATGGTCACCCCACCGGTCCAGCAGCCGGTCGATGGTTGATGGGTACGTTGCCCTCACAGCCCTTCCTCACTGGATCCCGTCGGCCGACAGTCGTCCTCAGCCGGCTGGGCGACCCGCCGGAGGATCAGCCGGGCCATCGGCCGGCAGGGTGTCCAGCGGAAGGCCCGTCACCTGGCGCACGAGGTAATCGTCGAACGCGGGACCGCCCCCGTTGTGACCGTTTCCGCTCGCCCCGAACGCGGCGTACGGCGCGTCGGGTCCGTACGGCAGGCCGTCGTTGATCGTCACGGCGGCGGCCCGCAGCCGGTTGGCGAACCGCCGGCCGCGCTCGAGCGAGCCGGAGGTCACTGCTGCCGCCAGACCGTACTCGGTGCCGTTGGCGAGCGCCAGTGCCTCAGTTTCCGTGTCGTACGGGAAGACCGTCAGCAGTGGGCCGGGGATGTCCTGGCGAGCCAGTGGCGAGTCTGGCCGGGCCCCGGTGACGAGGGTCGGCTCGGCGAAGTAGCCGCCGTCCAGCCCGGGCGGGATGCCACCGCCGCAGACGATCTCGGCGCCGGACCGGCCGGCGGCCGCGACCGCCGTCAGGAACCGTTGGCGGGCCGCCTCGCTCACCAACGGTCCCACGACCACCTCGGGGTCGTCCGGGCGCCCGAGCGGCACGGCGGCCATGGCCTCGCGGAGCGCCTCGACGCCGTTGGCGAACAGTCGGCGCGGGATCACCAGTCGGGAGAAGAGGGTGCAGGCCTGACCCGCGTGGAAGCAGGCCCGCACCGCCGCGTACGGCAGCACGTCCGGGTCGGCGTCGGGCAGTACGACGTGTGCGGCCTTGCCGCTGAGGTAGAGCACCACCCGCTTGAGTCCGGCACCCGCGATCGCGGCGACCCGACGGCCGACCGCCGACGATCCGGTCAGGCTGACGAGGTCGACGCCATCGCTGCCGCAGAGTGTCTCGCCGAGGGTGTGGTCGGCCGCCGTGACGACGTTGAGCACCCCCGGCGGCAGCCCCGCCTCGTTGGCGAGCCCGGCGATCCGCAGGGCGGTCAGGGAGGTGTACGGCGACGGCTTGACCACCACCGTGTTGCCGGTGGCCAGCGCGGTGAAGACCCGCCGCAGCAGCAGGGCGGCGGGAAAGTTTGCCGGCGTCAGCACCGCGGCCACCCCGACCGGAAGCCGGCGGACGATCCGCGCGCTGCCGAACCCGTGGAAGTCGCGGGTACCCAGATCCTCGTCCGCCATGTGGTCCACGAGGTGGTCGCAGACCCAGTCGAGGTCGCCGAGGACCGCGTCGAGCTGGATGGACCGGGTCAGCCGGACCGGTACGCCGCCCTCGGCGACGACGTCGTCGCGCAGTGTCTCGCGCTGCCGGTCGAGCAGGTCGACGACGCCGCGCAGCCGTTCCGCGCGGAACTTGGGGTCGTGTGCCCAGTCGCCGGCGTCGGCCGCCCGGCGGGCCGCGCCGACGGCCGCCTCCACGTCCGTGCCCGACGCGTCGGGCACGGTGCCGACCGGCTCGCCCGTGGACGGGTTCAAGCTGGCGAAACGCCTGCCGTCGGCGGCCTCGGTAAACGCTCCGCCGACCAGCATGCGCTCGTGTCTCATCTGCCCGCCCGGTCGCCGGACGGCGGTGCGTGCCGATCCTGGGCGTCGGCGCCTGGGCGGCCGTCGTCGCGGACGACCTTGCCCTGGCGTACGACCAGGCACACGTCGGGAAGGACGTCGATGTCGGCGACCGGGTCACCGCGCACCGCGATCAGGTCGGCGTCCATTCCGGCCCGCAGAGCCCCCTTGCGGTCCTCGAGGCCGCAGGCCCGAGCCGCGAGCGAGGTGGCCGAGCGCAGCGCCTCGACGTTCGTCAACCCCAGCCCGGCAAGGGTACGGACCGCGTGCGGGAGTACGTCGTGCGGCTTGCCCGGCAGCGACCCGGCGTCCGGGCCGGCGACCAGCAGCACCCCGCTCTTGTGCATCGACTCCACGACGGGCTCGAAGACGTCGAGGAAGGTCCGGAACCCGGGCGGAACGGTCCAGTCGGGACTGAGACCGAGAGTCGGGCCGACGATGATCCCACCTTCCGCGATGGCGCCGATGACCGCCGGATCCGGGGCCAGCCCACCCGCCACGCTGAAGAAGCAGTGCTCGATCCCGTCGACTCCGGCCGCCACCGCCTGGGCGATCGCCTCGGGTGGATAGGCGTGGACGGTCAGCGGCAGCCCCTGGCGGTGCGCCTCCTCCACCGCGGCCCGCAGCTCGAGCGTGGTGTACTGCGGAAGCGAGGTGTTCGACCGGGGGGTCAGCCGGCCGCCCGAGGCCATCACCTTGATGACGTCCACCCGGCGCTTGGTGAGCGTACGGACGGCCTTGCGCACCTCGAGCTCGCCGTCGGCCTCCAACCCCAGGAAGTGCCCGTGTCCGCCGGTGATCGTCACCGGGGTACCGGCGCAGACCAGCTCCGGCCCGGTCTCCGGTCCGGTGGCGAACCAGTCCCGCAGGTGCAGGCTCAGCAGTTTGTGGTCGCCCAGGTCGCGGATCGTCGTGATGCCGGCGTGCAGGGCCCGCAGGGCGGCGTGCCGCATCGACAGCAGGAGCCGCTCCGTCGGGGTCGTCGCGATCACGTCCGCCGCGTCCGGTCGCCCGTCCAGGCAGAGGTGTGAGTGGGTGTCGATGAGCCCGGGCAGGACCGTGGCATCGCCCACGTCGACCACGTCGTACCCGTCCGGCACGGGATTGCCGTCGGTGTCGACGGCCGTGATCCGGCCGTCCTTGATCAGGACCATCGCGCGTTCGACGCCGCGGTCGGCGAGGCCGTCGTAGAGGCGGGTGGAGAGTACGGCGAGGTTCAAACCCGCGCCCTCCCTGCCGGTGACCGCTCCGCGAGCGATCCGACGGTCCCGCGTACGTCGAAGAGCAGGTGCCGGGGCACGGTGTCGAGCAGTTCGGCGAGCTCCTCCACATCGGCCGGTACGCCGATGCAACGGGTGACCGACTCGTTGTCCCGCGGCGTGCGTACGTCCGAGCAGAGCCGGCACGCCTCGGGCAGCAGCGACCCGCCCGCGACGTGCGCGGCGCGGAGCGCGCGGGCCTTCTCGCCGTTCCAGATCTGGGCCAGTGTCTGCTCGTGCAGCGAGCCGAGGACCAGGCGGCCGGCGAAGTCGGCGCAGCACGGCACCACCGAACCGTCGGCCCGCACCACGACGTTCAGCCACGGGTCGAGGCAGCGGCTGCCGGGCGGCGCGGAGTCCCGCCGGCCGGCGGGCCGGCTGAGCTGTCCGGCGCGGGTGGAGTACCGCTTGAGGTGCACGGTGTCGACGCCCTCGTCCGCCCAGAGCTGGATGAACTCGCAGATCTCCTCGAGGGGCTGGTCCGAGATGACGAGCTGTGCCTGGGTGACCGGCTTGGTGCGGTCGCCGCGCAGCGCGATGAACCGCCGCACGTTGCGCTGGACCTCGTCGAAGTCGCCACCGATGCGGATTCGCTCGTACGTCTGGCGCCGCGCGGCGTCCAGGGAGAACACCAGGAGACCGAGCCCCGCCTCGAGAAGCATGGCGCAGCGCCGGTCATCCAGCCGGGAGGCGTTCGTCGAGAGCATCATGCGTACGCCACGCTCGCGCAACGTACGCATGATCTCGTCGAGCCGGGGATGGAGCAGCGACTCCCCGGAGAAGTGCACCCACACCGGCGCGGCCTGGAAGGCGTCGCGCTCCCGCTCGACCCAGGCGGTCAGCTCCGCCGCGTCCAGCAGGTGCGGCTTGCCCTCCGGCCGGGGGCACGAGGTGCAGGCGAAGTTGCACCCGTTCGTCGGCTCGACGCAGAGCACCCGGGGCAGGTAGTCGAGCTGCTCCTGCCCCTGGTCGTACGCTGCCACGACCTGTTCCCAGGTCCCGGCGAGGTGAATGTCAGGCGGCATTTCGCTGTCCGAACATGGTGGTACCGAAGACGTCGTTCAACATGACCGGGAACTCGTCGCCGGAACGCGTCCAATCTACGACATCCCAGAGCATACGCTCGAGCAACTGCCGCTGGAAGTCGCATTCGCGCAGGTCCTGGAAGCGGTCGAAGCGCATCTGGGCGTCCCAGTAGCAGCCGCCGCCGCAGATCCCGATCGCCGAGCACGACCGGCAGTCCTGCTGGAAGAACGGGAGGGAGTCGTAGATGTCCTGGGGCGTGACCACCCGGGTCTTCGGGTGGCTGTCCAGCTTCGTGCAGAGCGTGCGCTTGCCGTTCGGGTAGAACGTCACCTCGGGACCGATGACGGTGCAGCCGATGGCCTTGAACCGCTTCCGGGCGATGTACGCGACCCGCTTCATGATCTGCGCGACGTAGACGTGGTTGCGCTTGGCGTCCTCGTAGATCTCCATCAGCGCCGCGGTGTACGCGTTCATGTCGAGCCCGTCCGCGACCGTGCTGTTCACGGTGGTGTGCGGGATCGAGTAGTTGACGTGCCGGATACCCAGTTCCTGCACGAAGTAGTGGTGGATGTCGACCAGGTCCGGGAGGTTGTTCGGCGTCACCGTACAGTTGACGCCCACGTTCGCGCCGAGCCGTTGCATCGCGGCGAGCCGGTCGAGCACCTGGGCGTACAGGGTCTCCCCGGCGAAGTTCACCCGCTGCCGGTGGTGCCGCTCGAAGCCGTCGAGGGAGAGCCGGATCTCCACGTTCAGGTCGCGCAGCCAGGCGATGTCCTTGTCGCTGAGCAGGATGCCGTTGGTGTAGAGCTCCTTGCCCGCGTCCAGTGGCACGCCCTCCAGGAAGATCTTGCAGACGTCCCAGTTCAGCGTGGGCTCGCCGCCGATGAGCATCACCGTGCCGCCCATCATGTTGTCGCGGTACCACTGCAGCAGGTTGCGCGCCGTGTCTGCGGACATGTGCTCGTAGAGCTGGGCCAGGTTGTTCTCGAAGACGATGCAGTAGGAGCACTGGAAGTTGCAGGTCTGCGTCACCTCGACCCGCATGAGGTGCGGATCGCTGAGCATGTCCATCGGCGTGAACGACCAGTCCACCTCGCTGAGCGAGTCGAGTTCGGCCTGGGTGGGCTCCGGGTCGGCGGCCTTGCGCAGCAGGTGGTTGTGGGTGAAGGCGTTGTAGTGCACCACCTCGTCGCCGCGCTGGAAGCGGTGGATGACCGGCGCCTGGGGCAGATGGTCACGTGATGTCTGCGGGATGGTCAGCGGAACGAACACTTTCTGTCCCATGGTTCACATCTCCCCTTGAGATCGGTCGACCGATAGGTCCAGCCATTCGTTCAGGACGGGAAACATTCGGGAAACGGCGTCGTCGAGGTCCCCGTCGGTCAGTGGTACCTGCCAGAACGGACGCACGGCGGGCTTGTCGGTGACCAGGGCCCAGGCCGCCGAGGCCGCGACCGCCGTGCCGCGCGCGGCGCGGTAGAAGAAGTGTGTCTCCAGGTCGACCACCTGGGCGCGACCGGGCGAGGCCGGCCCGACCGGCGCCGCTTCCAACATGCCGTCGACCGTCAGCGCGGTCACCGCGCCGGCCGGCAGCCCTCCGATGGCCCGCTCCGCCGGCTCGCCGTGGCGCAGCGCCACGTCGATGCCGACGACGTCACCGATCTCGACGCTGTCGTCGAGGCCGCCGACCAGGCCGAGGAAGGCCGCACGCGATCCGGGTCCGGCCAGCGCGTAGAGCACGTCGACCACGCGACTGCCCTCGAAGTGCTGCACCACCCCGTACCGGCGCCCGTCCAGCGTCACGGCGGCCATCCGCCACCAGCCCCGGTACTCGACGACGTCGGACGCCCGGGACACCAGGGCGGAATAGAACGCCGGAATCGGTGTGCAGACGAGGTCGGCCGGGACGTCGTCCGGCTTGCACCCGAAGAAGGTCTGAAGAACGGCCTCGGCGTCGAAGTCCTGGCGTACCCGTGCCGGCTCGGGCCGGCGACCGTTTCCGGTCATATCGCCCGGCCCTCCCCGGTCCGCTTCACGCCGCGGAAGAAGTCGCCGTCGCTGGACACACCCACCCGGACCGGCTCGCGCCGGGGGCCTCGCGGCGGGTCGGGACGCAGCAGACCGATCCCCTCCAGGACCTCGGCGCACTCGTCCGGTTCCAGGCCCGCCCGCCGCCGCCACGCCCCGGCCACGAGGTCGTCGAGCCGGGTCGCCGCCGTCCGGCCGCGCACCTCCTGGATCAGCGGTTCGTACCGGCGGGAGAGCAGGAAGGTCTCCGCCGTCGACAGCCGGCGGACGGCGATGTCCGCGCTGTCCACGGCGGCGGTGTAGACCAGGGGTTCGCGGCTGACCCACAGTTCCTCGGCGAGCCGCAGATCCGAGGCGGCACGCTCGGCCCGGCGGGCGGAGTTGCGGCCGTTCAGCTGCCGGTAGTACGCCTCGACCCGGGCCCGCTCCTCCGGGCTCATCGACTCCCGCGAGCTGAACGGCACCTGCGTCGGCGAGGTGGGCCGAGGCGAGCCGTTGGTGCTGGTCGGCAGGATCGTCAGCCCGAAGTCGTCCGGACGGTCGAACATGGCCGAGTTGCGGCCGAGCGCGAACCGGAGTACCTCGAAGTGCAGGCTGTCGATCTTCTCGGTCGCCGCGGCGAGGAACCGGGCCGCCTCCATCGCCCGCTCGTACGTCAGACCCGGGTAGTCGACGATGACGTTGACCAGGAGCTGGATCGACGTACCCTCGAAGGCCCGCAGGAACGCCGCGATGTCGTCCCGGGTGTAGCCCTTGTCCATCCGCTGCAACGCGGCGTCGTCGGCGGACTCGAGTCCGATGTCCAACCGGCGGCATCCGGACGCCTCCAGCATCCGCACGTCGTCGGCGGTCATCTCGCCGTAGACCCGCTGGAATCCCCGCCACTGGATGCCCAGGTCCGCCTCGACCAGGGCCCGCACGAGCTTGCGCTCGTAGCGCACCGACATGACCTCGTAGACGAAGTGCAGCATCCCGTTACGGCTCTGCGCCGCCGCGAGCCGGACCGACTCCACCACGTCGGTGGCGGAACGGAAGTTGATCCGTTCGTAGAGCTGGATGTAGTCGCAGAAGGCACAGGTGTAGAAGCAGCCCCGCCCCACCATGACGGGCAGCTCCACGCCCTCCGCGACGTACTCCGGATCCAACGGGTACGGCGCGGTGTCGGTCAGCCGGACGAGGAACTCGCCGGGGCGTTTCACCGTGACCGCCGTGCCGTCGCGGTAGGAGAGCGAGGGGATGCCGGAGATCCCCGCCGGGGAGAGGTCGTCGGCCTCGTGCAGCAGCCGGAACGCCTCCTCGCCCTCGTGCCGGACCACGGCCGAGACCGCCGAGTTGCGCAGCAGGCGTTCGACCTGCTCGTCGTTGAGCAGGCTGGGCAGCGGTCCGCCGAGCACGACGAAGACGTCGTCGGCGAGTTCCCGCAGCACCTCGGCCAGGACCAGTGCCGGGGCGAGCTGGGTGGCGAACGGCACGCTGACACCGACCAGCCGGGGCACGCCCCGCGCCCGGTAGCGGTCGGTGAAGAACGTCCGCATGTCCCCGAGCAGGGGCACCATCGCGAAGGCCGCGTCGAGGTCCTCCGGGCTCTCGCTCTCGGCCAGGCCGACCCGGGTGAACAGCCACTCCCGCATTCCCGGGTCGCGGGCGGCCGCGGCCAGCAGCTCCACGTCGTCGGGTACCCGCTCGATCGCGGCCAGGATCGCGGCGACGATGGCGTCGTCGACCGCGCCGCCCAGGCTCTCCGGGCCGGCCGAGGACGGAAGCTCGGCCGGGTCGGCGCTGCGCAGCAGGTGCCCCACGTACGCCTGGTTGAGGTCGGTCTGCCGGATCCCGGTACTGCCGCGCTGCTGTGCGTAGGCCGCGAGATGGGGTATCGCGGCGTACGGCCGGCCCACGAGTACCGGGCTCAGCGGCGGCAGGACCAGCTCACTGCTTGGCATCGGAGCGGGCATCGGTGCTCCGTGGCACGTGTGTGATCCGCTTCTGCCGCGACCGCACGCTCTCCAGGCTGAGCAGCGGCAGCGTCGTCGCCTCCTCGGCGGGCTCGGGTTCGTCGCCGGCGGTCGGGTAGTTGCCGGAATTGCGCTCGCGGATCGCCAGCCCGAAGTACCGGCCCCGGTCGGCAAAGAGGATCTTGAGGTCGTGCAGTTCCTCCAGCATCTCGACGACCTCCCGCTCCGGGATCTTGGGTACGGCGGCGGTGATCTCCGGAAGCGTTCGCGACGAGTGGTTGCAGGCCAGATAGACGGCCCGGTACTCGTCGGGCAACTGCATCACGATGTCGTTGCCGTTGCCGCCGGACCGGATGGTCACGTTGAGGAAGTCGCCTCCGTCGGCGTACACCAGACCGGGGCGACCGAGGTTGGCGTGGTACTGCTTCTTCCAGCCGCCCACCGCGGCCAGGAAGGGGGCCCAGTCCGCGCCGGTCTCCTTCGCCGGGATCGGCTTGATCGTCAGGGCGAGGAGCTGCGCGAGTTCGGTCGCGTAGGGCTCGGGGAAGCAGGCGCCGACCTCGTCGGGGACGTAGAAACCGGCGATGTTGTAGCTCTCCCGGTCGTTCCACGCGGGGCTGTCGATCGTGAAGCTGTAGTCGTGCACCGACGGGTACATGAAGTACCGCGCGTAGTCGACGACCTTGACCGAGGCCTCGACGTCCTCGGGCACCTCGGCCGGGAAGTTGATGATGACGTTGTAGTAGATCTCGACGTCGTACTCCGCCGTCCACTTGAGCAGTTCCAGGCTGCGCATGAGGCGGTGGTTGCGCTGGTAGAGCCGGAGGACGCGGTCACTGAACGACTCGATGCCGGCCTGGATGGTCCGTACGCCGGCCCGGCGCAGTGCCCGGACCCCGGCCCGGTTGACGTTCGGTGACACCTCGGCCAGGATCCGGTAGTCGTAGGGGTCCTTGGCGAGCTGCTCGAACAGCGGGATCTTGTCCTCGACGTTCGTGTCGCAGAAGGTGAAGTACGGGCTCTTGTACTTGCTCCTGAGCGTGGCCATCTCCTCGATCACCCGGCTGTGGCTCTTGCGCCGGTAGAGGTTGCGCCACTGGAGGTTGAGGTTGCAGTAGGTGCACTTGCCCCACACGCACGCCCGGGACGCCTCGAGCGTCAGCTTCGGGATCACGTCACCCGCACCGGGCCGCAGCGCGTGCCGGAAGTAGTCGTCGTAGTCCGGCGGTGGCAGCTTGTCCAGGTCGTCCATGGCGTGTCGGGACAGGTTGCGGGCGATCTCGCCGTCCGGCCGCCGCCAGACGATGCCGGACACGTCCTTCAGGGTCCGCTCCGGATCCCGGCCGGTGAGCACGGCCATCAGGTCGCTACAGGTCGCCTCGCCCTCGCCCTCGACGACGACGTCGAAGCATTCGAACAGCCCCAACACCGTCTTCGGCAGGTCCTGCGTCATCAGCGCGCCACCCATGATGATCGGGGTGTCCGGCAGGATCTGCTTGATCCGGCGCGCCAGCAGCACGGTGGGGATCAACTGCTGGTGGCTGGTGGTGAAGCCGATGACCTTGTAGTCCTGCCAGGGGACCGCGGCGTAGACGTCGTCGAGGAAGGTCGAGAGCGTGGCCACGAGGGCGTCGAAGTCCAGCGCCGGCACCGTCGGCTCGCTCTGCGTCTCGTGGCTGCGCGCCAGTTGCTCACGCTCGGCCAGCGACAGGTTCGCGTTCAACTGCGGGTGCTTGACGACCCCGGCCGCGGGAGCGACGGAGAGGTCGAAGTCCACGCACGACACCACGGCGTTCTTGATGCTGTCGTACCGCTCCGGCCACATGAGGGCGGCGAATGCCGACTCGCCCATGTAGGCCTCGAACACCCGCATGTAGGTCGACGGCGCCATGTAGTTGATCAGGTCTTTGTAGTAATGCCGGGTGTCGACCTCGTAACCGCCCTCCCGCAACCACGATTGGAGCGCGCCCAGCTGGATGGCCGTGGTGTCGTAGCGCTGCCACGGCAGGGCCGTGAGGATCAGGTCTTTACGGTCGCCCGCCATCATGCCTCCACTCGCACGGCTTGGAGACACATGTTGCAGTGACGGTCCAGCCGCTCGTCGGAATCGAGGTAGTCCTGCCGCGCCGCCACCGCGTCGGGGTGGTTGAGCGCGTCCTCCACGCTGCCGGCCGGCCAGGCGTCCGGCATGAAGAAGCAGAACCGGAGCCGCTCCTGCTCGTCGAGTACGACCTCGCGGAACGGCAGTGCGCATCGACGGCGTTCCGCTCGCGGCACTCCCCGCTGGAACGCTTCGAAGTAGTCCGCGAAGTCGTCCAGCATGCCGATGGAACCGCACATCAGATTGGGGTGACGGTCCGCCGCGGCGTAGACCGCCGGGATAACCTCGTCACGTAGTTCGGCGACCTCGTCGAGGGTGAGCGCCACCTGGTCGACGCGCGACCGTGGCACCGGCTCGAGGTGGCCGAATGCCCCGCCACGGTCCATCGGGGCGGCCATTCCCGCGACGTCCGGCACCAGGAAGGAGACCTGGTCCACACCGATCTCGGCGGCCATCTCGACGAACGCCGGCAACCTGCGGAAATTCAGTCGCTGGGTGAGAATGCAGAGCGTCAGGTGGGTCTCCGGCGACTGCTCGCGCATCAGCGAGGGCAGCTGCACGAGATGGTCAAAGGCCCCGGCGCCCCGAATCGCGGAATAGCCCTCGGCGTCGTCGGAGTCCAACGAGATGATCAGCCGGTAGAGCTTGCCCCCCAGCCGCGACATCTTGCGCCGGATGTAGGTGCCGTTGGTGACCAGCACGATCTTGAGGTCCCGTGCGTGGATGTCGTCGACGATGTCGTCGAACTCCGGGTGCATGCACGGCTCGCCGCCGGTGAGCATGACCCGGGTAAGGCCCGCAGCCTCCAGGCTGGGCAGCAACCGGGAGATGGTCTCCCGTCGCACGAATCGGAAGGGACGCTGGTCCGGATACGAACACGAGATGCAATGGAGGTTGCACCGGTTCGTCAGAATGACGTTGAACTGGTCTACCTTGTTAACTCGCGCCGTCAGGGATGACACAGTCAACGGAATACGCGAGTCTCTTCGAACGGCAACGATGGCTCTTCCCCGTTCATCTCGCCTTGCAGGACGCTTCTCGCTTTCGGCGCTTGACCTCTCGGCGCTCGGCGGCCTTGCCTGCTCGAGATCCCCGAGCAGGCAAGACCGCCTACTGCTCTCGGATCACAACGGCTCAGATGAGCAGATCTGAGCGGGAGTACTGGAGTACGCGAACACGCTGACGCGGTTCCTTCTGCTCGTTCTCCGGCGTGGCTCCCGCGCCGTTTTCCGTGACGTCCTCGATCGCGGACGTCATGTCGCCGGTCACGACTTTCTCCTGCTGACTTCTGCCGTTGGGCGGCATGGGTCCCTCCTCCACTGACGACACAGGGCGAGCCTTCAGAATGACTTCAGCACGGGCCTTGGTCAAGACCGGGCCGGATGTTCGGAAGGTCGTTTGAACACCGTTCGCGGGGATGCGCAACAGCTTAACTTACATCGAGGTCCATCGATGAACAAGTTGCCGGGGATAGCTGATCGTGCCGCCGGATCGGCGGTGCACGGGTCACCTCTTCGGTGACCTGTGAAGTCACCGCCGACGAGCATGTCGCGGACGACTGGCAGCCACCGGCCCGGCGCACGGAGATCCAGAGCGAACAGGCGGGACGCTTTCACAGCAGCCAATGGCAGCCTTCCACTGCCGGCAGACGGCAGTCAATGCCCCTCGGACCTTGCGCCATGCACGGCGGCCGGGTTGGCGATAGCATCACGACAGCATCAACCAGAGCCGATCCGTCCCGTCCTGACGCGGTCTGCGAGGAGGTTCGTCACGGCACGATCCGTCCTCGTGCCGTCCGCCACTACGCCCCCTGGGGCGCCACGTCCTCTGCCGGCGAATCCGGTCATCTCGGGCAGCACCGCCAAGCTGATCAGCTGGAAGTTCTCAACGGGGGGAACCGCCACGTGAGTAGTGGAAACCACGAAGGCGAGCGCAAGAGTCCGCCCCTGCCGCGAGGAGGCCCCGGCAGCGAGGGCAGGAGGCACATCGCACTGGTCGCCGTCTCCGACCTGCTCCCGGCCGACTCACCGCGGCTGGCGGGGGAAGACCTGGAACACGTCCGCGTGCTCGCCGAGTCGAAGGACGCTCTCCCGCCGATCGTCGTGCACCGGCCGACGATGCGGGTGGTCGACGGAATGCACCGGCTCCGCGCTGCGGCGCTGCGCGGCGCGGCCCGGGTGCGCGTCGTATTCATCGACGGCGTGGACGAGGCGGACCTGTTCGTGCTCGCCGTCAAGGCGAACATCGCCCACGGCCTGCCGCTCACGCTTGCCGAGCGGCGCGCGGCGGCGGCGCGCATCGTGAAGTCTCATCCGCAGATGTCGGACCGCACGATAGCGCGCGTCACGGGTCTGTCCGACAAGACGGTGCGCACGATCCGCAGCCGCGCCCCGGAGGTGCCCCGACTGGGCGCCAGAATCGGGCAGGACGGCAAACGCCGGCCGTTGAGCAGCGCGGACGGGCGTCGACTGGCCGGCGAGATCCTGCGGACCAACCCGCGCGCGTCGTTGCGGCAGGTCGCCAAGGCTGCGGGAATTTCCGTGGGGACCGCACACGACGTACGGCGGCGGATGATGCGCGGCGAGGATCCGGTCGCGGCGCGGCGCGACGTGCCGTCCGGTCGGCCGGTCAGCTTACCGGTGCCGACGGCGAAGCAGATCGCCGACGAGGGTGGCCGGATCGACCGGCGAGGACGGGAGGCCGGATCGACCGAGTCGGCTGCCCTCCAGGACCCCGGAGCGGTCCTGGAGATGCTGATGCGGGACCCGGTCCTGCGCTACACCGACTCGGGGCGGGCCCTGCTGCGTTGGCTGAGCATCCGCCAGATCCATCTCGAGGAGCAGGCCGGCATGCTGGAGCGAGTGCCGCCGCACTGCATGGGGACGGTCGCCACGTACGCACGCCGGCTGGCCGAGTCGTGGGCGCAGTTCGCGAGCCAGCTCGAGCAGCGCGAGCAACGCGAGCAGGCGACGGCCTGACCTACCGGACGGCGCCGTCGAGCCTCGGCACGCCGCCTTCGGCGGGCAGCAGCGCCCGAATCCGAGCCCACCCGACCGACGGCGCCTGGTACGGCACGGTGCTGAGCGTTCAACCTGGGCCGTTCCGCAGTTGAACATCCCGCTTGCGCAGTTGAACGGCAAGCCCCGCCATTGCTGTCCCGACGACGGATGGCGACGGCAGGACCAGCCGATGGCAACGGAGAGCGTGGTACGCAGGCACGGGCCAGCGACAAGGGTCGACCGGCTGCCGGGTTCACACCTTGACGTACCACTCCTCGGCAAGCAGCCCGTAAGTCACGTTAACCACCCAGACGCCCTTCGTCCACCGGACCCCGACGCCCCGGCGCCCCGGCGCCACGACGCCGGACAGCCACGCCCAACACCCAGGCGCAGGCGGCCACGTGCCAGAGCCCGTGCCGTAGACGGTCACCAGCGGGCCGGGCCGGGCACCGCTACGACCCCATCACCAAACCCCCCAGGTAACCGCCGTTGGACGAACCCGCACCCCCGGCGGAACCGTTGATCATCAATGTCGGCGACCTGTCGTACACCCCACGTTCACGTCCAGTTCTGACGTAGTTCAAAGCTGGCTCTGAGGTTCACCTGGTTACGTCCCCTTCGTCCCCTACCGCAATCAGATGGGCTACGAGGATGCGACTGCCGTTCCGACGACGTGCCGTTCCGGCGGATCGCCCCGGCGGCGGTGAGCCGCCAGACTCCGACCGTTCGACGCCGCCGGCCAGCCCGGATCCTGGCCGTAGCGATGATCACGCTGGTCATGCGCTGCGGGGGCCGAGCACGCTGCACGCCTTCAACCGTTACGAGATCAAGTACCTGATGCCGAGCACCGCCGTGCCCGCGCTGCGCAGGGAACTCGCCAGCCGGTTGGATGTGGACAGTCACGGCCTCGACGGCGGATACGGCGTCTGGAGCGTCTACTACGACACCCGTGATCTTCGATTCTACTGGGAGAAGATCGAGGGTTTGCGGTTCCGGCGCAAGTTGCGGGTGCGGCACTACGGCGACCGGTTGACCGTCAACGACGACAGCACGGTGTTCGTGGAGATCAAGCAGCGGGTCAACCGGGTCACTCAGAAGCGCCGGGTCGCGTTGCCGTATCACCTCGCTCGCGATCTGTGCGACCGGCGGCTGATGGTCGAGCACGAGCCGGGCCAACAGGCGTTCCTCGAAGAGGTGTTGGATCTGCTCTGTCGGCTGGACCTGCGCCCGGTGGCGATGACCGGGTATCAGCGTGAGGCGTTCATCGGACGCGGCGCCGAGGCTGGTCTGCGGGTCACCGTCGATCACCGGGTCCGTGGCCGCGACCGCGACTTCCACCTCGGAGCCGATGCCGAGAACCGACTCATCGTCCCGGCTCGGCTGGCGGTGGTGGAGCTCAAGGCGAACGAGCGGGTGCCGTACTGGCTTACCGACCTCGCGGCCGGCTTGAGCATGTCGGTGGTGCGAATTTCGAAGTACTGCCAGAGCGTCGAGGCGTTCGGCCGTGCCCCCCGATCGGTTTTCCATGTTTGCGACGACGACCCCGCCGACGCCCCGGTGTCGGCTGCTGCCCGAAGTGAGGCCTGAACCATGCCATTCGACGTCCAGGATCTGTCCGGAACGTTCAGCGTCGGTGACATCGCGATCGCACTGTCGCTGTCGTTCGTGCTCAGCGCGATGATCGGCTGGGTCTACCGGTTCACCCACCGCAACGTGTCCTACAGCCAGTCCTACGTGCAGACCCTCGTCATCCTCGGCATGCTCATCGCGCTGATCATGCTGGTGGTCGGGTCGAACATCGCCCGCGCCTTCGCCCTGGTCGGGGCGCTGTCGGTGGTGCGGTTCCGCAACGCCATCAAGGAGACCCGCGACGTCGGTTTCATCTTCCTGGTGATGGGCGTCGGCATGGCCGCCGGCACCAGGTTCTACACCCTCGCGATCGTCGCGGCGGTGGCGATCTGCCTCATCATCCTGGTGATGTACCGGTTCAACTGGTTCGCCTCCAGCATCCAGCGGCAGGTCGTGAAGGTACAGGTTCCACCGGACGGCGACTACACCGCACACATTCAGGACGTGCTCATCGCGCACACCGGTGAGTTCGAGCTGGTGAGCATGGAGTCGATCCGCGGTGGTGCCCTGACCGAGATGATGTACACCGTCCGGCTCAAGAAGGGCCACGGACCTGGCGACCTGATCACGGCCCTCGGCGAGCGTACCGGCGGACAGCGGGTGACCGTGCTGACCGGTTACGACCAGACGGACCTGTGATGACCCCGCCAGAAACGTCCACGGCACCTCCGCGCGTTGCGGTACGGCGGAGGCTGGCGCACCGGGTTCCGGTGCGGGTGCGGCACTACTGGAAGCTCCTCGCCGCCTGCGTGGTGTTCCCCGTCGTCTGCGCGGTGGCGTTCGGCACCGTGCGGGTCACCCCTCTGGTGACCAGCAGCAGCGGCAACAGCGCCGACCAGGTCACCCAGAACATCGTCGGGACGACGGACCTGTTCGACGCGACCGTGGCGCATCGGATCACGGTGACCTTCCGCGACGAGGACTACCAGCGGCTGCTCGACGATTTCTGGGAGGACGACGAGAAAAGCTTCCTCGAGGCCGACCTGACGGTCGACGACACCCGCATTGCCAGCGTCGGTATTCGCCTGAAAGGCAACTCCACCCTCGGTGGGCTGACCCGTAACGGCGAAGCCCGGCAGCGGGGGTTCGGCCGGCCCCCGGGCGCCGGACAGGGACCCCAGCCGCGCGGCAACAGCCCCGGCGGCGGCTTCCCCGAAGGTGGCCTGCCCGACGGCGTCCCGCCGGGCGGTGCTGGCCCGGGCGGTGCTGGCCCAGGCGGGTTCGGCCGGGCATCGCTCAAGGCCGAGGAGCCGGAGAACCTACCGTGGCTCATCCGTTTCGACGAGTTCGTCGAGGGCCGCCGCTACCAGGGTCACCGTGAGATCGCCGTGCGGGTCTCCGGCATGGGCGGCGGCACCACGGTCCTGAACGAGGCGGTGTCGCTGCACGTGTTGGCCGCCGCCGGAGAGACCGCCCAGCGGTACGCGTACTCGAGCTTCACCGTCAACGACCGGCCCACGACCGCCCGGCTCGTCGTCGAGCACCCGGACGAGGGCTTCGCCGACACGCTGGGCGGCGACGGTGTGCTGTACAAGAGCCTGGCCAGCGGCCAGTTCACCGACCAGGGCGACGATCCGACCAGCTACGCCGACGACTTCAAACAGATCACGATGCAGGGCAGCCAGGACCTCCAACCCGTCATCAACCTCACCAGGTGGGTCAACACCAGCAGCGATGCCGACTTCGCCGCCCACCTGGACGACCATGTCGACGTGCAGGCTCTCGCCCGTTACCTGGCCGTGCAGAACCTGCTGCTCAACTTCGACGACATGGCCGGGCCGGGCCGCAACTACTACCTTTGGTACGACCTGGGCACGAGGAGGTTTACCGTCGTCGGCTGGGACTACAACCTCACCCTCACCGGCGACGCCGCCCAGGGTCCGCACGACACCGTTCGGATGGGCGGCCGTCTCCCGCAAGGCGGAGGCATCCCACTCGACGCCATGCAACTGCCTGAGGGCATGCAGCTGCCTGAGGGCATGCCACGTCCGGACGGCGACGCCGTGGATGAGCGGGATCGGCCGGGCGGCTTCGGCGGCAACAAGCTCAAGGAACGCTTCCTCGCCACCGCCGCTTTCAAGATGGTGTACGAGAACGCCTACCGCGACCTCTACCGCAAGATCTACGCGGACGGCACCGCGTTGAACGCCGTGGAGAGCATCACCAAGGTCCTGTCCACCGTCACGGGACACGACGAGCAGAAAACCACGGCGGACGTCGAACAGCTGAAGACGCTCGTTCGGCAACGGGCCGCACACCTCGCCACCGACAGCGTCATCACCGGCGGGTGACGCGGTAGTCGGCGACGAGGCGCAGGAGTCTGCGGCAACCCTCGACTTCCCTGCCGACGAGGCGGTCGGCACCGCCGATGGTGACCTGGTGCGCTACGGCGTCGTATTCGCCTTCGAGAAGGTCCCGGCGGACCTTCTCGTGGGCAGAGCGCGACCGAAATCACGAGCGGCCTCATCGAAGGCGACGAGATTGTCACAGCCGGCGTCGAGGAAGGTCCCAGCTAACTCTGAGGTACCTCCGATAGAAAAAGGCGTGGCTGGACGGTTGACCCGAGTGCTCGTCGTCGACGACGAGCCCAATATCTGTGCCCTGCTGTCGGCGACGCTGCGGCTCATCGACTTCGACGTGCGCGTCGCCAGCGGCGGGCACGAAGCGTTGGCGGCGGCGGCCGAGTTCGCGCCCGACCTGGTGGTACTCGACGTGATGCTGCCCGACCTCGACGGCTTCCAGGTCGCGCAGCGCCTGCGCTCCGGGCCGGGGCCGCACGTCCCGGTGCTGTTCCTGACCGCACGCCACACGGTCGAGGACCGCATCTCCGGCCTGACCGTCGGCGCCGACGACTACGTCACCAAGCCGTTCAGCCTGGAGGAGGTCGTGCTCCGCATCCGGGCGATCCTGCGCCGCAGCCGCATCGAGCCGAACGGCGACACTGCCGTCCTGCGTTACGCCGACGTCGAACTCGACGAGGACGCGCACGAGGTCCGCCGCGGCGGCCGGCGAGTCGACCTGTCGCCGACCGAGTTCAACCTGCTCCGTTACCTCCTGGTCAACGCGGGCCGGGTGGTGAGCAAGGCGCAGATCCTGGACCGGGTCTGGAACTACGACTTCGGCGGCGACGGTCGGATCGTCGAGTCGTACGTCTACTACCTCCGCAAGAAGATCGACCGCTGGGAGCCGCCGTTGATCCACACGGTCCGTGGTGTGGGTTACGCGCTGCGCCGGCCCCCGGACGAATGAGACTGCCGAAGTGGCGGCACTGGACGCTACGGTCCCGCCTCGTCGTCGCCGTGGCCGCGCTCAGCGCGGTCGCCCTGATCGTGTCCAACGCGGCCGGCATCGTACTGCTGCGTCAGTACCTCACCGACCAGATCGACGACCAGCTTGCCGGGATGCGCCACGTCGTGGCCAGTCCGTTCCCGCCTGACCCGGCCGGCGACAATCCCTTTCCCCGGGGCCGTTTCGACATGTACCGCACCATCCTCGTCTTCGACTCCGAGGGCCGCCAGCTGCCGTTCCCCTCGACCGACGAGATCTCGCCACCGCGGGTGGGGGCGCTCGACGGGCTGCGGGACAGGGCGGACGGCAAGCCGTTCACCGTGAAGTCCGTCGACGGCGAGGACCACTGGCGGGTGGCGGTGGCCACCCAACCCGACGGCGCCGTGACCGTACCCGCCATCTCGCTTCGCCAGGTCGAAGCCACGACGGACCTGCTGCTCGCCATCGACCTGGTCGTGATGCTCGTCGTGCTGTTCCTGCTCGCGCTGGTCGCCGCAGCGGTGGTCCGGATCGGCCTGCGTCCGCTGATCCGGATGGAGAGCACCTCTACCGCGATCACCGCCGGCGACCTGACCCACCGCGTCGACGACGCCGATCCGCACACCGAGTCGGGCCGGCTGGGTATCGCGCTGAACTCGATGCTCGACCGGATCGAGTCGGAGGTCGCCGCGCGGACCGCGTCCGAGCAACGGCTCCGGCAGTTCGTCGCGGACGCGTCGCACGAGCTGCGCACCCCGCTCACGTCGATCCGTGGCTTCGCCGAACTGTACCGGCGCGGCGGAGCCCCGCCCGGGCGGCTGCTGGACGAGACGATGTCCCGGATCGAGGCGGAGGCCGCGCGGATGGGGCTGCTGGTCGAGGACATGCTGTTGCTGGCCCGGCTGGACCGTCAGCGGGAGCCGCAGCGGCGACCGGTCGACCTGCTCGCGATCGCCGCCGACGCGATCCGCGACGCGCACGCCCGCCGCCCCGACCGCCCGGTCCGGTTGGCCGCCTACGGTGGCGACCAGTGCGCCTTCGACCCGGTGACGGTACTCGGCGACGAACACGGGCTGCGCCAGGTCGCCACCAACCTGGTCGCCAACGCACTACAGCACACGCCGCCGCACACCGACATCACCGTACGGGTCGGCCGGCTGGCGGCCTACCGCCCCGGGCGTCACACGGCCGCGACGGTCGGCGAAGGCCTGCCCCGGCATACGCCGATCGCGGTACTGGAGGTCGCCGACAACGGCCCCGGCCTACGCCCGGAACACGCCGGGCGGATCTTCGAGCGGCTCTACCGGGCGGATCCGAGCCGAGCCCGGAGCAACGGCGGATCCGGGCTCGGCCTGTCGATCGTCGCGGCGATCGTGAGCGGTCACGGCGGCCGGGTCGAACTGGAGACGAGCCCCGGCCGGGGTGCCGCGTTCCGGGTGCTGCTGCCCACCGGTTCCCAGCCGGCTTTGAGCTAGCGCGAGGGTTACCTGCAGACAGAGTCAGGCGAGCTCATCACGATTCGCACCAACGGCGACACGACCGTACAGGCCCCCGGCGAATTGAAGGGTCTCAAGGCTGGCGACAAGGGTCAGCGTGGCCGGCGACGGTGACGCCGAGGGCTCGGTGACCTTGTCGTCGCTGACGAACCGACTGAGGCGACGTGGCGTCACGGTCCCGGATCTGGGACCGGTTGGCTCGCTTCCCCAGGTCCGATGTCTGGTGCCTGCCGCGCCACCTAGCCGCCGGTCGGGTCGGCGCGATCACGTTGCGATGCCAGCGCGACGACGTGGCCGGGTGACGACCACCGCCCGGAGCTCGGAGGTGCCGCCATCGAGGCGCCGCGCAAGCGCGGCACGCCGGTCGCCCGTGAGTCCCCCAGCCTGCGGTTACGGGACGTACGCGCTACAGCCCGAGTTCAACGATGAACGCATCGATGGTCGGTGCGACTTCAACCCACCGCATCGTGCTGTCGAGGTACACCACCGACGGTGCTTCCATCGAACGGCGGAAGTCCAGTGCGAACGGCTGGTCCGAACCGAGGTCACCGAGGAGCAACGACATCTGTGGGTCGATGTCCCCTGGTGGGTTGGCGGGGTCCGGCTCGCCGATGTAGAGCTGTCGGAACTCGTCGTCGTAGTCGATCTCGTCGATCCATCGGGCGTTCCGCCTCATCTGATCGACCTTCAGGAAGACGGGTCCGTATGCGGGTTCGCCGAAAATCCTGATGTAGTTGCCCCCGGCAGGCGCAGTCCATCTGCCTTGTTGCGCCACATCGATCAGCGCGGGTGGGAGGGGGAGCCCATCGGCGTGCACCTGGCCAGGCTAGTGCTGCTCCGCGCTAATTAGTGGAGGGTGCAGGTCGCTTCCTTGAGTTGGACGATCCAGGTGTCCATCTTGTCGATCGGTCGTCGCGGCTGCTGAGGTCGCCGTTGCGGAGGACGGCGTGGGTCAGTGCGGCGAAGACAGGTTCGACCTGGTTGAGCCAGGAAGCGTGGGGTGGTCCAGTGGACGTGCCAGCGCGGGTGGGCGGCCAGCCACGCCCTGGTGTGCCTGGCGGTGTGCGAGGAGCCGTTGTTGAGAACCTCACCCACCGACGTGGACCCCGACGGGGCGGACGCTCGGATCTTCGAGGATCGTGACCGCAGGATCGTCGCCCGGCTCGCCGCCGGACGCAGCGCAGTCGCGGAGTCAACGAACGTCACGCCGCAGGCGCGCGCTCGACTCATCGCCATCGCCAGAGGGGTGGCTCGACTCGTCGCCATCGCCAGAGGGGTGGCCACGGTCGTGGCCGGAAGAGGCCGTGTCGATTGCTTTGACGGCCACCAGCAGCTCCGGGCCCGCCGGAAACGGACGAGGGTGTTCGGCTCGGACGGCGGAAGGATAGCTGGGGTGCGGTCAAGTAAACGCAGCTCAGAATTTCGTAAGTGTTTGCCGTCAGTTGCCTGTCACCTGTGGAAGCAGTCCGGATTCTGGCGCTCCAGGTCTATTGATCCATGCGGATTCTCATTTACGATCGTCGATGTAACACCTCGTTCATCGACTGTTCGCGACCCCGACAAGCGATCTTCGAGGTATCCACGCCTCGGGCTCAGACCAGCCCGCCCCCACAGGCCAAGCCCCGCCCGCATGGAGGAACAAAACCGCCATGAAAGCAACCGCCCGCAGAACCGCCGTCCTCGTCGGACTCACGACCGCGCTACTGACCGGCCCGCTCGCCGTCGCGGCCGTCGCCGCTCCGACCGCCACGATCACCCTCAACGGCTCCAGCGCGAGCGCCTCCGGCAGCAACGTCACCGTCTCCGGCAGCGCCGTCACCATCACCGCCCCCGGCTCGTACGAGATCAGGGGCACGCTGAACAACGGCTACGTCGCGGTGGACACCGCCGCCACCGGCACCGTGGAACTCATCCTCGCCGGTGCCTCGATCACCAACACGACCTCCTCCCCGCTGTACGTGCTCAACGCCGGCGCGGTCACCGTCACGCTGGCCGCCGGCACCAGCAACAGCCTCACCGACGCGACGACGTACACCAGCACCGGCGAGCCGGACTCCGCTCTGTTCAGCGCCGCCGACCTGACCATCGCCGGCACCGGTTCGCTGACCGTCCGCGCCAACGCCGCCGACGGCATCGTCAGCAAGGACGACCTGGTCATCCAGTCCGGCACCATCACCGTGACCGCGGTGGACGACGCGATCCGCGGCAAGGACTCGCTCACCATCAACGGCGGCACGATCAACGTGACCTCGTCCGGCGGGGACGGGATCAAGTCGAACGAGACCGAGGCCGGGAAGGGCGTCCTCACCATCACCAACGGCACGATCACGGCCTCGGTCGCCGACGATGCCATCAAGGGCGAGAATGTGCTCAACATTTCCGGCGGCACCATCAACGTTCCCCGGTCGTACGAGGCACTGGAAGGGCTGCAGACCACGATCAGCGGCGGCAACATCAACGTCGTGGCCAGCGACGACGCGGTCAACGCCGCGGAGGAGGGCCTGGGTCACATGCAGCCCTCGTCGATCGCCTTCATCAGGGTCACCGGTGGCACGGTGGTGGCCACCGGCGGCACGGACGGCTTCGACTCCAACGGGTCGCTCACCTTCGCCGGCGGCACGGTGGCGGCCAAGGGCTCCAGCACCCGAGGCGGCGGCGAGGGCGCGATCGACGCCGACGGACCGATCACCTTCACCAGTGGCACGGTGGTGGGTGCCGCGCTGACCTCGTTGGCCGTGTTCCGAGCGGTGCCGAACACCGGCCAGGGCTGGGTGGCACCCCGGTTCAACTCCAACCTGGCCGCCAACACCATCGTGCACGTCGTGTCCGGCAGCACGGTGCTGGCCTCGTACCGGGCGTCGGCCACCACCCGGGAGGTCGTCTTCTCGTCGAACAGGATCACCAACGGCCAGCGCTACGACATCTACACCGGCGGCAGCGTGAGCGGCACCAGCACCGGTGGCCTTTACACCAGCGGCAGCATCACCGGCGCCACCCGGGTACTGACCGGCGTCACCGCCGGCCAGTACGGCCGCTTCTGAGCCTGGCGAGTTTTCGGAGCCTGCTGAGTTTTCGGAGCCTGGTCGGGGCCGCCCAGCCCCGGCCAGGCTCCCCTGCGACGGAAGGCCGTGACGAGGCCAGACGGCACGGCCGCGCCGAGCCCGAGCGAGGTGGTGCCACACCGATCGACCATCCCTCTGCCCGGACAGCCGGGGCCTGACCACCGACAGGAGGTCAGGCCCCACCCGATCTTGCACGCCGAAGCGATTCGAATCCCAACCTCTAACTCGTCGTACAGGTGAGGGACGGCGCCGAGGCTGTACCGGATCCAAGGAACCCGAAGGTCGTCGAGCCGGATGCGGGAAGAGAGCCGTTGTGCGAGGCGTTGGTGACCGACGCCGTCGAGCCGCTGGTGCTCAGCGTGCCGTTCCATACCTGGCTGATGCTCTGGCCGCTGCCCAGAGTCCATCGGACGGTCCAGCCGTTGATCGCCGACGTGCCGGCCGTAACCGCGACCTCGCCCTGGAAGCCACCGGACCAGGAGTTGACGGTCCGGTACGTCGCGCTACATGCGCTGCCGCTCGGCG